>NZ_JBQRUW010000048.1:0-132405 GCF_052663305.1 Streptomyces cyslabdanicus
GTACATCCAGTACGAGGGCCAGGGCCCGGCACTCCCCCAAGCTCTTCGAGCAGGGGGGACCCCCAGAGCACGCACCTGACGCCGCGAGGCCCGCCCTCCGGGCGGACGACGGGAGTTTGACGACAGGACCTAGGACCTGCTGCGAAAGTCCCGCCCACGAAAGTCCCGCCCACCCCGCGACACCCCGGCTTCCTTGCCCGTCACGCCTGCGCGCCCTTCGCGGCCCCGCACGCCTCCGCGACACGCCGAAGACCCCGTCGCTCTCCCTGGGGAAAGGGAGTGCGGCGGGGTCCTCGGTTCACGCCGGTCGGATCCGCGCCCGCGTGGCGAACGCAGGCCGCGCGCGGATCCGGGGGGCCGGTCGGGGGCGGATGAGAGAGGGCCCGCCCTCAGTCCTCCCGGCCAAGTCGGATCCCTGGGGATCCGTTCAGATCAAGAAAGGGGTTCAGCCCTTGAGGGCGACGACCTTGGAGGCCAGCGCCGACTTCTTGTTGGCGGCCGCGTTCTTGTGGATGACGCCCTTCGAGACGGCCTTGTCGAGCTGACGCGCGGCAGCGCGCTGGAGCTCGGTGGCCTTCTGGACGTCACCCGCGGCGGCGGCCTCGCGGGCCTTGCGGATCGCGGTCTTCAGAGAGGACTTGACGGCCTTGTTGCGCAGCCGGGCCTTCTCGTTGGTCTTGTTCCGCTTGATCTGGGACTTGATGTTCGCCACGAATGAGCCTTTTCAGGTTCTGGCACGGGGCCGCACGGGACCCGCACCGGTGATTTCTTGAGGTCGTGCCTCGCGCGTAGAGGGCATGAGACACAGTCGCCCAGGCTACCAGCGGCCCGCTGGGCGGCCCAAACCGGTCGCCGGTCCCCACCCGTGGGACCATGGAAGCTACGTATCGTTCCGACCCGAGGCACAAGGCGCCTCAAGAAACAGGACCCTGCGTGCCCGCGACCCCTGACAACGTGCCCGAGCCGAGCCGTACCGCCCCGGCTCTGATCCGCAACTTCTGCATCATCGCGCACATCGACCACGGCAAGTCCACGCTCGCCGACCGGATGCTCCAGCTGACCGGGGTGGTCGAGCAGCGGCAGATGCGCGCTCAGTACCTCGACCGCATGGACATCGAGCGCGAGCGCGGCATCACGATCAAGTCCCAGGCGGTGCGCCTGCCGTGGGCTCCCACCCACGACCCCGGCAACACGCACATCCTCAACATGATCGACACCCCGGGGCACGTCGACTTCACCTACGAGGTCTCGCGGTCGCTCGCCGCCTGCGAGGGGACCGTCCTGCTCGTCGACGCGGCCCAGGGCATCGAGGCCCAGACCCTCGCCAACCTCTACCTGGCGATGGAGAACGACCTCACGATCATCCCGGTCCTCAACAAGATCGACCTGCCGGCCGCGCAGCCGGAGAAGTTCGCCGAGGAGCTGGCCAACCTCGTCGGCTGCGACCCCGAGGACGTGCTGAAGGTCTCCGCCAAGACCGGCCTCGGCGTCGAGGCGCTGCTCGACCGGGTGGTCAAGGAGATCCCGGCCCCGGTCGGCGTCGCCGACGCCCCCGCCCGCGCGATGATCTTCGACTCCGTCTACGACTCCTACCGCGGCGTCGTGACCTACGTCCGTGTCATCGACGGTCAGCTCAACAAGCGCGAGCGGATCCGGATGATGTCCACCGGCGCCACCCACGAGCTGCTGGAGATCGGCACCAACTCCCCGGAGATGCTGCCGGCCGACGGTCTCGGCGTCGGCGAGGTGGGCTACCTGATCACCGGTGTGAAGGACGTCCGCCAGTCCAAGGTCGGTGACACCGTCACCAGCCAGCACAAGGGGGCCGAGGAGGCGCTCGGCGGCTACAAGGACCCCAAGCCGATGGTCTTCTCCGGCCTGTATCCGCTGGACGGCTCCGACTACCCCGAGCTGCGCGAGGCGCTGGACAAGCTCCAGCTCAACGACGCCGCCCTGGTCTACGAGCCGGAGACCTCCGCCGCCCTCGGCTTCGGTTTCCGCGTCGGCTTCCTCGGCCTGCTCCACCTGGACGTGATCCGTGAGCGTCTCGAGCGCGAGTTCGGTCTCGACCTGATCGCCACCGCCCCCAACGTGGTCTACCGCGTGCTGATGGAGGACGGCAGCGAGCACACGGTCACCAACCCCAGCGAGTTCCCCGAGGGGAAGATCGACGAGGTGTACGAGCCGGTCGTGCGGGCCACGATCCTCGCGCCCACCGAGTTCATCGGTTCGATCATGGAGCTGTGCCAGACCCGCCGCGGCACCCTCCTCGGCATGGACTACCTCTCCGAGGACCGGGTGGAGATCCGCTACACCCTCCCGCTCGCCGAGATCGTCTTCGACTTCTTCGACCAGCTCAAGTCCAAGACCCGCGGCTACGCCTCCCTCGACTACGAGCCCACCGGCGAGCAGAGCAGCTCCCTGGTCAAGGTCGACATCCTGCTGCACGGCGACAAGGTGGACGCCTTCTCGGCGATCACCCACAAGGACCAGGCGTACGCGTACGGGGTCCGGCTCGTGGCCAAGCTCAGGGAGCTCATCCCGCGGCAGAGCTTCGAGGTGCCCGTCCAGGCCGCCATCGGCTCCCGGGTGATCGCCCGCGAGACCATCCGCGCCATCCGCAAGGACGTCCTCGCCAAGTGCTACGGCGGTGACATCTCCCGTAAGCGGAAGCTGCTGGAGAAGCAGAAGGAGGGCAAGAAGCGCATGAAGATGGTGGGTTCCGTGGAGGTCCCGCAGGAGGCCTTCATCGCGGTGCTCTCCAGCGACGACAGCGCGGGGTCGGCCAAGGGCAAGAAGTGACCGCCTGGTAGCTCCGGGTGTGCGGCCGCCCACCCGGCGAAGCGGGTGAAAAAGGGGCCCGTCGTGCGAAAGCGCGGCGGGCCCTCGCGCATCCGCGCGGTAGCTCTGTGTGGTGGCTCTCCGGGGGAATGGCCGGGCGCGGCCCCTTACGCGGTGGCCGGTCGCGCCTTAGTCTGATCCTGCTCGTTAGTTACTCGTGAGTTAAGCAACAGTTCGAACCACCGAACCGCCACCCGAGAGTCACCCAGCCGCAAAGAGCCAGCCGCACTGCCGCGGGCCCCGGAGGATGTCGTGAGCGACGCACAGACCCTGATCGAGAACCGTCCGCCGTCCGTGGCGGCCCTCTTCCTGGAGCGCGTGGCGGCCACACCGGACGCCGAGGCCTACCGTTACCCCGTACCCGCGTCCTCCGGCGAGGGCCCGGACGACTGGAAGTCGCTGAGCTGGGCGCAGACCGCCGAGCGGGTCTACGCCATCGCCGCCGGACTCGTCGAACTGGGCGTGCGGCCGCAGGAGCGGGTCGCGCTCGCCTCCTCCACCCGTGTGGAGTGGCTGCTGGCCGACCTCGGCATCATGTGCGCGGGCGCGGCCACGACCACGGTCTACCCGCAGACCAACGCCGACGAGTCGGCCTTCATCCTCTCGGATTCCGGGAGCAGGGTGCTCGTCGCCGAGAACGCCGAGCAGCTGGCCAAGGCCGAGGAGAAGCGCGCCGAGCTGCCCGAGCTGCACCATGTCGTCGTCATCGACCCCGACGGCGTCGAGACCAGTGACCGGGTGCTCACCCTGGCCGAACTGGAGCGGCGCGGCGCCGCGCACCTGGGCGAGCACCCCGAACTGATCAAGGAGCGGGTCGGCGCGATCACCGGG
Organism: Streptomyces cyslabdanicus; assembly: GCF_052663305.1. NCBI lineage: Bacteria > Bacillati > Actinomycetota > Actinomycetes > Kitasatosporales > Streptomycetaceae > Streptomyces > Streptomyces cyslabdanicus. Next base: position 3,673 of record NZ_JBQRUW010000048.1, read on the forward strand.
GACCAGCTCGCCACCCTCATCTACACCTCCGGCACCACCGGCCGCCCCAAGGGCGTCCGGCTGCGCCACGACAACTGGTCGTACATGGCCAAGGCGATCGCCGCCACCGGCCTGGTCGGCGCCGACGACGTGCAGTACCTGTGGCTGCCGCTCGCCCATGTCTTCGGCAAGGTCCTCACCTCCGGTCAGATCGAGGTCGGGCACGTCTGTGCCGTGGACGGCCGCGTCGACAGGATCATCGAGAACCTGCCGATCGTCCGGCCCACCTACATGGCGGCCGTGCCGCGCATCTTCGAGAAGGTCTACAACGGCGTCGCCGCCAAGGCCCGCGCGGGCGGCCCGGCCAAGTACAGGATCTTCCAGTGGGCCGCCGAGGTCGCCCGCGAGTACGCCAAGGTCACCCAGGACAACTTCAAGCGCACCGGTACCCGTTCCGCGCCCTTCGGCCTTGCCGCCAAGCACAAGGTCGCCGACGCGCTCGTCTACGCCAAGATCCGCGAGGCCTTCGGCGGCCGGCTGCGCGCCTGCGTCTCGGGCAGCGCCGCCCTGGCCCCGGAGATCGGCTACTTCTTCGCCGGCGCTGGCATCCACATCCTGGAGGGCTACGGCCTCACGGAGTCCTCCGCCGCCTCCTTCGTCAACCCCGGCGAGGCCTACCGCACCGGCACGGTCGGCAAGCCGCTGCCCGGCACCGAGGTGCGCATCGCCGAGGACGGCGAGATCCTGCTGCGCGGCCCCGGCATCATGGAGGGCTACCACAAGCTGCCCGAGAAGACCGCCGAGGTGCTGGAGGCCGACGGCTGGTTCCACACCGGCGACATCGGCGAGCTCTCCCCGGACGGCTATCTGCGCATCACCGACCGCAAGAAGGACCTCATCAAGACCTCCGGCGGCAAGTACATCGCGCCCGCCGAGGTCGAGGGGCGGTTCAAGGCGGTGTGCCCGTACGTCTCCAACATCCTCGTGCACGGCGCCGACCGGAACTTCTGCACCGCGCTGATCGCCCTCGACGAGGTCGCGATCCTGGACTGGGCCAAGGAGAACGGCCTGGAGGGCAGGTCGTACGCCGAGGTCGTCGCCGCGCCGCGGACCGTCGAGATGGTCGACGGCTACGTCAGGCAGCTCAACGAGGGCCTTCAGCGCTGGCAGGCCATCAGGAAGTTCCGCCTGCTGCCGCGCGACCTCGACGTCGAGCACGGCGAGGTCACCCCGAGCCTGAAGCTGAAGCGGCCCGTGGTGGAGCGGGAGTACAAGCATCTGATCGACGAGATGTACGCGGGCGCGCGTGAGGCGTGATCGCTGAGCCGGTGCGGCCGGTGAACTCCCCGCGCACCTCGGACGCGCGGGGAACGATCACCGAACACGTTCACCGGCGCTCGGACCTGTCCGGCTTTGATCGATTCGATGGCGCAGATCTCCTGCAAGGCGGCACACTTCGGTAACTCGTTGCATATGGACGCAGTCGGTCTGTCACCCTGTCGGCATCGACCGAACCGATTCGTCCGGAGCGCCGGGGGAGCCGCAGATGGGGGCCATTCCGACACAGCGGGAGACCGTCTCCCGTGCCTTCGAGGTGCCCGCGCACGCGTCCGGCGCTCCCGCGCACGGCGCGGGCACGTGTCCGCAGGCACACGCCGCACTGCCGGGGTGTGCCCTGGCGCCCGGCTCCGCCCGCGCACTGCTGCGCGCCGCCCTGGCCGAGTGGGCGGACCTCGGGTTCGAGATCGGCGAGCGACTGGCCGACGACGCCCTGATCGTGGTGAGCGAGCTGGTCACCAACGCCGTCGTGCACGCGGGCACCGATGTCGAGCTGACCTGCCGGCTGGAGCCGGAGACCGGCGCCTGCGTGGTCGAGGTGGGCGACCAGCATCCCTCGCGCGCCCCCCGCGACCACGGCTCCGGGGCACCGCACGAACCCCCCGAGTACGGCCGCGGCCTGCGGCTGGTCGCCACGCTCTGCGAGGCGTGGGGCGTCACCTACCGGACCGGCGCCAAGACGGTGTGGGCACGGCTGCCCGCCGACGGCGGCACGGTGGAGGAGGACGAGGAGGCGTACGCCGCGGACGGCGGGCTCGGCATCGCCGAGGTCCTCGCGCCCGAGCCGCAGCGCGTCGGGCGGGAGCAGGACTGGCTGGGGCGCGGCGCGCTGTCCTTCCTCGCCGAGGCCTCCGACCTGCTCGCCGGGCAGCTCGACGAGGACCTGGTCGCCTCGCTGACCGGGCAGTTGCTCGTGCCCCGGCTGGCCGACTGGTGCGCGGTGTGGCTGGAGGACGAGTCCACCGGCCGGCGGGGGCCTTCGCGCTGGAGCTCGGGCGAGGGCGGCGGAGGCTGGAGCGACGGGACCGGCGCGGCCGGGCCGCGGCTCGCCCGGGTCTGGCACGGCTGCGAGAGCCGCATCGAGGAACTGCGCCGGGCCCTGGAGAAGGACCCGCCGCGCCCCGCCGACGGCCTGCGGTCCGGGCCCGCCCCCTACCCCTGGCCCGGGGAGGCCCTCGGCCCGCACGCGGGCCACGGCGAGGCGCTGGCGTACCGCCTGATCGCGGGCGGCCGTCCGCTGGGCACGCTGGTCATCGGGCGGACCGGGCTGCTCCGCTTCCCCGACGAGGTCACCGGGCTGGTCGAGGACCTCAGCCGCCGGGTCGCCCTCGCCATCGGCGCGGCCCGGCAGTACGCCCGCCAGGCCACCATCAGTGCCGTGCTCCAGCGCGGCCTGCTGCCCGGCGCGGTCGCCGAGATCCCCGGCCTGCGCAGCGCGCTGGTGTACGAGCCGTGCGACAAGGGCGGCCCCAGCGGCGACTTCTACGACCTCTTCCCGGCCGGCGACGGCCGCTGGTGCTTCGCCGTCGGCGACGTGCAGGGCAAGGGCCCCGAGGCCGCCGTCGTCATCGGGCTCGCCCGGCCCTGGCTGCGGCTGCTGGCCCGCGAGGGCTACGGCGTGGCCGACGTCCTGGACCGCCTCAACCAGCTCCTCCTCGACGACGCCACCGAGGCCGCCGACGCCGCCGCGCGTGTCCTGGTGGCGGTCGGTGGACGGACCCCGGTCCCCGGTGACACCCAGACCCGCTTCCTGTCCCTGCTGTACGGCGAGCTGGCCCCCTTCGACGGCGGCGTGCGCTGCACCCTCGCCTCCGCCGGGCACCCGCTGCCGCTGGTCCTCGGGGGCGCGGGCGGTGTGCGTACGGTGGCCCGGCCGCAGGCGCTGCTCGGGGTGATCGAGGACGAGACGTACTCCTGCGAGACCTTCGAGCTGAGGCCCGGCGACACCCTGCTGTGCGTCACCGACGGCGTCACCGAGCGGCGCTCCGGCTCCCGCCAGTTCGACGACGGCGACGGCCTCGCCACGGCCCTCGCCGGCTGCGCCGGGCTCGACGCGGAACCGATCGCCGACCGCATCCGCCGCCTCGTCCACGACTTCGGCACGGGCCCACCGGAGGACGACCTGGCCCTCCTGGTGCTCCAGGCCGAGCGCGACTAGCGGAACACGACGGCGGCGCCCAAGGAGCCGACCCGGCTCTCCGGACCGCGGGTTCCCTCCGGCGTGCTGGACAATGGAAGGCATGCCTTCCGCACTTCCCGATGGTGAGCCCGTTCCCGATGACGGGGCGCTGCCCGTGCAGGCGTTCGCCGGGGCGGCCGAGCGGCCCCTCGGGTTCTACCTGCACGTCCCCTACTGCGCGACCCGCTGCGGGTACTGCGACTTCAACACCTACACCGCCACCGAGCTGCGCGGCACCGGCGGGGTGCTCGCCTCCCGGGACAACTACGCCGGGACGCTGACCGACGAGGTCCGCCTCGCCCGCAAGGTCCTCGGCGACGACCCGCGCGAGGTCCGCACGGTCTTCGTCGGCGGCGGCACGCCCACGCTGCTGCCCGCCGAGGACCTGGTGCGGATGCTGGGGGCGATCCGCGACGAGTTCGGCCTCGCGGCCGACGCCGAGATCACGACGGAGGCCAACCCGGAGTCGGTCGACCCGGCCTACCTGGCCACGCTCCGCGAGGGCGGCTTCAACCGGATCTCCCTCGGCATGCAGAGCGCCCGGCAGCACGTACTGAGGATCCTCGACCGCACCCACACGCCCGGCCGCCCCGAGGCCTGCGTGGCCGAGGCGCGCGCCGCCGGCTTCGAGCACGTCAACCTCGACCTGATCTACGGCACCCCCGGCGAGTCCGACGACGACTGGCGGGCCTCGCTGGACGCGGCCCTCGGCGCCGGCCCCGACCACGTCTCGGCGTACGCCCTGATCGTGGAGGAGGGCACCGGGCTCGCCCGCCGCATCCGCCGCGGGGAGGTCCCGATGACGGACGACGACGTGCACGCCGACCGCTACCTGATCGCCGAGGAGACCCTGTCCGCGGCGGGCTTCGAGTGGTACGAGGTGTCCAACTGGGCCACCTCGGAAGCCGGCCGCTGCCTGCACAACGAGCTGTACTGGCGCGGCGCCGACTGGTGGGGCGCGGGTCCCGGCGCGCACAGCCACGTGGGGGGCGTGCGCTGGTGGAACGTGAAGCATCCGGGTGCGTACGCGGCGGCCCTGGCGGCCGGCCGCTCGCCGGGCGCCGGCCGGGAACTCCTCACCGAGGAGGACCGCCGGGTGGAGCGCATCCTGCTGGAACTGCGGCTCCGGGAGGGCGTCCCGCTGGACCTGCTGCGCCCGGACGGCCTGACCGCGTCCCGGCGCGCACTGTCCGACGGGCTGCTCCAGGAGGCGCCGTACGAGGCGGGCCGCGCCGTGCTCACCCTGCGGGGCAGGCTCCTGGCCGACGCGGTGGTGCGGGACCTGGTGGACTGAGGCATTACCCCCGCAGCGGCGGGGAGGACGAACTGCTCGGCCGGGTGGACCAGCTGATCGACGGTTCACCCCCGCGTCGGCGGGGAACAGCCCACCGGTCCCGACATGTCAACGGCCCGGAGCACCCAGGGTTACGGTCACATGGTCGATGAGGCGCTCCACACTTCCCAGTAGCGCGGGCTCCAGGTCCTTGTACGAGTGGACCTTGGACAGGATCCCCTGCCAGGCCGCGCCCGTGTTGTCCGGCCAGCCCAGGGCGCGGCACACACCCGTCTTCCAGTCCTGGCCGCGGGGGACGCGGGGCCAGGACCCGATCCCGAGCGAGGACGGCTTCACGGCCTCCCAGACGTCGATGTACGGGTGGCCGACCACCAGGGCGTGCTCGCTGGTCACCGACTCGGCGATGCGCCACTCCTTGCTGCCGGGGACCAGGTGGTCCACGAGGACCCCGAGGCGGGCGTCCGGACCGGGCGCGAACGCCTCGACGACCGCCGGCAGGTCGTCGACGCCCTCCAGGTACTCCACGACCACGCCCTCGACGCGCAGGTCGTCGCCCCACACCTTCTCGACCAGCTCGGCGTCGTGCCGGCCCTCGACGTAGATGCGCCCGGCGCGGGCCACGCGCGCGCGTGCCTCGGGCACGGCGACCGAACCGGATGCCGTACGGGTGGGCCGTACCGGGCCGGACGACGGCTTCACCAGGGTGACCACCCGGCCCTCCAGCAGGAAACCGCCGGGTGCGAGCGGGAACACCCGGTGCTTGCCGAAGCGGTCCTCCAGCGTCACCGTGCCCGCCTCGCAGCGGATCACCGCCCCGCAGAAGCCGGTCCCGGGCTCCTCCACCACCAGACCCGGACCGGCGGGAACCTCCGGCACGGTCCGGGGCTTCTTCCAGGGGGGAGTGAGATCGGGCGAGTACACACGGGTGTGCGGGCCCGAAGGGCCCTCGTTGGAAGGGCGGTGGTGGGAGACGGGTGGGCGGGGGTGCGGGCCCGAAGGGCCCTCGTTGGAAGGGCGGTGGTGGGAGACGGGCGGGCGCATTCGAGTGACTATATGGACAGGGTCCGGGTCCGATCAGCGCGACACGCCGAAGCGCGCGGCCAGCGCGTCCCGCTGGGCGCGGACGAAGGCGGCGTCCACCACCGCTCCGTGGCCGGGGACGTACAGCGCGTCCTCGCCGCCGAGGGCCAGCAGCCGGTCGAGGGCGGCGGGCCACCGGGACGGCACGGCGTCCGGGCCCGCCTGGGGTTCGCCGGACTCCTCGACCAGGTCGCCGCAGAACACCACGGTCGGGTCGCCCGGCACCACCACCGCGAGGTCGTGCGGGGAGTGCGCCGCACCCATGTTCGCCAGCAGCACCTCCCGCCCGCCGCCGAGCCGGAGGGTGAGCCGGTCGCGGACCTCGCGGCCGGGCCGTACCAGGACGGCCGCCGCCTCCTCGGCCTCCCTGGCGTCCAGCCCCTGGCGCACCGCGTCTTCGCGCAGCTCCGCGCGCTCGCCGCGGTCGCCGAACACCGCGTTCGCGCCCTCGGCGGCGAAGATCTCCGCGCCGGTGAACTCCGCCGCCCCGAAGACGTGGTCGAAGTGGGCGTGGGTGAGCGCGAGATGTGTCACATCACCACCGGCGAGCGTTCGCGCCCACGCACGCAGCCGTGCGCCCTCCGCGCGGCTCGAACCCGCGTCGACCAGCAGCGCGGTGCCCTCCCCGAGCACCAGCCCGGTCGTGCAGTCCCACACGGGAAGACGGCAGCGCCCGACCCCGTCCGCCAGCGGTTCCCAGCCCGGCTCTTTCCCCGTCACGGTCATGGTCGCGTTGATACCACGGTCATGGTCACGGCCACAGGGTGACGCCAAGGTCTCAAGGGGGAGGGGTGACGGCAAGGCCCCAAGAGAGGCGACATCCCGGCCGATCCCGGGTGATCCCGGTCCCGACCTCGCAGGCTGTCGGGGCCCGGCCTTGCCGGGGGCGTACCCGGCGGCCGTACACTGGGCCGGGTAGAGCTGGCACTCCTATGCGCAGAGTGCCAGGCGGGTGGCCGAGGAACGACCCTGGAGGTGTGCGCGATGCTCAGCGAGCGGCGGCTTCAGGTGTTGCGCGCCATCGTCCAGGACTACGTCGGCACCGAGGAGCCGGTGGGTTCCAAGGCCCTCACCGAGCGGCACGGCCTGGGCGTCTCACCGGCCACGGTCCGCAACGACATGGCGGCCCTGGAGGACGAGGGCTACATCGCCCAGCCGCACACCAGTGCCGGCCGTATCCCCACCGACAAGGGGTACCGCCTGTTCGTCGACAAGCTGGCCGAGGTCAAGCCGATGACCGCGCCCGAGCGGCGCGCCATCCACCACTTCCTCGACGGCGCCGTCGACCTCGACGACGTGGTGGCCCGCACGGTGCGGCTGCTCGCGCAGCTGACCCGGCAGGTCGCCGTCGTGCAGTACCCGTCGCTGACCCGTTCGACCGTGCGGCACGTGGAACTGCTGGCGCTCGCGCCCGCACGCGTGATGCTCGTGCTGATCACGGACACCGGCCGGGTCGAGCAGCGGATGATCGACTGCCCGGCGCCCTTCGGGGAGACCTCCCTGGCCGACCTGCGGGCGCGGCTGAACAGCCGGGTCGCGGGCCGCCGGTTCACGGACGTCCCGCACCTCGTCGAGGACCTGCCCGACGGCTTCGACGTCGAGGACCGGGGCACCGTCGCGACCGTGCTGTCCACCCTGCTGGAAACGCTCGTCGAGGAGAACGAGGAGCGGCTGGTCATCGGCGGCACCGCCAACCTCACCCGCTTCGCGCACGACTTCCCGCTCACGATCCGGCCCGTACTGGAGGCGCTGGAGGAGCAGGTCGTGCTGCTGAGGCTGCTCGGTGAGACGCAGAATCCGGGCATGACCGTGCGCATCGGTCACGAGAACGCCCATGAAGGACTCAACTCCACGTCCATCGTGTCGGTCGGCTACGGTTCGGGCGGCGAGGCAGTGGCCAAGCTCGGCGTGGTCGGACCGACCCGCATGGATTACCCGGGAACGATGGGAGCGGTACGCGCAGTGGCACGGTACGTCGGACAGATCCTGGCGGAGTCTTAGGTGGCCACGGACTACTACGCCGTACTCGGCGTACGCCGCGACGCGTCGCAGGACGAGATCAAGAAGGCGTTCCGCCGGCTCGCCCGCGAGCTGCACCCGGACGTCAATCCCGATCCCAAGACGCAGGAGCGGTTCAAGGAGATCAACGCCGCCTACGAGGTGCTCTCCGACCCGCAGAAGAAGCAGGTCTACGATCTCGGCGGCGACCCCCTCTCGCAGTCCGGTGGGGGCGGCGCGGGCGGCTTCGGAGCCGGCGGTTCCTTCGGGAACTTCTCCGACATCATGGACGCCTTCTTCGGCACGGCGTCGCAGCGCGGACCGCGCTCGCGCACGCGCCGGGGCCAGGACGCGATGATCCGGCTCGAGGTCGAGCTGGACGAGGCGGCCTTCGGCACCACGAAGGACATCCAGGTCGACACGGCCGTCGTCTGCAACACGTGCAGCGGCGAGGGCGCGGCCCCGGGCACCACCGCGCAGACGTGCGACATGTGCCGCGGCCGGGGTGAGGTCTCGCAGGTCACCCGGTCCTTCCTGGGCCAGGTCATGACGTCGCGCCCGTGCCCCCAGTGCCAGGGCTTCGGCACGGTGGTGCCCACCCCGTGCCCGGAGTGCGCCGGTGACGGCCGCATCCGCGCCCGCCGCACCCTGACCGTGAAGATCCCGGCCGGTGTCGACAACGGCACGCGCATCCAGCTCGCGGGTGAGGGCGAGGTCGGCCCCGGCGGCGGTCCGGCCGGTGACCTGTACGTCGAGATCCACGAGCTGCCGCACTCGACCTTCCAGCGGCGCGGTGACGACCTGCACTGCACGGTCACCATCCCGATGACCGCGGCGTCCCTCGGCACCAAGGTGCCGCTGGAGACCCTGGACGGCCTGGAGGAGGTCGACATCCGTCCGGGCACCCAGTCCGGCCAGTCGATCCCGCTGCACGGCCGGGGCGTCACGCACCTGCGTGGCGGCGGCCGGGGCGACCTCATCGTGCACGTCGAGGTCCAGACCCCGACCAAGCTCGACCCCGAGCAGGAACGCCTGCTGCGCGAGCTGTCCAAGCTGCGCGGCGAGGAACGCCCACAGGGCCAGTTCCAGCCGGGGCAGCAGGGTTTGTTCTCGCGGCTGAAGGACGCGTTCAACGGGCGCTGACACCGGGTGGGTCTGCCGGGGGTCCGGGGGTCGTCCCCCGGGCAGGCACAGTCAGCCGGGGCAGCAGGGGTTGTTCTCGCGGCTGAAGGACGCGTTCAACGGGCGCTGACGCGGGACTGGGGCCAGCCGGGGCCCGGGGGATCGTCCCCCCGGGCCGGTGCGGTCTGGAGGGGTTTCCTCCGGCATATGCCAGAGGTCGCCCGGATGTGGACTCGTCCCAAGGACGTGACAACATGCCGTCATGTCCTCCGCACTGACCGATCTCTTCCCGCACCCGATCGTGCAGGCGCCGATGGCGGGCGGTCCCGCGGTGCCGCCGCTCGCCGCGGCGGTGTCCGATGCCGGCGGACTCGGGTTCCTCGCCGCCGGTTACAAGACCGCCGACGGCATGTACCAGGAGATCAAGCAGCTGCGCGGACTGACCGGCCGCCCCTTCGGCGTCAACGTGTTCATGCCGCAGCCGGAGAGCACCGAGACCGCCGCCGTCGACCTCTACGCGCACCAGCTCGCCGGCGAGTCCAGCTGGTACGAGACCGAGCTCGGCGACCCGGAGTCCGGACGCGACGACGGCTACGACGCCAAGCTCGCCGTGCTCCTGGACGACCCGGTGCCGGTGGTCTCCTTCCACTTCGGCGTGCCCGCCCGCGAGGTCGTGGACTCCCTGCACCGGGTCGGCAGCTTCGTCCTGGCCACCGCCACCACCGTCGAGGAGGCGCTCGCCGTGGACCGGTCGGGCGCGGACGCGGTGATCGCCCAGGGCGTGGAGGCCGGCGGCCACCAGGGCACCCACCGCGACGTGCCGGAGCAGGACGGCGCCGGGATCGGCGTGCTCTCGCTCGTCGCCCAGATCCGTGAGGCGGTCGGCCTGCCGATCATCGCCACGGGCGGCATCATGCGCGGCAGCCAGATCGCCGCCGTGCTCGCGGCGGGCGCCGGCGCGGCCCAGCTCGGCACCGCCTTCCTGGCCACCCCCGAATCCGGCGCGCACGACCGGCACAAGCAGGCGCTGACCGACCCGGTGTTCCCGCGTACGGAGCTGACCCGGGCGTTCTCCGGGCGGCCGGCCCGCGGGCTGGTCAACCGTTTCATGCGGGAGCACGGCCCGTACGCCCCCGCCGCCTACCCGGAGGTCCACCACCTCACCGCCCCGCTGCGCAAGGCGGCCGCCAAGGCGAAGGACGCGCAGGGCATGGCACTGTGGGCGGGCCAAGGCCACCGGATGGCCCGCGACCTGCCCGCCGGGCGACTGGTGGAGGTGCTGGTCGCCGAACTCGACGAGGCACGGGCGGCGCTGGCGGCCGGGCCGGCGGCAGGAGGTGACGCGCGATGACCGCGCCGGTGTTCGTCGTGGACGAACTGAAGGACCTGGGCACGGAGTTCGTGCTGGACGGCCCCGAGGGGCGGCACGCGGTCTCGGTCAAGCGGCTGCGGCCGGGCGAGGACGTGGTGCTCACCGACGGCCGCGGGCGCTGGACCGAGGGCGTGGTGAAGGCCGCCGAGGGCAAGGACCGGCTGGTGATCGCGGATCTGGCGGCCCTCGTCGAGGAACCTCCGGGGTCCCCCCGCATCACCGTCGTCCAGGCCCTGCCCAAGGGCGACCGCGGTGAACTCGCCGTGGAGACCATGACCGAGGTCGGCGTGGACGCGATCGTGCCGTGGGCCGCCTCCCGTTGCATCACGCAGTGGAAGGGCGACCGCGGTCTGAAGGCGCTCGGCAAGTGGCGCTCGACGGCGCGCGAGGCCGGCAAGCAGTCCCGCAGGGCGCGCTTCCCCGAGGTCGCGGACGCGGCGACGACCAAACAGGTTGCCGCACTTCTGGCCGAAGCCGACTTCGCCGCCGTGCTCCACGAGAGCGGCGATGAACGCCTGGCCACCGTCGAACTCCCCGCCGAGGGTGAGATCGTGCTGGTCGTCGGCCCCGAAGGCGGTGTCTCCCCCGAGGAGTTGGCGCAGTTCGGGGACGCCGGCGCGAAGGCGTACGTGCTCGGGCCCACCGTGCTGCGCACGTCGACCGCCGGCACCGCCGCGGCCGCCCTGCTGCTGGGCCGTACCGGCCGCTGGTCCTGACCGGCAGGTCACGCCCCAACCGGCCGGCCCCACGACCGCAGACACGGCCGCACGCACGGCCGACCGGTCGGCCGCACGAGCACGGTCACGCGCGGCGCGCACGTGACCGTATGCGCTCTACCGCCCCGGACGCGGCGGTGGCAGTCTGCCGTACGTGGGGGCATTGAGACGGATTCGGCACCTGGCGCGCGGGCGGCGGGTGAGGGGTGCGGCGGTGCTCGTGGTGGTCGCCGCGGGCGGGGCCGTCGCCTGTGATCCCGGCGGGCTCAGCGCCGCGTCCGCGGCGTACACGACCGGCAGGACGGCGACGGCGGAGCTGAACCGGCGGCACGCTCCCGTGAACTGGCTCAGCTGCACGGGCAGCGACGACGGCGGCGGCCGGACACGCACGGCGGGGAATCAGGGGAATCAGGGGAACCGGTCGCCGTCGGCGTCCGGGGCCACCGTGGTCTCCGTGGACTGCCAGGGGGAGACCAAGGACGGCCGGAAGATCACCGTCACCGGGAAGGTCACCCGGGCCGTCGACGGGGCCTGTGTGCGCGGGGACCTGACCGCCAAGGTGGGCGGCAAGGTGTGGTTCCACGTGCGCGGCCTCGGCGACTGCGGCGCCACGACCCGGCCGGCGTACCGGCCGCCCGTCACCTACCGGCCCACCCACGGGCAGCCGGAGCCGGCGGTCACGGTGACCGTCACGCGCACGATCTGGTGCCAGGGCGGTCCCACCTGCTGGCCCGTCCGCGGCAAGTGAGGCCGCGCCGCCGCCGGTTGACGTGCGAGGGTCCTTCCGACCCCTGTCCGCGGCGGCCGCCGCTGCGTAGGGTGATCACGTGACTCAGCCCGCATCGTCTTCGCCGCCCCTGTCATCCGTATCGTCCGCCTCCGCCGCGTATCTCCGGTACCCGCATCTGCGTGGCGAGTTGGTCGCCTTTACTGCCGAGGACGACGTGTGGCTCGCGCCACTGGACGGCGGCAGGGCCTGGCGGGTCAGCGCCGACAACGTACCGGCGAACCATCCCCGCATCTCGCCCGACGGCACCCTCGTCGCCTGGACCTCCACCCGTGACGGCGCACCCGAGGTGCACATCTCCCCGGTCGACGGCGGCCCCGCCAAGCGGCTCACCCACTGGGGGAACGGGAAGACCAGGGTGTGCGGCTGGACCCCCGACGGCGAGGTCCTCGCGATCAGCACCCAGGGCCAGGCGAGTCTGCGCCGCACCTGGGCGCGCGCCGTGCCGCTCGACGGCGGACCGGCCACCACCCTGCCGTACGGGCCCGTCGGCGACATCGCGTACGGCCCGCACACCGTGCTGCTGTCCGCGGGGAGCCGCGAGGCGGCCTGGTGGAAGCGGTACCGCGGCGGCACGGCGGGCAAGCTGTGGATCGACCGTGAGGACACCGGGGAGTTCGTCCGGCTGCACGAGGACCTGGACGGCAACATCGAGTACCCGCTGTGGGTGGGGATGGGGGTACCCCCTGGTCGAGCGGATTCGAGACCTTGGGGGAGGATCGCGTTCCTCTCCGACCACGAGGGCACCGGCGCGCTGTACTCCTCCCTCGCCGACGGCTCCGACCTGCGCCGGCACACCCCGTTGGACGGCTTCTACGCCCGGCACGCCGCCACCGACGGCACCCGGGTCGTCTACACCAGCGCCGGTGAACTCTGGCTCCTCGACGACCTGGACGGCGCCGAGCCGCGCCGCATCGACGTCCGGCTCGGCGGGCCGCGCGTGGACCTCCAGCCCTATCCGGTGAGCGCCTCCCACTGGTTCGGCTCGGCGTCCTCCGACCACACGGCGCGCGGCAGCGCGGTCGCCGTGCGCGGCGCCGTCCACTGGGTCACCCACCGCTCCGGCCCCGCCCGCGCGCTCGCCGCCGAGTCCGGCGTACGCACCCGGCTGCCGCGCACCTTCCGTGCCGAGGGCGAGGAGTGGGTGGTGTGGGTGACGGACGCCGAGGGCGAGGACGCCCTCGAGTTCGCGCCGGCCACCGGCCTGGCGCCCGGCGCGACCCCGCGCCGGCTGGGTGCCGGACAGCTCGGCCGCGTCCTGGAACTCGCCCCCGCCCCCGACGGCAGCCGCGTGGCCGTCGCCTCCCACGACGGCCGGCTGCTGCTCGTCGAACGCGACAGCGGCGAGGTGCGCGAGGTCGACCGCAGCGAGGACGGAGACGTCAGCGGCCTCGCCTTCTCCCCCGACTCCGCCTGGCTGGCCTGGTCGCACCCCGGCCCGCAGCCGCTCAGCCAGCTCCGCCTGGCCAACACCACCGACCTGTCGGTCACCGAGGCGACCCCGCTGCGCTTCAGGGACCACGCGCCCGCGTTCACCCTCGACGGCAAGCACCTCGCCTTCCTCTCCCACCGCTCCTTCGACCCGGTCTACGACGAGCACGTCTTCGACATGGCGTTCGTCGAGAGCTCCCGCCCGCACCTGATCACGCTCGCCGCGGCGACCCCCTCGCCGTTCGGCCCGCAGCGCCACGGCCGGCCCTTCGAGGCGCCCGACAAGGAGGAGACCCCGGACAGCGAGGGCGTCCCGACGACCCGGATCGACCTGGAGGGCCTGGCCGACCGCATCGTGCCGTTCCCGGTCGAGGCCGCCCGCTACTCCGACCTGCGCGCCGCCAAGGACGGCGTGCTCTGGCTCAGGCACCCGGTGCGCGGAGTCCTCGGCACCTCCCGCGCCACAGCCGACGACCCCGACCCGAAGACCGAGCTGGAGCGCTACGACCTTCTCCAGCAGCGCCTCGAGTCCCTCGCCGCCGACGCCGAACACTTCGCGGTCAGCGGCGACGGCAAGCGGGTCCTGCTGTGGACGGACGGCAAGCTCAAGGTCGTGCCCAGCGACCGGCGTGCCTCCGGCGACGAGGACAGCGACACCAACATCACCGTCGACCTCGGCCGGGTCCGGCAGACCGTCGACCCGGCCGCCGAGTGGCGGCAGATGTACGAGGAGACCGGCCGCATCATGCGGGACCACTACTGGCGGCCGGACATGGGCGGCGTCGACTGGGACGGCGTCCTCGACCGCTACCGGCCCGTCCTGGACCGGATCGCCACCCACGACGACCTGGTCGACCTGCTGTGGGAGGTGCACGGCGAACTGGGCACTTCGCACGCCTACGTCATGCCGTCCGGCGGCCTCGGGCACGACGGCACCCGGCAGGGGCAGCTCGGCGCGGACATCTCCCGGCACGAGGACGGAAGTTGGCGCATCGACCGGATCCTGCCCTCGGAGACCTCCGACCCGGGCGCGCGCAGTCCGCTCGCCGCGCCCGGTGTCGCGGTGCGCGCCGGGGACGCGATCGTCGCGGTCGGCGGCCGGCCGGTCGACCCGGTGACGGGCCCCGGACCGCTGCTGGCCGGCACCGCGGACAAGCCGGTCGAACTCACCGTCCTGCCGGCCGGCGGGGGCGACCCGCGGCACGCGGTCGTGGTTCCCGTCGCCGACGAGGAGCCCCTGCGCTACCACGCGTGGGTGGCCGACCGCCGGGCCTACGTCCACGAGCGGTCCGGCGGTCGCCTCGGCTACTTCCACATACCGGACATGATGGGGGCCGGCTGGGCACAGATCCACCGCGACCTGCGCGTCGAGATGGCCCGCGAGGGACTCGTCGTGGACATCCGGGAGAACCGCGGTGGCCACACCTCCCAGCTCGTGGTGGAGAAGCTGGCCCGGCGGATCGTCGGCTGGGACCAGCCGCGCGGCATGCGGGCGTACAGCTACCCGCTGGACGCGCCCCGCGGCCCGGTCGTCGCCGTCGCCAACGAGTTCTCCGGCTCCGACGGCGACATCGTCAACGCGGCGATCAAGGCGCTGGGCATCGGGCCGGTCGTCGGCACCCGCACCTGGGGCGGCGTGATCGGCATCGACAGCCGCTACCACCTGGTCGACGGCACGCTGATCACCCAGCCCAAGTACGCGTTCTGGCTCGAGGGTTACGGGTGGGGCGTGGAGAACCACGGGGTGGACCCGGACGTCGAGGTGGCGCAGCGCCCGCAGGACCACGCGGCGGACCACGACGCCCAACTGGACGAGGCGATCCGGATCGCACTGGAGGCGCTGCAGGAGACGCCGGCCAAGACCCCGCCGTCCCTGCCGTCCCTGCCGTGACCGTCCGGGGTCCGGGGGCCGCGGCCCCGGACCCCGCTGGGTCTCGCCGCCCTGGATACCATGCCCCCGTACTCGACCAACCCGGCGTGAGGAGCACCGCATGGCAGGGGAACCGCAGGACGACTGCCTGTTCTGCAAGATCGTCGCGGGACAGGTCCCGGCCACGATCGTCCGCGAGACGGAGACGACCGTCGCCTTCCGCGACATCAATCCCCAGGCGCCGACCCATGTCCTGGTGATCCCCAAGGCGCACTACAAGGACGCCGCCGCCCTCGCCGCCGAGGCCCCCGGGCTCGCCGCGGACGTCCTGCGCGAGACGCAGGCGATCGCCGACGAGGACAAGCTGGACAGCTACCGCGTCGTGTTCAACACCGGTTCCGGCGCGGGCCAGACCGTCTGGCACGCCCATGCCCACGTGCTCGGCGGCCGCGGCCTCCAGTGGCCCCCCGGGTAGACCGCCGTGTCCGTCCGTGAACTGGTCGTCCTCGGCACCGCCAGCCAGGTGCCCACCCGGCACCGCAACCACAACGGCTATCTGCTGCGCTGGGACGGCGAGGGCGTCCTGTTCGACCCCGGCGAGGGCACGCAGCGCCAGATGCTGCGCGCCGGGGTCGCGGCGCACGACCTGAACCGGATCTGCGTCACCCACTTCCACGGCGACCACAGCCTCGGCCTGGCCGGGGTGATCCAGCGGATCAACCTCGACCAGGTGCCGCACGGGATCACCGCCCACTACCCGCGCTCCGGCAAGCGCTTCTTCGACCGCCTGCGGTACGCCACCGCCTACCGCGAGACGGTCGAGCTCACCGAGGCCCCGGTCGACGCGGACGGCGTCCTCGCGACCACCCCTGCGTACACCCTCGAGGCCCGCCGGCTCTCCCACCCGGTGGAGTCCTTCGGCTACCGGCTCGTCGAGCCGGACGGGCGCCGCATGCTGCCCGAGCGGCTCGCCGCGCACGGGATCAAGGGCCCGGACGTGGGCCGCCTCCAGCGCGAGGGCTCCCTGGACGGGGTGCCGCTGGAGGCCGTCAGCGAGGTGCGGCGCGGACAGCGGTTCGCGTTCGTCATGGACACCCGGCTGTGCGAGGGCGTGCACGCGCTCGCCGAGGACTGCGACCTGCTGGTCATCGAGTCGACCTTCCTCGACGAGGACGAGCGACTCGCCGTCGAGTACGGCCACCTGACGGCCGGGCAGGCGGCGCGGGTGGCGCGGGACGCGGGCGTGCGGCATCTGGTGCTCACCCACTTCAGCCAGCGCTACACCGAGTCCGGGGACTTCGAGCGGCAGGCGCGGGCGGCCGGGTTCGACGGCGAGCTGACCGTGGCGTACGACCTGCTCAGGGTGTCGGTTCCGAAACGCCGCTGACCAGGTCGTACGATGCTCTGATGCCCCTGCCGAAAGCCGAACTGCACCTGCACATCGAAGGCACCCTGGAGCCCGAGCTGGCTTTCCGGCTGGCCGCGCGCAACGGTGTCGAGCTGCCGTACGCGGACACCGACGCGCTCGGCAAGGCCTATCGGTTCGAGGACCTGCGGTCCTTCCTGAACCTGTACTACGAACTCATGGCCGTCCTGCGCACCGAGCAGGACTTCGAGGACCTGGCCGACGCCTATCTCGCGCGTGCCGCCGCGCAGGGTGTGCGGCACGCGGAGATCTTCTTCGACCCGCAGGCCCACCTGGCCCGGGGCGTCGGCATGGGCACGGTCGTCGAGGGGCTGTGGCGGGCGCTGGCGCGCAGCCAGGAGCGGCACGGCGTGTCCACCCACCTGATCATGTGCTTCCTGCGCGACGAGTCCGCCGAGTCGGCCATGGAGACGCTCGACGCCGCCAAGCCGTACCTCGACCGGATCGTGGGCGTCGGCCTGGACTCGGCCGAGGTGGGGCACCCGCCGGCGAAGTTCCGCGAGGTGTACGAGGCCGCCGCCGCCCTCGGGCTGCGCCGGGTGGCGCACGCCGGTGAGGAGGGCCCGCCGGAGTACATCAGGCAGGCCCTCGACCTGCTCGGCGTCGAGCGCGTCGACCACGGGCTGCGCTGCATGGAGGACCCGGAGCTGGTCGCCCGCCTGGTGCGCGACCGGATCCCGCTGACCCTGTGCCCCCTGTCGAACGTCCGCCTCCGCGCGGTCGACACCCTGGCCGACCACCCGCTGCCCGCCATGCTGGACGCCGGCCTGCTGTGCACGGTCAACTCCGACGACCCGGCCTACTTCGGCGGTTACGTGGGCGAGAACTTCCACGCCGTACGCGACGCCCTGGGGCTGAGCAAGGACCGGCTGCGCGAACTGGCCCGCAACTCCTTCCTCGCCTCCTTCCTGGAACACGACGAGGAGCGGCGCCGGCGGTACCTCGCCGAGGTCGAGGCGTACGAGTTCCCGTAGGTTCACGCCGAACCCGTCCTCCCCCCCCCGCATGCGCCGGGCGCCCCGTGCGCCCCGCGCATGCGGGCTTTCCGGCCGAACACCGCGGCGCACGGGCGGGTTTCGTGGGGCCAACGACGTTCCCACGCAGGCCCGTTGACGCGGCATGTTCGCGTTTCTAAACTCCGTTCCCATACATGGATGGCGTCTATGTGGGGAGCTGGCCAAGGTGAGTCCGGAGACGAACACCGCGGGTCCGTCCGATGTGGTGCGCAGACTGCGGGACGGGATGGCGGGCGGCGTGCTGTCCTTCCCGCTGACCGCCTTCCACGACGACGGCTCGCTCGACCCCGACGGCAGCCGCGCCTACCTGGCGGCCCAGCTCGCCACCGCACCCGGCGCCGTCTTCCCCGCCTGCGGCACCGGCGAGTTCTTCTCCCTGGACGAGGACGAGTACCGCCAGGTCGTCTCGATCGCCGTCGAGGAGGCGGCGGGCCGGGTGCCCGTGGTGGCGGGCGCCGGGTACGGCTGGGCGCAGGCCGCACGGTTCGCGCGGATCGCGGAGGAGGCCGGCGCCGACGCGCTGCTCGTCCTGCCGCACTACCTCGTCGCCGCCCCGCAGGACGGTCTGGCCGCCCAGCTCGAACAGCTCGCGGCCCGCACCCGGCTGCCGCTCATCGCCTACCAGCGCGAACAGGTGGCGTACCGCCTGGAGACGTTCCGGCGCATCGCGCGGATCCCCTCGCTCATCGGCCTCAAGGACGGCCGCAGCGACCTCGACGCCCTCCAGCGGCTCACCCTCGCCGCCCCTGAGGGCTTCCTGTTCTTCAACGGCGCCCCCACCGCCGAGATGCAGGCCCGCGCCTACGCCGCCGTCGGCGTCCGCGCCTACTCCTCCGCCGTCCACGCCTTCGCCCCGGAGATCGCCAACGCCTTCTTCGCCGCGCTGCGGTCCGGCGACGGCGGCTCCGCCGACAAGCTGCTGCGCGACTTCTACGTCCCCTTCGTCGAACTGCGCGACCGGGCACCCGGATACTCCGTGTCCCTGGTGAAGGCGGCCGCCCGGCTGCGCGGGCGCCCCGTCGGACCCGTACGGGCCCCGCTCACCGACCCCTCACACGCCGACCTGGCCGACCTGAGGGAACTGCTGTCCTCCGGACTCGACATGGTGGGAGCCGCCCTGTGACCCGCGACCTCACCGTCACCGAGGTACGGCTGACCCCGATCCTGGTCGCCGACCCGCCGCTGCTGAACACCCAGGGCGTCCACCAGCCGTACACGCCCCGCCTGATCGTGGAGGTGGTGACGGCCGACGGGATCACCGGATACGGCGAGACCTACGGCGACACCAAGTACCTGGAGCTGGCCCGCCCGCTCGCCGACCGGCTGACGGGACACCGGATCACCGATCTGAACGCCCTGTTCGCCCTCGACGTCGCCGTGGACGCCTCCCGGGTGGAGAACGCCGTGGACGTCGGCGGGCTGCGCGGCGTCCAGACCGCCGACAAACTGCGCCTGTCCGTCCTGTCCGGCTTCGAGGTCGCCTGCCTGGACGCCCTCGGCAAGGCGCTCGGCCTGCCCGTGCACGCGCTGCTCGGCGGCAAGGTGCGGGACTCCGTGGAGTACAGCGCCTACCTCTTCTACAAGTGGGCCGCGCATCCGGACGGCGTCGCCTGCGAGAAGGACGACTGGGGCGCCGCCCTCGACCCGGCGGGGGTGGTGGAGCAGGCGCGCAGGTTCACCGAGCGCCACGGCTTCACCTCCTTCAAGCTCAAGGGCGGTGTCTTCCCGCCCCAGGAGGAGATCGCCGCCGTACGGGCCCTGGCGGAGGCCTTCCCGGGACACCCGCTGCGCCTGGACCCCAACGGGGCCTGGTCGGTGGAGACCTCGCTGGAGGTGGCCCGGGAACTCGGGGACGTCCTGGAGTACCTGGAGGACCCCACCCTCGGCACCCCGGCCATGGCCGAGGTGGCGGCCCGAGCCGGCGTGCCGCTGGCCACCAACATGTGCGTGACGACCTTCGCCGAGATCAAGGAGGCGTTCACCTCGAACGCGGTCCAGGTGCTGCTCTCCGACCACCACTACTGGGGCGGCCTGCGCAACACCCAGCACCTGGCGGCCCTGTGCGCCGCCTTCGGTGTCGGCGTGTCCATGCACTCCAACACCCACCTGGGGATCAGCCTGGCCGCGATGACCCACGTGGCGTCCACCGTGCCCGGTCTCCACCACGCCTGCGACAGCCACTACCCCTGGCAGTCGGAGGACGTCCTGACCGAACGGCTCACCTTCGACGGCGGCCGGGTCACCGTCCCCGACGCCCCCGGGCTCGGCGTCGAACTCGACCGGGACAGGCTGGCCTTCCTGCACCGCCGCTGGGCCGAGGACGACGGCCGCCTGCGGGACCGGGACGACGCGGCGGCGATGCGCGTCGCCGAACCGGGCTGGACCGCGCCGCCGACCCCCCGCTGGTAGACGCGGCCGCGCTCCCCGGCGCGAGCGCCGACGCGTCGTCGGCGCTCTGGTGCACACTGGCCGGACCAGCACCACGTCAGGGAGCGCACCGTGACCGCGTCCAACACGTCCGCCGGAACGGGACCGGAGGGCCGGGAGTACCCGGAGGACCCGGAGGGCCGGGAGTACATCGTCGGGGCACCGCACGTCCACGTCGAACCCCCGGTCGACCCGCTGGCCGGACTGCGCGCGGCGGACGACCCGCCCTGGGACGTGTACCTCACGGGCACCGTCTTCCTCGACATCGTCTTCACCGGACTCGAATCCGCCCCGGTGCGCGGGACCGAGTCCTGGGCACGCGGGATGGGGTCGAGCCCCGGCGGGGTGGCCAACATGGCGACCGCGCTGGCCCGCCTGGGACTGCGGACGTCCCTTGCGGCGGCCTTCGGCGACGACCACTACGGCGACTACTGCTGGGACGCGCTGGAACAGGGCGAGGGCATCGACCTGTCCCCGTCCGGCACCGTGCCCGGCTGGCACTCCCCGGTCACCGTCTCCATGGCGTACGAGGGCGAGCGCACCATGGTCTCGCACGGCCACGAGCCGCCCCCGGAGGCCGTGTTCCTCCAGGAGGGCGTCCCGGAGTGCCGGCCCCGCGCGCGGGCCGCCGTGGCCTCCCTGACGCCGGGCCGGCGCTCCCCGTGGATCGCCCAGGCCGCGGCCGAGGGCACGCGCGTCTTCGGGGACGTCGGCTGGGACGACACCGGCGCCTGGGACCTGGCGGGCCTGGCCGACCTGGAGCACTGCGAGGCGTTCCTGCCCAATGCCGAGGAGGCGATGCGCTACACGGGCACGGACTGCCCGCGCGCCGCCGCGCACGCGCTCACCGCGTTCGTACCGCTCGCGGTGGTCACCCTCGGCTCCGAGGGCGCCTTCGCGGTCGACCGGCGCACGGGGGAGAGCGCCGAGGTGCCCGCCATCGCGGTGGAGGCCCTGGACCCGACCGGCGCGGGCGACGTCTTCGTGGCCGGCTTCGTCACCGGCACCCTGGCCGGCTGGCCGCTGGCCGACCGCCTCGCCTTCGCCGGCCTCACCGCCGCCCTGTCCGTGCAGGAGTTCGGCGGCTCCCTGTCGGCCCCCGGCTGGTCCGAGATCGCCGCCTGGTGGCGCCGGGTCCAGTCGGTCGAGGGCCAGGACCCGGCGGCCCTGCGGCGGTACGCGTTCCTGGAGGACCTGGTCCCCGAGGTGAGCGTCGAGCCGTGGCCGCGGCGCCGGGCCGTGCCGACCATCGGCTTCCGCCGGCCGGCGTGACCGGCGCGACGACCGCGCGTCGAGGCGTCCACCGCGGCACATTCGGCGTATCCAGCGCATTCGGCGGATCCGGCTGATTCCGCCACGGCGTTCCGGCCGGGAACGGTCGTTGACAGGTGACGTCCGCCGCCCGATCATCGGCGCGACCGAGCACGGAGGGGCAAGCGCCCGCCGGGCTCCCGACTCCCCCTCCGGCGAAGGACACGCGTCGTGCGCAGACCATCACGCAGACTCGGAGTGCTCCTCGCCGTTTCCGGCCTCGTCCTCGCGCTGCCCGTCGCGTTGACCGCGCCGGAACCGGCCCAGGCGCGGACACGGACCGGGACCGCGGCCGGCCGGCACGCGCCCCGCCTCACCCACTCGGCGGACCGGCTCACCCTGACCGTACCGGCGGACCGCACCACTCCCGGATACACATTACGGGTGACGAGGAATCAACTCGGCTTGACGACGGGACGTTCGGGCGGCACGGTCCTCGCCACCGCGGGCGGCGCCACCGGCGCCCTGCGCTTCCAGACCGCCGGCGGCTGGCGGCACGCCACCCGCGTCACCGACTGGACCTGGAAGAACGGCACGCTCACCGTCACCGCCGCCACGACGGCGCCCGGCGCCACCGTACGGGCCCGTATCACCCCGGCCGCCGACCGCTACCGGCTCGACTGGCAGGTCCTCGGCACCGCACCCGAGCGCCTCGGCCTCGCCTACGACCTGTCGTCCGCCGGCCACTGGTACGGCCACGGCGAGACCCGGACCCCGCACGGCGGACCCGCCACCGACCAGCCCTGGCCGCTCGACAGCGGGCAGGTCGCCGACCCGGCCTTCGGGCCCGCCTCCTACTACATGGTCGACCCGTTCTGGTACACGTCCTCGGCGGCCGGACTGCACGTGGACACCGGGCACGTCATGAACGTGGCCGTCAACCAGGACGAGGACGGCCTCGGCCGCTTCGACATCGAGTCCGCAGGCCCCTACCGGGCCACGGTCTTCGTCGAGTCCACGCCGCTGGAGGTCTACCGCGACTACGTCGGCGTCGTGGGCAGGCCGGACAAGAGCGACGCCACCCGGCGGCAGTTCGCCCAGCCGGTGTGGAACTCCTGGGCGCAGTTCTACACCCACGTCGACCAGGCGCGGCTCCTCGGCTACGCCCAGGACCTGCACGACCACAAGATCACCGGGCACACCCTCCAGCTCGACGACCGGTGGGAGTCCGACTACGGGAACCTGACCTTCGACCCGAAGGCCTACCCGGACCCCGGGGCGATGTCCCGCCGGATCCACGACCTCGGCTTCGACTTCGGCCTCTGGGTGACGCTGTGGATCAACCTGGACTCCGACCAGTACCGGTACGCCGCCGACCACGGCTATCTGCTCGGCGCCGCCACCGATCCCGCCGAGCCGTGCCGGGTCACCTGGTGGAACGGCACCGCCGGCATCGTCGACCTCGCCAACCCGGAGGCCAGGGCCTGGTACGAGGGCCGGCTCCGGGGCCTGATGCGCACCTACGGCGTCGACGGGCTGAAGTTCGACACCCGCTTCTTCGACGAGCGGTGCGTTCCGCGTGCCGGCCACCAGCCCACCGACTACCAGCGCCTGGGCGCGCAGCTCGCCGACGAGTTCGACCTCCAGGGCGTCGGCATCCGCGTCCACTGGGACACCACCGCGCACCGGGCCGGGTTCGTCACCCGTCAGCTGGACAAGGGCACCGGCTGGGACTCCCTGCGGGCCGCCGTGACGCAGAACCTCGCCATCTCCACCATCGGCTACCCCTTCGTCACCACCGACATGATCGGCGGCTCCGGCGGTCAGCCCGCCCCCACCAAGCAGGTCCTGGTCCGCTGGGCCCAGGCCGCGTCGCTGATGCCGCTCATGTACTCCTCCACGTCCCCCGTCGAGACCGTCGACGTGACGACCGGCGGGAAGGTGGTGTACGACGCGCAGACCGCCGTCCTGTACCGCGAGGCCATCGCCCGCCACGGCCGTCTCGCGTCCTACCTCGGCGACCAGGTCCGGCACACGCTGAGCACCGGCGACCCGATCATGCGCCCGCTCTTCTTCGACTTCCCGCACGACGGGCAGGCGTACACGATCACCGACGAGTGGATGCTGGGCCCCGCGGTCCTGGCGGCCCCCCAACTGACCGACGCCGCCAGCCGCTCCGTCCACCTTCCCGCGGGCACCTGGTACGACGTGACCCACGCCCGAACCCTGCACGGCCCGCAGACCATCCCGGCCTACCCCACCCCCCTGAACGCCACCCCGGTCTTCGTCAACCTGAAGGCGAAGGACGCGAAGAAGGTCCTACGAGCCCTGCGCTGACCTCCTACAGGAAAGCGGGGTCCGAGTCCCGAGGAGGGACCCTCGGCGAACCGAGCCGTCAGAAGCCGAGGCGGCGCAACTGCTTGGGGTCCCGCTGCCAGTCCTTGGCGACCTTCACATGAAGGTCGAGGAACACCGGCGTCCCCAGCAACGCCTCGATGTGCTTGCGGGACTTGATCCCGACCTCCTTCAGCCGCTTGCCCTTGGGGCCGATGACGATCCCCTTCTGGCTCGGCCGCTCGATGAAAACGTTGGCGTGGATGTCGAGAAGCGGCCGGTCCGCCGGGCGGTCCTCGCGGGGCAGCATCTCCTCCACCACCACCGCGATGGAGTGGGGCAGCTCGTCCCGCACCCCCTCCAGCGCCGCCTCCCGGATCAGCTCGGCCACCATGACCTGCTCGGGCTCGTCCGTGAGATCGCCCTCGGGGTAGAGCGCGGGCCCTTCCGGCAGCAGCGGGACCAGCAGCTCGGCCAGCAGATCCACCTGCTTGTTCGCCGTCGCCGACACCGGCACGATCTCCGCCCAGGTGATCCCCAGCTCCTCGCCCAGCCGGTCGATCGCGATCAGCTGCTCGGCGAGCGTCTTGGAGTCCACCAGGTCCGTCTTGGTGACGATCGCGACCTTGGGCGTCTTCCTGATCCCGGCCAGTTCCTTCGCGATGAACCGGTCACCGGGCCCGATCTTCTGGTCGGCCGGCAGGCAGAAGCCGATCACGTCGACCTCGGCCCACGTGGCCCGCACGACGTCGTTCAGCCGTTCCCCCAGCAGCGTGCGCGGCTTGTGCAGCCCCGGCGTGTCCACCAGGATCAGCTGCGCGTCCGGGCGGTGGACGATACCCCGCACGGTGTGCCGCGTCGTCTGCGGCCGGTTCGAGGTGATCGCCACCTTCTGCCCGACCAGAGCGTTCGTGAGGGTGGACTTGCCCGCGTTGGGACGGCCCACGAAGCAGGCGAAGCCCGCCCGGTGGACAGTCTCTGCCGGCTGCTCGGATGACTGGGTACGAACGCTCATGGCGCCCATTGTCCCTGATCGACAAGGCCTGTCCGTACCACCGGCGGAACGGGCCGCCCCGGCCGAGGACCCGGCCGGGGCGGGCCGGTACCCACACCGTCCAGGAGGCCTCCGGGGGCCGGCCTCAGCCGGCCTCGCCCGCCGGCAGCGTGAGCCGGACGGTGCCGTCCGGGCCGGCCAGCAGGACCGGCGTTCCGGCGCCGCCCAGGTCCCGTACGGCGGCCCGGTCCTCCGGGGCGATGCCCTCCGCCTCGCTGACCACCGCGGCCGCCTCCAAGGACGTCGCCCCGGACGCGACGGCCATCGCCACCGCCGTCCGCAGGGCGCTCAGCTTCAGTGAGGCGAGGTGCACCGACCCGGCGACATACGTACGCCCCGTCTCGTCCCGTACGGCCGCGCCCTCCGGCACACCGTTGCGGGCCCGGGCCGAACGGGCCAGGGTGACGATCTTGAGGTCCTCGGGATCAAGCGCGTTGGTCTCGGTCATGCCCCGAGCATAGGAGCCGCCCGGGTGGCCGCCGAGATCACCCCGGCGGCAGCGGAGTCCGAGTGCTCACGCCCGGTCGAGCCGGAGCCGGTCCGCGCGCGGCAGCCCCGCCACGACCAGGTCGTAGGAGTCCTCGACGAGCTCGCGGACCAGACGGTCCGGGAGCCCGGCGTCAACCGTGACCGTGTTCCAGTGGCGCTTGTGCATGTGCCAACCCGGGACGACCAGGCCCTCGTACTCGGCGCGCAGCCGGACCGCGTCCTCCGGGTCGCACTTGAGGTTGACCCTCAGCGGGCGGGAGTCCAGGGCCGACAGTGCGAACAGCTTGCCCCGCACCTTGAACACCGAGGTCTGCGGGTTGAAGGGGAAGTCCTCCACCGCCGCGTTGAACGACAGGCACAGGGCGCGCAGCTCCTCGGGGCTCACGCCGGCTTCCTCTCCCCTTCCCCGGCGGGCGCCGCCGGGCCCACCGGCTCCGCGAGCACGGTCACGATCTTGTTCCGGCGGCCGGCCGCGGCCTCCGCGGTCAGCCGCAGCTCCCGGCCGTCGGGCAGCTCCACGACCGACGACGCGCCCGCGATGGGAACCCGGCCCAGGGCCTTGGCGAGCAGTCCGCCGACCGTCTCCACGTCCTCGTCGTCGTACTCCTCCAGGCCGTACAGCTCGCCCAGGTCCGTGATGTCCAGGCGCGCGGTGACGCGGTAGCGGTCGTCGCCGAGCGGCTCCACCGGCGGCAGCTCGCGGTCGTACTCGTCGGTGATCTCGCCGACGATCTCCTCGAGGATGTCCTCGATGGTGACGATGCCGGCCGTGCCGCCGTACTCGTCGATGACGACGGCGACGTGGTTGCGTTCCTTCTGCATCTCGCGCAGCAGGTCGTCGGCGTTCTTCGTGTCCGGCACGAAGACGGCCGGACGCATCGCCGACGACACCAGTTCGCTCTCGGCGTCCCGGTTGATGTGCGTCTTGCGGGCCAGGTCCTTCAGATAGACGATCCCGACGATGTCGTCCTCGTTCTCGCCGGTGACCGGGATCCGGGAGAAGCCGGAGCGCAGCGCCAGCGTGAGGGCCTGGCGGATGGTCTTGTAGCGCTCGATCACCACCAGGTCGGTGCGCGGCACCATGACCTCGCGCACGAGGGTGTCGCCCAGCTCGAAGACCGAGTGCACCATGCGCCGCTCCTCGTCCTCGATCAGCGACTCCTGCTCGGCCAGGTCGACCATGGCGCGCAGTTCCGCCTCGGATGCGAACGGGCCGCGCCGGAACCCCTTGCCGGGGGTCAGCGCGTTGCCGATGAGGATCAGCAGTGACGGGATCGGGCCCAGCACCCGCGCGAGCGGCACCAGCACGTACGCCGCGGCGGTCGCCGTGTTCAGCGGGTGCTGGCGGCCGATGGTGCGCGGGGAGACCCCGACGGCCACGTACGAGACGAGCACCATGACCGCGATGGCGATCACCAGCGCCTGACCGGTGCCGGAGAACGCCTCCAGGCACGCGTAGGTGATCAGCGCCGCCGCCGCCATCTCGCACGTCACGCGCACCAGCAGCGCCAGGTTGAGGTAGCGGGTCGGGTCGGCGGCGACCTGGGCCAGCTTGGCGCTGCCGCGGCGGCCCGACTTCACGGCCTCCTCGGCACGGAAGCTGGACACCCGTGCCAGGCCCGCCTCCGCGCAGGCGGCGAGCCAGGCGACGACGAGCGCGATCGCGCCGACGACGATCTGGGGGCTCATGGGCGGGCTTACGAGACGGTGGGTGCCGGGGACGGGCCGTGCAGGCCCTGCTCCGCGCGCCAGCCGTCCACGATCGCTGCCTGAAGGCCGAACATCTCGGCCTTCTCGTCCGGCTCCTCGTGGTCGTAGCCGAGCAGGTGCAGCACGCCGTGGACGGTGAGCAGCTGGAGCTCCTCGTCCATGGAGTGCTGCGTCGGGGCCTCGGCCCCCTGCTTCGCGGCGACCTCGGGACACAGCACGATGTCCCCGAGGAGGCCCTGCGGGGGCTCTTCGTCGTCCTTGGACGGCGGCCGCAGCTCGTCCATCGGGAAGGACATGACGTCCGTGGGCCCCGGCAGGTCCATCCACTGGACGTGCAGCTGCTCCATGGCGTCGGCGTCCACGACGATCACCGAGAGCTCGGAGAGCGGGTGGATGCGCATGCGGGTGAGTGCGTAGCGGGCGATGTCGAGGATCGCCCGCTCGTCGACCTCGGTTCCCGACTCGTTGTTGACGTCGATCGACATGGTGGTGCTGGTCTACTTCCCCTTGTGCCCGTGTCCGTGCGCGTGCCCGGTCCTGCCGTGGCCGCCGGTGCTGGCCGCGCCGGTCTCGGTGCCGTTCCTGCTGTCGTACTTCTCGTACGCGTCGACGATACGGCCCACGAGCTTGTGCCGTACGACGTCGTGCGACGACAGACGGGAGAAGTGGACGTCCTCGACCCCCTCCAGGATCTCCTGCACCTGCCGCAGCCCGGACTTCTGGCCGCCTGGCAGGTCCACCTGGGTGACGTCACCCGTGATGACGATCTTCGAGTCGAAGCCGAGCCGGGTGAGGAACATCTTCATCTGCTCGGGGCTGGTGTTCTGGGCCTCGTCCAGGATGATGAAAGCATCATTGAGCGTTCTGCCGCGCATATACGCCAGCGGTGCGACCTCGATCGTGCCCGCCGCCATCAGACGTGGGATGGAGTCCGGGTCGAGCATGTCGTGCAGCGCGTCGTACAGCGGGCGCAGGTACGGGTCGATCTTCTCGTAGAGCGTGCCGGGCAGGAAGCCCAGGCGCTCGCCGGCCTCGACCGCCGGGCGGGTCAGGATGATGCGGTTGACCTGCTTGGACTG
This sequence comes from Streptomyces cyslabdanicus, assembly GCF_052663305.1. Taxonomy (NCBI): domain Bacteria; kingdom Bacillati; phylum Actinomycetota; class Actinomycetes; order Kitasatosporales; family Streptomycetaceae; genus Streptomyces; species Streptomyces cyslabdanicus. Next base: position 31,625 of record NZ_JBQRUW010000048.1, read on the forward strand.
CAGGGCCTGCACCGCCTTGGCCATGGCCAGGTAGGTCTTGCCGGTGCCGGCGGGGCCGATGCCGAAGACGACCGTGTGCTTGTCGATCGCGTCGACGTACCGCTTCTGGTTGAGCGTCTTGGGGCGGATCGTACGGCCGCGCGAGGACAGGATGTTCTGCGTCAGGACCTCGGCGGGGGTCTCGTGGCCGTCGCTCTCGCCGTTCTCGCTCGCCTTGAGCATGGCGATGGAGCGTTCCACTGCGTCCTCCGTCATCGGCTGCCCGGTGCGGAGCACCAGCATCATCTCGTCGAACACGCGCTGGACCAGGGCGACGTCCGCCGGATCGCCGACCGCGCTGATCTCGTTGCCCCGGACATGGATGTCGGCCCCCGGGAAGGCCTTCTCGATCACGCGCAGGAGAGAGTCGCCGGACCCCAGGACGGTCACCATGGGGTGCTGGGCGGGGACGGTGAACTGTGCTCTGGCCTGCCCCTGCGCGGGGGTCTTGGCTGCGGGTGTCTGAGTCATGGGCCGGCGCTGAAGGCCTGCGGATCCTCCTCGTCACGGCCGCACAAGTAAGCGCGGCCTCGCGCTTCCAGGGTACGACGGGGGCGCGACAACACCGTAGGACTTTTCGACGACCCCGACGACCCCGACGACCCCGACGACCCCGACGACCTCGACGACCCCGACGACCCGGGTGGTCCTGGACGGTCCCCGGGTGGGATCAGTCCGGTGCGGGGGGTGGGACGGACGCCGGCGCCGGGGTCCGCTGGGTTCGTAGCAGGTTCTGGAACCAGTGGTAGGACGCCTTCGGAGTGCGCTTCAGGGTCTCGTAGTCGACGTGTACCAGGCCGAAGCGGCGGGTGAGGCCTTCCGCCCACTCCCAGTTGTCCAGGAGCGACCACACGAAGTAGCCGCGTACGTCCACGCCCGCCTCCAGGGCGAGGTGCAGGGCGCGGACGTGTCCGTCCAGGTAGGCGATGCGGTCCTGGTCGTCGAGGCCCCCGTAGGAGCATCCGTTCTCGGTGATGACGACGGGCGGGAGCCGGTCGCCGTAGCGGTCGCGGAAGCCGGTCAGCAGCTCGGTCAGCCCCTCCGGGACCACCGGCCAGCCGAAGTCCGTGACCTGGCGGCCCTCGATCTCCTGCACCGAGAAGGGCAGTTCGGCGGGCAGCGTGACACCGCCGAACTCGATCTCCGTGCCGCGCGGAGCGCCCACCCGCGTCGGGGCGTAGTAGTTGACGCCGTACCAGTCCAGCGGCTCCGCGATCACCTCCAGATCCGAGTCGGCGCCCCCGGAGCCGCCCGGCATCAGCTCGCCCAGCCCCTCGGGGTACCGGCCGAGCAGCAGCGGGTCGGCGAACAGGCGGTGCAGCAGCAGGTCGTAGAAGCCGGCCGCCTCGACGTCCGCCTGCTCCCCGGACGCCGGCCAGACGGGCCCGTGCGAGTTGGCGATGCCGATGTCCGCGGCGCCGGCCGCGCGCAGCGCCCGGACCGCCAGGCCGTGGGCGAGCAGTTGGTGGTGGGCGGCCGGGAGCGCGTCGAACAGCAGCCGCCTGCCCGGCGCGTGCACGCCCAGGGCATGGCCCAGCAGGGTGTGCTCGGCGGGCTCGTTGAGCGTGATCCACTTCGTCACGCGGTCGCCCAGGCGCGCGGCGACCACCGACACGTGGTCGGCGAACCGCGCGGCCGTGTCCCGCTCCAGCCAGTCCAGCCGGGCCGGCAGGTCCCAGTGGAAGAGGGTCGGGACGGGGCGGACGCCGGCCGCGCACAGTTCGTCGACCAGGCGGTCGTAGAAGTCCAGGCCGCCGGGGGAGTTCACCCGGGGCCAGGAGACGGAGAAGCGGTACGCGTCGACGCCGAGGCCGGTCAGCAGCGCCACGTCCTCGCGGTGGCGGTGGTAGTGGTCGCAGGCCACCGCCGCCGTCGAGCCGTCCTTGACCCGCCCCGGCTCGGCCGAGAACGTGTCCCACACGGACGGCTCGCGCAGGTCGGCGGCCCCCTCGATCTGGTGGGCCGAGGTGGACACGCCCCACAGGAAGCCGTCCGGGAACCGGGGCATCGGGTTCGTCGCCATGGGCGGGATCATCCTTACCGTCGGTAACGGAAGTCAACGCCCGGACGGGAAAAGGGCCTCACGCGCCCTCCTTGAGCACGCGGGAGATGAGCTCGCGCTGCTCCCCGGTCAGCCGGGGGTCGGCCGCGTACACCGTCCGGCCGTCCACGGTGATCTCGTAGCTGAAGCCGTCGGGCACCCCGGCCGGCGGGGCGGCCCCGCCGGCGGCCAGCGCCCGCTCGGCGAGCTCCCGCCACCGCGGGGCGTCGGGCCGCCCCGAGACGTCCACCTCGGCGCGGCGCTCGATGCCCGCGAACCCTCCCGTGCGCCTCACTCGAATCCGCATGGTCCGTGTCTAGTACGGAACTAAAGCGTCCGCACCCCCACCTGCTCCCAGGCCTTCTGTACGGCCTCGAATTCGCCGCCGTCCGCGCCGTACCGCTCCCGCGCGGCCCGCACGGTGAGCGTGGCGAAGTCCGCGAACTGCGCGTCCGCGTGCAACGCGCCGCCCGTCAGCACGTCGTACCAGAGCTGCCCCGCCTTCTCCCAGGCGTGGCCGCCGAGCGCCGTGGCGACCAGGTAGAAGGCGTGGTTGGGGATGCCGGAGTTGATGTGGACGCCGCCGTTGTCGCTGCCGATGTGCACGTACTGGTCCATGGTGGCCGGCTGCGGGTCCTTGCCGAGCACGTCGTCGTCGTACGCCGTGCCGGGGGCCTTCATGGAGCGCAGCGCGGTGCCGTGGACGCCCGGGGCGAGCAGTCCGGCCCCGATGAGCCAGTCGGCCTCGGTGGCGGTCTGGCCGAGCGTGTACTGCTTGATCAGCGAGCCGAAGACGTCGGAGACCGACTCGTTGAGCGCGCCGGACTGCCCGAAGTAGGCCAGGTTGGCGGAGTGCTGGGTGACGCCGTGGGTCAACTCGTGGCCGATGACGTCCACCGGGATGGTGAAGTCCAGGAAGACCTCGCCGTCCCCGTCGCCGAACACCATCTGCTCGCCGTTCCAGAAGGCGTTGTTGTACTTCTCGTCGTAGTGGACGGTCGCGTCCAGCGGCAGGCCGGCGCCGTCGATCGAGTCGCGCCGGTAGGCCGTGAGGTACAGCTCGAAGGTGGCGCCGAGGCCGGCGTAGGCACGGTTGACCGTGGCGTCCTGCCCGGGCTCCTCGCCCTCGCCGCGGACCTTGCCGCCGGGCAGGTCGGTGCCGTGCCGGGCGTCGTAGACGGTGCGGTGCGGCTGCCCGCCCTGCCTGCCCGCGGGCGCGGCGACGGCGGGTGCGCCGATGACGGTGGTCAGCCGCCGCCGGGTGCGCTCGAAGGCGTCGCGTTCCAGGGTCCGGCGGGCGGGTCGGGCGAGCGCGGGGTCCTCGTTGCGTGCGAGGCGGTCGAGGACGTGCGGCGGCACGATGGTGCAGAAGACGGGCTCGAAGCCCCCGTTGGTCGTCATACCCGGCACCCTTGCACTGTGTGGTCGCAGTGTCACCACCCGCAACCGTGGCGGCGGGAATGTGTCGCGTGACATCGCGCACTTTTTGTCCCGTTTGTCCCTTCGATTTCGCATACTGGGACAGGACCGCGCACCCGGCGCGGCTCGGCTAGGCTGCACAGCATCATGCGTTTCGGGCTGCTTCTTCTTAGCTGCCGCGGCGAGGGCCTGTAGTCGAGGCCGACCCCCTCCCCGCGGAGTTCGGCGTTGCGCCGTCGGCCGTTCTCCGGCACCCGCGGACCCGCGGATTTTTCGAGGAGCCCACGCAATCATGGCCAACCGCCAGCAGCCCAGTTCCATGCCGACCCACAAGTACGGCCGCTACGAGCAGGTCGACATCCCCGACCGCACCTGGCCCGACCGCCGGATCACCGTCGCCCCCCGCTGGCTCTCCACCGACCTGCGCGACGGCAACCAGGCCCTGATCGACCCGATGTCGCCCGAGCGCAAGCGCCGGATGTTCGACCAGCTCGTCGCGATGGGCTACAAGGAGATCGAGGTCGGCTTCCCGGCCTCTGGCCAGACCGACTTCGACTTCGTGCGCTCGATCATCGAGGAGGAGGGCGCGATCCCCGAGGACGTCACGATCTCCGTACTGACCCAGGCCCGTGAGGACCTGATCGAGCGGACCGTGGAGTCCCTGAAGGGCGCCCGGCGTGCCACCGTCCACCTCTACAACGCCACCGCCCCGGTCTTCCGTCGGGTCGTCTTCCGCGGCTCCCGGGACGAGATCAAGCAGATCGCCGTCGACGGCACCCGCCTGGTGGTGGAGTACGCCGAGAAACTGCTGGGCGAGGAGACGGAGTTCGGCTACCAGTACAGCCCGGAGATCTTCACCGACACCGAGCTGGACTTCGCGCTGGAGGTCTGCGAGGCGGTCATGGACGTGTACCAGCCGGGTCCGGGCCGCGAGATCATCCTCAACCTGCCGGCCACGGTGGAGCGTTCGACGCCGTCCACGCACGCGGACCGCTTCGAGTGGATGCACCGCAACCTGTCCCGCCGCGAGTACGTCTGTCTGTCCGTCCACCCGCACAACGACCGCGGTACGGCCGTCGCCGCCGCCGAGCTGGGGCTGATGGCCGGCGCCGACCGCGTCGAGGGCTGTCTGTTCGGGCAGGGCGAGCGCACCGGCAACGTCGATCTGGTCACCCTGGGCATGAACATGTTCTCGCAGGGTGTCGACCCGCAGATCGACTTCTCCGACATCGACGAGATCCGCCGTACGTGGGAGTACTGCAACCAGATGGAGGTCCACCCGCGCCACCCGTACGTGGGCGACCTGGTCTACACGTCCTTCTCCGGCTCCCACCAGGACGCCATCAAGAAGGGCTTCGACGCCATGGAGGCCGACGCGAAGGCCAAGGGCGTCACGGTCGACGACATCGAGTGGGCGGTGCCGTACCTGCCCATCGACCCCAAGGACGTCGGCCGTTCCTACGAGGCCGTCATCCGCGTCAACTCGCAGTCCGGCAAGGGCGGTGTCGCCTACGTCCTGAAGAACGACCACAAGCTGGACCTGCCGCGCCGGATGCAGATCGAGTTCTCGAAGATCATCCAGGCGAAGACGGACGCCGAGGGCGGCGAGGTCACGCCGAAGGAGATCTGGTCGGCCTTCCAGGACGAGTACCTGCCGAACCCGCGGAACCCCTGGGGCCGCATCCAGGTCAGGACCGGCCAGTCGACGACGGACACCGACGGCGTCGACACCCTCACCGTCGAGGCCACCGTCGACGGCGAGGACACCGTCCTCACCGGCTCCGGCAACGGTCCGATCTCGGCCTTCTTCGACGCCCTGCACTCCGTCGGTGTCGACGTACGCCTGCTGGACTACCAGGAGCACACGATGAGCGAGGGCGCCTCCGCCCAGGCCGCCTCCTACATCGAATGCGCGATCGACGACAAGGTTCTGTGGGGGATCGGCATCGACGCGAACACGACACGTGCGTCGCTGAAGGCGGTCGTCTCGGCCGTCAACCGCGCGACGCGCTGACCGCTCTGACCGGCGCTTTCGGGGCCCCGGCCGCCTGCTGAGGCGGTCGGGGCCCCGTCGTGTGCCCGGCGAGTATCGGCCAGTCTCCGGCACAGGTCACGGAAAGGTCTCCTCCGGGGTGCTGACTACACCTCGACAATGTGGCTAACATCACGCCAGTGCGGCGATGTTGCCGTGCGGTTACGGAGGTGGGACGTGCTGCCAGTACGGGGACGAAACGGCCGTGTCACCAGGCTTGCCCGGCTGCTGGGCACCCGCACCGCGTGGACGCCGGTCGGCGACGGCGCGTTCTTCTGCCCCGACTGTGGCGGGGACCGCAACTACCAGCGCCTGACGGGGCGCCGGCGCTTCACCGTCCTCGGCGTACCGCTGCTGCCGCGCGGCACGACCGGGCCGGTCGTCGCGTGCGCCGCGTGCGCCGGGCACTTCGGCACGGACGTCCTGGACCACCCGACGACCACCCGCTTCTCCGCGATGCTCCGCGACGCCGTGCACACCGTCGCCCTGGCGGTGCTCTCCGCGGGCGGAACCGGCTCCCGTACGGCCCTGGAGACCGCCGCGGTCACGGTCCGCGCGGCCGGCCTGGCCGACTGCACCGAGGAGCAGCTGGCCGCCCTGGTCGAGGCGCTGGCCGCGGACACCGGACGCGCCTACGGCGACCAGCCGTGCGGCGCGGGCCTGGCCATAGAGCTGCACGAGGCACTCGACCCGCTCGCCCCGCACCTGGCCCCCGCGGGCCGGGAGTCGATCCTCCTCCAGGCCGCCCGCATCGCCCTGGCCGACGGCCCCTACACCCCCGCCGAACACGACACCCTCGGCACCGTCGGCGCGGCCCTGACCATCCACACGGACGAGGTGACCCGCCTCCTGACGGAGGCCCGCACACCGTCGTGACACGTCAGGGCCGGGATTCGAGACCGCGTATCCGGATCCGGCTTGTACAGTCGCCGTGCCGCGACGGACAGGTTGGAAGGGGATGCCGGGCCCGTGGACGGGGAGTACGAGCAGTTCGCCGGACGTGAGGAGCCGTGGGACGAGCGGGCCGCGGGTGTGCTGCGGCTGCCGTCCGGCCGGCTGGTCCGCGGGAGAGGGCTGAGACGAGCCCTCGATCCGGGCGCGCCGCTCCCGTCGTACGGCGTCCACCTCCTCGGCAAGCAGCCCCCGGACGTCCCCTGGGAGTCCCGCTGGCTGCGCTGGCCCGACTTCCGGCTCCCGGCCGACCGCGTCGCCACCCGGGCGGTCCTTGTCGACGCCTGGCGCCGGGCCGGTACCGAGCGCGTCGAGGTCGCCTGCGCCGGCGGCCGCGGCCGTACCGGTACGGCGCTGGCGTGCCTCGCGGTCCTCGACGGCGTACCGGCGGGGGAGGCCGTGGCGTATGTACGCGCCCACTACGACCGGCACGCCGTGGAGACCCCGTGGCAGAAGCGGTACGTACGGAACTTCCCGCCGATGCGGGGTGTCAGCTCCGGCCCAGGCCGTCGATGAAGTCGGCCCAGGCGCAGGCCCCCACCACCAGCACGGCACCGCCGGGCACCCACCTTGCTGTCCCGGACGGGGACACCGTCGGCGACTACAAGGGGCGTGCAGCGCTCTTGAGGATGCGGGCGCGCTCCAGGCGGCCGGCTACCTTCTCCTCGATGAACGTGTCCGTGGCGAACGGGTTCATCGCCACGGTGACCGCCCACGCGTCATCCCTGGTCTGCAGCAGCCCAGGCACCAGAGCGGGCGCGAACTCGTAGAACCTCGTCGATCCGCTGGGCCACGTCCAACTGCGGTTTTCTGATCGCCTGCTCGAACTGGCCGATATAGCCGCCGGAGACGAAGACCCGTGAGGGTTACCTTGGAGATGCGAAGCGTGAAAGAAGGAAGGTGAACGTTGCCCGCCGACGTGGTGGTGATCGGCGCCGGAGTCTCGGGGCTCACCACGGCCGTGTGCCTGGCGGAGTCCGGCATGGACGTACGCGTGGACACCGACCGGGCTCCCGGTGAGACGACCTCGGCGGCCGCGGGCGCGATGTGGGACCCGTATCTGGTCGAGCCCGCTCGTCGGGTCGAGGCCTGGAGCCGGGTGACCCTGTCGGTGCTGAAGGCGCTCAGCGCCGAGGCGGACACCGGGGTCCGGGTGCTGGACGGCACCCACGAGTCCACGGTCCCCTGCCCCATGCCGGCGTGGGGCAGCCTGGTCGAGGCGAGCGTCTGCGCGCCCGGCGAACTGCGTCCGGGTTTCGTGACCGGGTGGCGCTACCGTGCTCCCGTCGTCGACATGCCCCGGTATCTGCACTACCTCGCCCGTCGCTTCGAGCGGGCGGGCGGTCACCTCCGGCGGCACCGTTACGGGACGCTCGAGGAAGCGCTGGGCGAGGCGCCGGTCGTCGTCAACTGCTCAGGTGTGGGAGCCCGTTCGCTCGCGGCGGACCCTGCGGTCGAGGCGGTGCGCGGCCAACTGGTGGTGGTGGAGAATCCGGGGCTCCGGTCGTTCTTCGCCGACGACACCCCGGGCGCGGAGGAACTGGTCTACATCTACCCCCACTCCGATGCCGTGGTCCTGGGCGGAACAGCAGGGTCGGGGAACTGGGACCTGCGCCCCGACGCGGCCGCGGCACGCGAGATCGTACGACGCTGCGTCGCGGTCGAGCCGTCCCTCGCGGGCGCCCGGATCCTGGGGCACCGGGTCGGGCTGCGGCCCGTGCGGTCGGAGGTCCGGCTCGCGGAGGAAGCACGCGAGGACACACTGCTCGTGCACAACTACGGTCATGGCGGAGCGGGAGTGACCCTGTCGTGGGGATGCGCCCGCGAGGTCGCCGAGCGGATCGGCAGAGCAGGGGAACTCACCTTCTGATCTGCCACTGACGACGCTCCGTGATGCCCTTCTCCGCACCTCTGCGCGCCAGGTACAGCCAGGTCCTGGCCGCCAGCGTGACGGTCAGGCCGGCGGTCCACGGCCAACTGGTGGTCTTCGTCGAGACCAGTACCGCACCGACGGTCGGGGAGAGGGCGGTGAGCACCAGCAGGGCCCTCTCGGTCCGACTCCGCCGGAACCTGTGGGCGATGGAGAACTCGGAGTGCTCGTACCAGGCGATCGCGGCGCTGAGCACGGCCGCCAGGACCAGGGTCGTCCAGGGATCGCTGCTGACTTGGGCGTAGGTGACGGGCAGCGAGATCAGGAACGGCAGTACCCCGCCGTACTCCGACAGTACGTTCCCCCATTTCATGATCCTGCCGAACGAGTTCGAACGGATCCGGGCCAACTCGCCGGAGGCGCTCGCGTACACGATCAGGGAGAGCGTGGTGCTGAAGGTCGCCCCGATGAGCAGCAGCCGGACGTCGTCGGGGAATCGCTCCGACGAGAAGGCGAAGCCCAGGAGGAAGGTCACGGCGGCGAGCACGGAACCCGAGAAGGCGATGCCCGCGGCGGCCTCCCCGGACTGGAGGGTCGCCGGGTCGTCCTGCTCGAACCGGGCGATCTCGAAAGCGGGTTCACCGGACAGGGAGACCAGGGCGGTCACGGCGTGGTCGGGCGGAGCCAGGGACTCCACGAGCTGCTCCCGGGCGCTCACCTGCACGAGGTGACGTGCGTCCGGATCGATGTACTCCACCCGGAACTTGTACTGGTAGTGGACGACGAGCGGATCGTCGGCGCCGCCGGAGCGCATGACCCGGGTGCCGATGAAACCGCACGCCAGTAGGAGGCCCGTCACCGGCGACTGCTCGGTGCTCGCCAGGGCGGAGACCAGGGGCGGTTCGCCCGAGCGCCGCGGAACCCGTTGCACCGTCTCGGTCAGGAGCCGCGAGGCCATGCCCTGCCGGCGCATATCGTCCCGGACCGCTATCACCGACAGGCGCACATGTCCCGGGGACGGCATCTCCACGGCTATGCAGCCCACCAACTCCTCGGCGGACTCGGCCACTCGGACCAGATTGCGTTCGAGTGCCTCGGCGAGGAGCGTCCGCGACGGTATGGACGCGGTCGCGCACGTACCGGTCAACAGGGTCCGGATCCGGGGCAGATCGGCTGGGCGCGCCAGACGGGTAGACCATGCAGCCATGTCCATGGGGTCCGTTCAGCCGGTCGGAGTGTGGGGGGATCCTACAGATCGCGACTGGCTGTGCGTTCTCGAATTCCGTGAGGTGCGGCAGCCCCTTGCGCTGCCTCGCTCTTGCAGGGCTCGAGACTCTTCCGAGCGTGGGCGCGGAGCGTCACCGTCGAGATGCGAAGCGTGAACGACGGAAGGGGGAGTGCACAGTGGCAGCACGGAACCCGGTTCACTCGGCGGCCTGCGTGCAGGAGGCGGAGGGCATCCTCGCGGAGTCGCGGACCGTACTCCGCCGGAGCGGGTGCGCGCCGCGACCCCGGCCGAGCGGCTCAGCGCCGCGACGGCGTACGCGAACGCCCGCAGTCGCGGCGAGGTGCCCTGAGCGCCGTGCCTATCCCAGGGCCCGAGCCACCGCGGCGGCGGCCCGCGCCACGAGGGCGTCGTCGTACGGGCGTCCTGGGCGGGCTTGGTCGACAGGACGGCCAGGACCACGGGGGAGCCGGACTCGGTCCACGCGACGCCCACGTCGTTGGCGGTGCCGTGGGAACCGGAACCCGTCTTGTCCGCGACCGTCCAGGCCGGTGGCAGGCCCTCGCGGAAGCGCTTCGCGCTGGTGGTGTTGTTCAGCAGCCAGTGGGCCAGCAGCCGGCGGTCGCGACGGTTCAGCGTGTCCCCGAGGACGAGGCGGGCGTAGGTGCGGCCGATCGCGCGCGGGCTCGTGGTGTCCGTGCGCCGCCAGGGCTCGGCGGTGTTGAGGTCCGGCTCCCAGCGGTCCAGGCGGGTCACCGGGTCGCCGAGCGAACGGGCGAAACGGGTGATGGCCGTCGGGCCGCCGAGCTCGCGCAGGAGCAGGTTGCCGGCGGTGTTGTCGCTGTGGCGGATGGCGACGTCGGCGAGTTCGGCGACGGTCATGCCCGTGGCCAGGTGCGCACGGGTCTGCTCGGAGCCCTCCGGCACCAGGTCGGCCTCGGTGTAGTGGATGCGGCGCGAGAGGACCTCGCCGTGGCGGTCCAGGTCCCGCAGGACCGCTGCCGCCGCCAGGGTCTTGAACACCGAGCACATCGGGAAGCGTTCGTCGGCGCGGTACCGGACGGTCCGGCCGGTGGCGGGGTGGTGGGCGAAGACGCCCAGCCGCGCGCCGTGGCTCTGCTCCAGGGCGCGCAGTCGCGCGGTGGTGTCGTCGGCCTCCGGCAGGGCGTACGCGGGCGTGGCCGTGGTGACGGCCGCCGTCGCCGCGGCGAGAGCGGAGACGGCGGTGGTGGTCAGGACGGCACGTCGGGTCGGGGCGGCCTTCTTCGGGGCTCGGATGGCACTCTCCTTCGGTCGGTCCGGTCCGGGCGGAACGCTCTCCACGGTGACGGGCCGGAGCCCGTCGCGGTTGCGCCACGCCGGAAGCCGGGCCGGAGGTGCGGTCTCACCCACGGCGCATGTGGGCGAGAATGGACGCCATGAGCCTGTTCCGCGACGACGGCATCGTGCTGCGCACCCAGAAGCTGGGTGAGGCGGACCGGATCATCACGCTGCTCACCCGCGGCCACGGGCGGGTACGCGCCGTGGCGCGAGGCGTGCGGCGGACCAAGTCCAAGTTCGGGGCCAGGCTGGAGCCGTTCTCGCACGTGGACGTGCAGTTCTTCGCGCGGGGGAGCGATCTGGTCGGGCGCGGGCTGCCGCTGTGCACGCAGAGCGAGACCATCGCCCCCTACGGCGGCGGGATCGTGACCGACTACGCCCGCTACACCGCCGGGACGGCCATGCTGGAGACCGCCGAGCGGTTCACCGACCACGAGGGCGAGCCGGCCGTCCAGCAGTACCTGCTGCTCGTGGGCGGCCTGCGCACCCTCGCCCGGGGCGAGCACGCCCCGCACCTCGTGCTCGACGCCTTCCTGCTGCGTTCGCTGGCCGTCAACGGCTACGCGCCCAGCTTCGGCGACTGCGCCCGGTGCGGGATGCCCGGCCCGAACCGCTTCTTCTCGGTGGCCTCCGGCGGCTCCGTCTGCGCCGACTGCCGGGTGCCCGGCAGTGTCGTACCCTCGCCGCAGACGCTGGAACTGCTCGGCGCGCTGCTCACGGGGGACTGGGAGACGGCCGACGCCTGCGAGCCGCGGCATGTCAGGGAGGGCAGCGGACTGGTGTCCGCCTATCTCCACTGGCACCTGGAGCGCGGGCTGCGCTCACTCCGGTACGTGGAACAGTAGTACGCACAAAGACCTAGGGAGACGAGAAGCACATGGCCGTACGCGGGATCCTTGGGCGTCGGCGCCGCGAGTACACGGCGCCCGAACCGCATCCGTCCGGTGCCCGCGCGCCGAAGCTCCCCGGCGAGCTGGTCCCCGAGCACGTGGCGATCGTCATGGACGGGAACGGACGCTGGGCCAAGGAGCGCGGGCTGCCCCGCACCGAGGGGCACAAGGTCGGCGCCGAGCGGGTGCTGGACGTGTTGCAGGGCGCGATCGAGATCGGCGTCGAGAACATCTCCCTGTACGCCTTCTCCACCGAGAACTGGAAGCGCTCGCCCGAGGAGGTGCGCTTCCTGATGAACTTCAACCGCGACTTCATCCGCAAGAGCCGCGACCAGCTCGACGGGCTGGGCATCCGGGTGCGCTGGGTGGGCCGTATGCCCAAGCTGTGGAAGTCCGTCGCCCAGGAGCTCCAGGTCGCCCAGGAGCAGACCAAGGACAACGACCTGCTCACGCTGTACTTCTGCATGAACTACGGCGGCCGGGCCGAACTCGCGGACGCGGCGAAGGCGCTCGCGGAGGACGTCAGGGCGGGTCGGCTCGACCCGGCCAAGGTCACCGAGAAGACGATCCAGAAGTACCTGTACTACCCGGACATGCCGGACGTCGACCTGTTCCTGCGCCCGAGCGGTGAGCAGCGCACGTCCAACTACCTGCTCTGGCAGAGCGCGTACGCGGAGATGGTCTTCCAGGACGTCCTGTGGCCCGACTTCGACCGCCGCGACCTGTGGCGGGCCTGCGTCGAGTTCGCCTCCCGCGACCGCCGCTTCGGCGGCGCCATCCCGAACGAGGAGCTGCTGGCCATGGAGGGCAGGCAGGAGTAGTCCCCGGGCCACGCCGCTGTCACCCGCGGTGGTTACGATCACGGCTCGTCACCATGATCCCTGGGAGGGGCCGTGACCGAACAGACGGTGGAGCAGCGCGAGACCGAGGTCGTGCTGGAGTACGAGTACCGGCAGGACGAGCTGACGGACGCCGTGCGGCTGATGCTGCGCAAGCGCGGCCGGGCCGGCATCCTCTACCGCCCGGTCTTCCTGGTCTGCGTCGGGCTGCTGGGGGCCGCGCAGTTCGCGTTGGGCGTGCTCCAGGACGACGTCGTCTTCTGCATCTTCGGGGGGATGTTCGTCTTCTGGCCGGTGCTGATGGCCCGGGTACCCCGGATAACGGCCCGGCAGCTGCTGAGGGCCAACCAGCACCACGGCGTGATGCGCGTGACCGTGGGCGAGCAGGGGGTGCGGACGGTGAGCACCCACGCCGACATACGCCTGGGATGGGCCAACTACGGCAGCTATGCCGAGACCGACCGCTGCTTTGTGCTCCGCAGCCCCGACCGCATCGGGGCCTGCGCCGCGGTGCTGGTCAAGCGGGGCGCGCACACCCCTGAGGACGTGGACCGGCTGCGGGCCCTGCTGGACCGCAGCCTGTCCCGGGTCTGAGGCCCGCTCAGCCCTGCGCGGCCGCGCAGTCCGCGCAGGTGCCGAAGATCTCCACCGTGTGGGCGACGTTGACGTAGCCGTGCTCCGCGGCGACGGCCTCCGCCCACTTCTCCACCAGCGGACCCTCGACCTCGACCGCCTTGCCGCAGACGCGGCACACGAGGTGGTGGTGGTGTTCGCCGGTGGAGCAGCGGCGGTAGACCGACTCGCCGTCGGAGGTGCGCAGGACGTCGACCTCGCCCGCGTCGGCGAGGGACTGGAGGGTGCGGTAGACCGTCGTCAGGCCCACCGAGTCACCCTTGTGCTTGAGCATGTCGTGGAGTTCCTGCGCGCTGCGGAACTCGTCGACCTCGTCGAGGGCCGCCGCGACTGCGGCACGCTGCCGGGTGGCGCGGCCCTTCACGGGCGGTCCAGCGGTGGTCACCGGTCGGCCTCCTCACGTCTCGCCTGTGGGCCATTGTGCCAGTTGCGGCCCGCGGACGGTCAGGCGCCGGTTGCGTCACCGGCCGCCCGGGTGGCCGGAATCGCGCACTCGGCGGGGTCCCCGGCGGGCTGCGCCGCGGCGAGTGCCCGCGCGCGTCGCCGGGCCAGCGGTGTGGCCAGCGCGGTGAGCGCGATGAATGCCGCGATGGTGAGCAGCACGATCGTCGCGCCGGGCGGCACGTCCTGGTAGTACGAGGTGACCGTGCCGCCGATCGTCACGCTCACCCCGATGGCGACGGCGATCGCGAAGGTCGCGGCGAAGCTGCGGGTGAGCTGCTGGGCGGCGGCCACCGGGACCACCATCAGCGCGCTGACCAGCAGCAGCCCCACCACGCGCATCGCGACCGTCACCGTCACCGCCGCCGTGACCGCCGTCAGCAGGTTCAGGGCGCGCACCGGCAGCCCGGTCACCCGCGCGAACTCCTCGTCCTGGCTGACCGCGAACAGCTGGCGGCGCAGGCCCAGGGTGACCAGGACGACGAAGGCGGCCAGCAGGCAGATCGCGGTGACGTCGGACTGCGAGACCGTGGAGAGCGAGCCGAACAGGTACGACGTCAGGTTGGCGTTGGAGCCGCCGGGGGCGAGGTTGATGAACATGACGCCGCCCGCCATGCCGCCGTAGAAGAGCATCGCGAGGGCGATGTCGCCGCGGGTGCGGCCGTACCAGCGGATCAGCTCCATCAGGATCGCGCCCAGCACGGAGACGGCCGTCGCCATCCACACCGGGGAGGTGGACAGCAGGAAGCCCAGGCCGACGCCGGTCATGGCCACGTGGCCGATGCCGTCGCCCATCAGGGCCTGGCGGCGCTGGACGAGGTAGATGCCGACGGCGGGCGCGGTGATGCCGACCAGGACGGCGGCGAGCAGGGCCCGCTGCATGAAGGCGTAGTTCAACAGGTCCATCAGCTCAGCAGTCCTGTGCGGATCGGGTCGGCGCCCGAGGCGTCGTGCGGGTGTACGTGGTCGTGGCCGGGCAGGGCATGCTGGCCGACGGCCTTCGGGGGCGGGCCGTCGTGTACGACGCAGCCGTCGCGCAGCACCACCGCCCGGTCGATCAGCGGCTCCAGGGGGCCCAGCTCGTGCAGCACGAGCAGCACCGTCGTACCGGCCGCCACCTGCTCCCTCAGCGTGCCCGCCAGCACCTCCTGGCTGGCCAGGTCGACGCCGGCCATCGGCTCGTCCATGATCAGCAGCTCGGGCGCGGCGGCGAGCGCGCGGGCGATCAGCACGCGCTGGTGCTGACCGCCGGAGAGGGCGTTCACGGAGTCCTTCGCGCGGTCCGCCATGCCGACCAGCTCCAGGGCGTGCCGCACGGCCGCGTGGTCGGCCTTGCGGAAGATCCCGAAGCGGGTGCGGGAGAGCCGGCCCGAGGAGACGATCTCGGTGACCGTCGCCGGGACGCCGCCCGCGGCGGTCGTGCGCTGCGGTACGTAGCCGACGCGCGCCCAGTCGCGAAAGCGGCGCCGGGGTGTGCCGAACAGCTCGATCTCGCCGGCGCTCACCGGCACCTGGCCGATGACGCTGCGCACGGCCGTCGACTTGCCGGAGCCGTTGGCGCCGAGCAGGGCGACGACCTCGCCGCGGCGCACGGTGAGGTCGATGTCGCGCAGGACGGGGCGCGAGCCCAGCTCGGCGCGCACACCGCGCAGGGAGATGACGGAATCGGGCTCGTTCCTGACGTCCATGACGCCCTCCGTAGGGGTCACTTGGCGCCCAGGGCCGTCTGCAGCGCCTTGAGGTTGGCGTCCATGACCTGGAAGTAGTCGGTGCCGCGGGACCGGTCGGTGATGCCCTCGATCGGGTCGAGGACGTCCGTCTTCAGGTTCGCGTCCTTGGCGATGGTCTTCGCGGTCTTGTCGCTGACCAGCGTCTCGTAGAAGACCGTGGTGACCCCGTCGGCCTTCGCCATCTTCTCCAGGTCCCTCACCCGGGCGGCGCTGGGCTCGGAGTCCGGGTCGAGGCCGTTGATGGCCTCCTCGGTCAGGCCGTAGCGCTCGGCGAGGTAGCCGAAGGCGGCGTGGGTGGTGATGAACACCTTGCTCCTGGTGTTCTTCAGCCCGGTCTCGAACCGGGTGTTGAGCGCGTCGAGCTTCTTGACCAGGGCCTCGGTGTTCTTGCGGTAGTCGGCCGCGTGGTCCGGGTCGCCCTTCTCGAAGGCCTTGCCGACGCCCTCGGCGACCTGCGCGTAGCGCACCGGGTCGAGCCAGATGTGCGGGTCCAGGCCGCCGGCCTCCTCGCCGGGGTGGTCGTCGTGGGCGGCGGCGTGGCCGCCCACCTCGTTGCCGTGCTCCTCCAGGGTGGTCAGGGAGGCCGCGTCGATCTTCGTCCTGATCGAGGACTGGGCGACGGCCTTGTCCACGAAGGGCTGGAGGTTCTTGAGGTAGAGAACCGCGTCGGACCTCTCGAGCCGCGCGGTCTGCTGGGCGCTGATCTCCAGGTCGTGCGGCTCCTGGCCGGGCTTGGTGAGACTGGTGACGTGCACGTGGCTCCCGCCGATCTGCTCGGCGAGGAAGGCCATCGGGTAGAACGACGCGACGACGTCGTAGGTGCCGCTGCCCCCTCCTGCGGCCGCGTCGGAGGAGGAGCAGGCGGAGAGGGCTCCGAGGCCGAGGGTCGTGGCCGCAAGCGCGGCGGAACCAGTTATGAGGCGTCGTCGTACGTTCATGACAGTCATTTTCAACGAAGATGGAAACCGTTGTCAACAAGCCTCGTGAGAGACCCGAAAAGGGCCGTTACCCGGCACCGATTTGGTCGAGGGGGAGCCACCGCCGGTACCCTGAAGCATTCGCTCGTGAAGCGTCTCGCTTCGTCGCCCGTCGTCGTAATGAAGAGAGCACCGTGGCCGCCGACAAGATCGACACCATCGTCAGCCTGAGCAAGCGCCGTGGCTTCGTATTCCCCTGCAGTGAGATCTACGGCGGCCAGCGTGCCGCCTGGGATTACGGGCCCCTGGGTGTCGAGCTCAAGGAGAACCTCAAGCGTCAGTGGTGGCGCTACATGGTGACGTCCCGCGAGGACGTGGTCGGCATCGACTCGTCCGTGATCCTGGCGCCCGAGGTCTGGGTCGCCTCCGGTCACGTCGCCACCTTCACGGACCCGCTGACGGAGTGCACCTCCTGCCACAAGCGGTTCCGCGCCGACCACCTGGAAGAGGCCTACGAGGAGAAGAAGGGCCGCGCCCCGGAGAACGGCCTGGCGGACGTCAACTGCCCCAACTGCGGCAACAAGGGCCAGTTCACCGAGCCCAAGCAGTTCTCGGGCCTGCTCTCCACCCACCTCGGCCCGACCCAGGACTCCGGCTCCGTCGCCTACCTGCGCCCCGAGACCGCCCAGGGCATCTTCACCAACTTCGGCCAGGTGCAGACCACCTCGCGCCGCAAGCCGCCGTTCGGCATCGCCCAGATGGGCAAGTCCTTCCGCAACGAGATCACGCCGGGCAACTTCATCTTCCGTACCCGCGAGTTCGAGCAGATGGAGATGGAGTTCTTCGTCAAGCCGGGCGAGGACGAGGAGTGGCAGGAGTACTGGATGGAGCAGCGCTGGAGCTGGTACACCGGTCTGGGCCTGCGTGAGGAGAACATGCGCTGGTACGAGCACCCGAAGGAGAAGCTCTCCCACTACTCCAAGCGCACCGCCGACATCGAGTACCGCTTCCAGTTCGGCGGCAGCGAGTGGGGCGAGCTCGAGGGTGTCGCCAACCGCACCGACTACGACCTCTCCTCCCACGCCAAGGCCTCCGGCCAGGACCTCTCCTACTTCGACCAGGAGGCCGGCGAGCGCTGGA
This sequence comes from Streptomyces cyslabdanicus, assembly GCF_052663305.1. Classification (NCBI taxonomy): domain Bacteria; kingdom Bacillati; phylum Actinomycetota; class Actinomycetes; order Kitasatosporales; family Streptomycetaceae; genus Streptomyces; species Streptomyces cyslabdanicus. The sequence continues at coordinate 49,112 of NZ_JBQRUW010000048.1, forward strand.
CGCCGTACGTCATCGAGCCGGCGGCCGGTGTCGGCCGGGCGATGCTCGCCTTCCTGCTCGACGCCTACGTCGAGGACGAGGCGCCCAACGCCAAGGGCAAGATGGAGAAGCGCACGGTGCTGCGCCTGGACCACCGCCTGGCCCCGGTGAAGGTCGCGGTGCTGCCCCTGTCGCGCAACCCGGAGCTGTCGCCCAAGGCCAAGGGCCTGGCCCAGGCCCTGCGCCAGAACTGGAACATCGAGTTCGACGACGCCGGCGCGATCGGCCGCCGCTACCGCCGCCAGGACGAGATCGGCACGCCGTACTGCGTCACGGTCGACTTCGACACCCTCGAGGACAACGCGGTCACCGTCCGCGAGCGCGACACCATGAAGCAGGAGCGCGTCTCCCTCGACCAGATCGAGGGCTACCTGGCCGGCCGTCTCGTCGGCTGCTGACCCGGTAACCCGGCAGTACCCCAGCGCCGGACGGCCGCCGAGTGTCCCACTCGGCGGCCGTCCGGCGTTCGCCGTCGCTCAACGGCTGTTGCTCAGCGACCGTTCCTCAACGGCCTTGCAGCGCCTTCACGTTGTCGCCGAAGGTCCAGTTCTGCGACCCGTCCCAGTTGATCGACCAGGTCATCAGGCCCTTCAGGCTCGTGCCGTAGTGGCTCCAGGCCTCGGAGACCAGCGCGGGCGCCATGTGACCGCCGCCCGCGCCGGGTTGGGCGGGCAGGCCCGGGACCTGCTTGTCGTAGGGGACCGTGATCGTCGTGCCCTGCACCACCAGGCCGCTCGCGAGGCAGTCGGTCTGGGCGGTGAAGCCGGCCACGGTGCCCGCCGCGTAGGAGTCGCCGGAGCAGCCGTACATGCTGCCGTTGTAGTACTGCATGTTCAGCCACCACAGGCGGCCGTTGTCGGCGTACTTCTTGATGATCGGCAGGTACGCGCCCCAGATCGAGCCGTAGGTGACGCTGCCGCCGGTGACGTAGGCGGTCTCCGGGGCCATCGTCAGGCCGAAGTTCGACGGCATCTGCGCGAGGATCCCGTCGATGATCCGGATCAGGTTGGCCTGGGCCGGGGACAGCTCGTTGATGTTCCCGCTGCCGGTCAGGCCCGTCTCGATGTCGATGTCGATGCCGTCGAAGTTGTACTCCTTCAGGAGCGGGACGATCGTCGCGACGAACCGGTCCGCCACGGCCGGCGAGCTGAGGTCGATACCGGCCGTCGCGCCGCCGATGGACAGCAGGATCGTCTGCCCGGACGCCTTGGCCGCACACATCTCCGCGGGCGTCGCCACCTTCACGCCCACGTCCATGCCGTCCTCCCACAGGGCCGTCCCGTCGGAGCGGATGACCGGGAAGGCCGCGTTGATCACGTTGTAGCCGTGTGCGGCGATGCGCGAGTCGGTGATCGGTGTCCAGCCGAAGGGCGGATGGACGCCGTTGGCGGAGCCGTCCCAGTTCTCCCAGTAGCCCTGGAGGACCTTGCCGGTGGGCCTGGACTTGACGGCGCAGGTGTCGGCGGCCGAGGCGGTGGGGGCCAGGGCGACGGAGAGCTGGGTGAGACAGGCGGTGGCCAGAGCGGCGGCGAGCAGACGCAGTCTGCGGCGGATCATGCGGAGCCTCCCGGTGGGGGTGCGGTGAGGTGTCGTAGGCATGACAGTGCTCATGGTCCAGACCTCTCGTCAATAGGTCTGGACCAAATCGGCCCGGCGGTGCGTCGGCGGAGGGCGGGTGGAAAGGCGGGTGACAGGTGACAACTGACAGATATTGAAATCTGTCAGTTGTCATGCCAAGCTCTTTTCGGGTACCCGTACACCCCGCCCTCCGAGCCACCCCAAGGAGCCCCCATGGACACCCGCCGCCTCGGAACCACCGGACCCCAGGTCTCCGCCCTCGGCCTCGGCTGCATGGGCATGTCCGCGCTGTACGGCGAGGCGGACCGGACCGAGTCCGTCGCCACCGTGCACGCCGCCCTCGAAGCGGGCGTGACCCTGCTCGACACCGGCGACTTCTACGCCATGGGCCACAACGAGATGCTGGTCGGTGAGGCCCTGCGCACCGCCCCCGCGGCCCGCCGCGAACAGGCCCTGCTCAGCGTGAAGTTCGGCGCCCTGCGCGACCCGGACGGCAACTGGGCCGGCTACGACGGCCGTCCGGCCGCCGTGAAGAACTTCGCCGCCTACTCCCTCCAGCGCCTCGGCGTCGACCACATCGACGTCTACCGGATCGCCCGGGTCGACCCGGACGTGCCGATCGAGGAGACGGTCGGCGCCATCGCGGAACTCGTCGAGAAGGGACACGTCCGGCACATCGGCCTCAGCGAGGTCGGCGCCGACACGATCCGCCGGGCCGCCGCCACCGCGCCGATCTCGGACCTCCAGATCGAGTACTCGCTCGTCTCCCGCGGCGTCGAGGACCGGATCCTGCCCACCACCCGCGAACTCGGCATCGCCGTCACGGCCTACGGCGTGCTCTCGCGCGGTCTGATCTCCGGGCACTTCGCCCGCGACCGCAAGCTCGCCGCGCACGACTTCCGGGCCCATTCGCCACGCTTCCAGGGCGAGAACCTCCAGCACAACCTGGACCTCGTCGAAGCCCTGCGCAAGGTCGCCGAGGGCAAGGGCGTCACGGTCGCGCAGGCCGCCATCGCCTGGGTGCTCTCCCAGGGCCCGCGGCACGACACGGTCATCGTCCCGCTGATCGGCGCCCGCACCCGGGAGCGGCTGGCGGAGGCGCTGGGCGCGACCGCCGTCACGCTGGAGGAAGCCGATCTCACGGCCATCGAGGAGGCCGTCCCGGCGGACGCGGCGGCCGGCGCGCGCTACCCCGAGGCGCAGATGACCCACCTGGACAGCGAACACTGATCAGGGCGCGGGTACGGTCTAGGACATGCCACCCACCACCGAGACCCTGACCGCCGAGCGCATCCTCGAGGCGACCGAGGAGGTGCTGCGCCGCCACGGGCCGGCCAAGGCCACCGTGGTGGACGTGGCCCGCGCGCTCGGTGTCAGCCATGGCAGTGTCTACCGGCACTTCCGTACGAAGGCGGCGCTGCGCGAGGCGGTGACCAAGCGGTGGCTGGACCGCACGTCCGACGCGCTGGCCGGCATCGCCGCCGAGCGGCAAGGCCCGGAGGCCCGGCTGCGCGACTGGCTGCGGGGGCTGTTCGAGGCCAAGCGCCGCAAGGCGGGCGACGACCCCGAACTGTTCGCCACGTACTCGGTGCTCACCGGGGAGAACGGGGTGGCGGTCGCCGAGCACATCGACGACCTGACCGGCCAGTTGACCCGGATCGTCCGGGACGGCGTCGCGACCGGTGTCTTCACGGCCGACGACCCGGCCGTCGCGGCCCGGGCCCTGTTTCATGCCACCGGCCGCTTCCACGATCCGGGTCATGCCCGGGAGTGGAAGCGGCCGGCGATCGAGGAGGAGTTCGAGGCGGTGCTCGAACTGGTGCTGGGCGGGCTACGAGCCCGTTAGCACCGTGTCACCTCCCGGGTCAGGTCACGTTCACGGTGACCGTCTCGGAGCGTGCGTCGCCGTGCACCACGCGCAGCTGCTGCTTGCCCTTGGTCGCGAGCTTGGTGGACACCGTGTAGGTGTCGCCCTTCTTGACCTCGGTGGTCGTGCGCAGCGCGGTCCACTTGCCGTTCTCCATGCGCTCGACGGTCAGCTTGGTGCCGGTCGCCAGGTTCGCGGTGCGCCCGGTGAGCGTGATGCTCTCACCGGCCCGGATCGCGTCGTGGCTGGACCTGGCCGTGATCGACGCGGCCCTGGTCGGCATCGTGGTGTGCATGCGGGTCTGCTTCGGGCTCGGGCTGGTCGCGGCGAAGGCGGCGGCCGATCCGGCCGACACCAGAGCGGCGGACAGGACGCCCGCGGCGACACCACGGGCACAGTGGCGGAGGGTGAGATGCATGGTGGCCTCCCGTTGAATGGTTCCCCCCTGCGTCGCGCCGGGCCCACAGGGCTCGGCGCGCTTCTCCAGATTTGCCGCTGATCGCTCGCGCGGCGACTCGGGAGGAGTAACGCGGGGCTGGGAGTGGGCGGTGCTTTGATGAGAAGCCGCAGCTCAGCCGCCATGATCGCGCTTACTTCTTTCTTACCAAGCGTTCTGGCGGCGCCCCGCTCCGCAGCGGTCGTCACGGCCCGGAAACGCTCGCACACGTCACGTGAGCACTCCCGTGGCCTTCTCGGCGCGGGCCGCCGGACTCCTTTTTGCAGGTCAGGAGGCTTAGGTAGGTCAGGAGGCCCAGCAGGTCGGACGTCTCGGGCGTCTCAGGCGCCGATGCCCGCCGCCTCCCGCACCTCCTGCTCCTGGAGCCGCTCGGCCGTGCGCCGGGCGGTTCCCCTGGCCCACCGGCCGCTGGTGACCGCGCCCAGTGCCAGCACCACGGCGCCGCACACCACCAGCACCCACCATCCGGAACGGGCCGCCGGGACGAACGCGTCCCGGTAGGGCGAGGAGCCGATCCCGGCGGCCAGCAGCGCGCCGACCACCGCGACCCCGAGGGTCTGCCCGAGCTGGCGGCTGGTGGAGGCGACGGCCGCGGCGACGCCGGCCTGGGCGCGCGGCATGCCGGAGACGGCGGTGTTGGTGATGGGCGCGTTGACGAAGCCGAAGCCGATGCCGAACAGGACGTACCCGATGACGAGGGTCAGGTCGGAGGTCTCGGCCTCGAAGGCCGCGAACAGCACCGCGCCCGCGGTCATCGTGATCCCCGCGATCAGCAGGGGCAGACGCGGCCCCCGGCTGCCGACCAGGCGCCCGGACAGCGGCGCGCACAGGAAGGTCGGCGCCGCCAGCGGCAGCATCCACAGGCCCGCGTGCAGCGCGTCCAGGCCGCGCACGTTCTGCAGGTACAGCGTGGACAGGAACAGGAAGCCGCCGAGGGCCGCGAACGCGCTGATCGCGATGACGGTGGCCCCACTGAACGGCGCCGAGCGGAAGAAGCGCAGGTCGATGAGGGGTTCGGCGCGGCGCGGCTCGTACCACAGCAGGGCGAGCAGAGCCGCCGCCGCGGCGACGGCGAACGGCACGACGGTGGTGAGGCCGGACTCCGGGGCCTCGATGATCGCGTACGTCAGCGCGCCGAACAGGACGATGACCAGCAGCTGGCCGACGGGGTCGGTCCTGCGGGCCCTGGGCGCCCGCGACCTGGGCACGAAGCGCAGGGTGAGCAGCAGCGCCGCCGCGCAGATCGGCAGGTTGATCCAGAAGATCGAACGCCAGCCGACCGACTCCACCAGCAGCCCGCCCACCAGCGGCCCCGCGGCCATGGACAGGCCGACCACCGCGCCCCACGCCCCGATCGCGCGGGCCCGCTCACGCGGGTCGGTGAAGGTGTTGGTGATGATCGACATGGCGACCGGGTTGAGCATCGAGCCGCCGACCGCCTGCACCATGCGGAAGACGACCAGCAGCTCCAGGTTCGGCGCGAGGGAGCACAGCAGCGAGCCGACGCCGAAGACGACCAGGCCGGCCATGAAGACGCCCTTGCGGCCGATCCGGTCGGCCGTGGAGCCGGCGAGCATCAGCAGGGAGGCCAGCACCAGTGTGTACGCGTCGATGGTCCACTGAAGGCCGGAGGTACTCGCGTGCAACTCGCGCTGCATCGAGGGCAGGGCGACGTTCAGAACGGTGTTGTCCAGGCTCACGATCAGCAGGCTCATGCAGCAGATCGCGAGAACCAGAAGCCGTCGTCGGGGGCTGAGCTCGGGCATGCGTTCCATGGTACGGGATTTCAATAGTGCGGTTAACTAATGACTATTACATGATCCGTGCCGATTCGCGTACATGATCCGTGCCGATACGGGCCGGTCGATACGCGACAATGGGGGAATGCCCATGCCCGAGTCCCCCCTCCAGATCGGCCCGCACACCGTCTGGCCGCCCGTGGTGCTGGCCCCCATGGCCGGGATCACCAACGCACCCTTCCGCACCCTGTGCCGGGAGTTCAGCCAGGGCAAGGGCCTGTACGTCAGCGAGATGATCACGACCCGGGCGCTGGTCGAGCGCAACGACAAGACCATGCAGCTCATCAGGTTCGACGCGAGCGAGCGCCCGCGCTCGATCCAGCTGTACGGCGTGGACCCGGCCACCGTCGGCAAGGCCGTCCGCATGATCGCGGAGGAGGACCTCGCCGACCACATCGACCTCAACTTCGGCTGCCCGGTGCCCAAGGTGACCCGCAAGGGCGGCGGCTCGGCCCTCCCCTACAAGCGCAACCTGCTGCGGGCGATCCTGCGTGAGGCCGTCAGCGGGGCCGGCGACCTGCCGGTCACGATGAAGATGCGCAAGGGCATCGACGACGACCACCTCACCCACCTCGACGCCGGACGGATCGCCGTCGAGGAGGGCGTGACGGCGATCGCGCTGCACGGCCGCACGGCCGCCCAGCACTACGGCGGCACGGCGGACTGGGACGCCATCGCGCGCCTGAAGGAGCACGTGCCCGAGATCCCGGTGCTCGGCAACGGCGACATCTGGTCGGCCGACGACGCGCTGCGGATGGTGCGCGAGACCGGCTGCGACGGCGTGGTCGTGGGCCGCGGCTGCCTCGGCCGGCCGTGGCTGTTCGCCGATCTGGTGGCGGCCTTCGAGGGGCGCCAGGACCTGGCCCGCCCGTCCCTGCGCGAGGTCGCCGACGTCATGGTCCGGCACGCCACCCTGCTCGGCGAGTGGATCGGCGACGAGTCGCGCGGTGTGATCGACTTCCGCAAGCACGTCGCCTGGTACCTCAAGGGCTTCGCGGTCGGCTCCGAGATGCGCAAGCGGCTGGCGATCACCTCCTCCCTCGAGGAGCTGCGCGCCGGTCTCGACGAGCTGGACCTCGACCAGCCCTGGCCCGCCGGCGCCGACGGGCCCCGCGGGCGCACCTCCGGCAACAACCGGGTGGTGCTGCCGGACGGCTGGCTGAAGGACCCCTACGACTGCGCGGGCGTGGGCGAGGACGCCGAACTGGACACCTCCGGCGGCTGACGCGTCCCGACCGTGGTGCCGGTGATGCCAGTGGCGCCGGTTCGGCAGGTTCCCGCCTGCCGGTCGGTGCCGGCGGGCCGGGACCGACGCGGCGGCGGTCCGTCAGCCCTTCGACGGGTGCGGCGTGGAGCCGTACGCCGTCAGGAAGTGGTCGCGGAAGGAACTCATCTTCCACACCGGGGCGTCGTGGTCGGGGCGCAGGCCCTCGGTCCAGCCCCAGTCGTCGATCCTGTCGAGGACCTTCGGGTCCTTGGCGATGATCGCGCACGGCACGTCCCGGCTGGCGTGGTCGCCGCTGACCCGGGCGATGGGCTGGTGGTCGCCGAGGACCACGAGCACGGTGTCGTCCTTGCCGTAGCGCTCCAGCCACTGGGTCAGGGCGGTCACCGAGTACTCGACCGACTTGCCGTACTCCTCGCGGGAGCGGGTGGAACTGGTGAGGACGTCCGCGGGCTTCTTGCCGGCCGCCTCGATGCCCTTGAACACCGAACCGTCACCGACCTGGTCCCAGCCGACCATCTCCGGCACCGGCGCCCAGGGCTGGTGGCTGGAGGTCAGGATGACGAACGAGGTCAGCGGCTTGTCGCGCTTTTTGCCGTGCTCCAGGCGCTGGAAGGCCTCCAGCGCGTACTGGTCGGGCATGGTCGACCAGCTGAACTTGGGCCCCTCGTACCCCATCTGGAAGGCGTTGTAGACCTTGTCCAGGCCGTACCACTTCGCCTCCGGCCAGCCCTTCTGCACGCCTGGCATGATGCCGACCGTGTCCCAGGCCCCGGTCTTCCTGAACGCCTCGGTCAGGGTGAGGCGGTCGCCGGTGGACACGGTGCGGTAGCGGTTCTGGTTGTCGACCCACAGGCCCGACATGAACGTGGAGTGGCCGAGCCAGCTGCCGCCGCCGTACGTCGCCGACGTCAGCCAGCCGCTCCTGGCGTGGAAGCCCGCCTCGGCCAGGGCCCGCGTACTGGAGTCGAGGGTCCTGTTGACGCCCGGCGCCGTGATCGGGTCCTCGATCGCGGTGCGGCCGTAGCTCTCGATGAACGTGAAGATCATGTCCTTGCCGCGCAGGTCCGGCACGAGCTGGCTGCCCGGGGTGGCGCCGAAGGGGTCGGCCTGCGCCGTCCTCGCGAACTCCCGCTCGTCGCGGAGCGTGGAGCGCAGTGCCTGCTCGTGGTACCTGACCATGACGACCGTGTGCTCGGAGGCCACCGGGACGCCGGCGACCTGGACGTTCAGGGCCGAGCACGTCATCCACACCACGCTGGCGAGCAGCAGCCCGCGCGTGGAGCGGGCCTTGTCGCGGCCCAGGAAGTCGCCGACGCGCACGACCGCGAGGGCCGTCAGGGCGAGCACCGCCAGGACGAGGAGGCCGACGCCGATCGCGGCGAGCAGCGCCGTCGTCCGGCCGAGGGTGTCCGCGAGATACGACTGGGCGTCGTCCAGCAGCTCCCAGTCCAGGATCAGGTCGAAGCTGCGGCCCAGGTACTCGTTGAACTCGATGTCCGTCAGGTTCAGCACGGTCAGCACGCCGAGCGTCAGCCCGCCGAGCACCGCCACGGCCACCCGCGGCCGGCGCGGCAGCACGAGCAGCACGGCCGCCAGGAGCAGCCCCTCCACCGGCAGCCGCGTGAACGCCGCGACCTGGAACTGCGCCTGCTTGTTCGGCAACAGGAGCGCGACGGCGACCAGCAGGAGCGCGAGCAGAGTGACCCCGTGGGACAGCCTCCGCGCGGCCACGGGGTGCGCCCCCTTCCACCCGCACCAGGCCCGGCGCACGACCCGGGGCCGTATCGCCCGCAGGACCCGTAGGGGGAACACCGGGGAGGCGACGGGCCCTGCGGGCGATACGGCGGGTTCGGCGGCTTGGGCGGGCGCCGTGGCCTCGGGCTCGCCGCCGTCGGCGACGGTTTTCGCCTCGTCGGTCTTCGACACCGCCGGGAGCCCGTTGTCCCCGGGCGCCACCGTCCCCTCGGCGGGCGTGTCCCCGGCCGTCGCCGGCGTCGCCTGCGGGGTGTCGTCCACCGGGGAAGCGGTCGGGGCGGGGATGTCTCCGGTGCGGGGCGTGGTCGTCGCCCCCGGCCTGCGCGCGGCGGGAACGGACACCGCGGGCCGGGCTGGTGTGGCAGCGGGCGCCTCGGCCTCCGGCTCCGCGCGCTCGCCCGTGCTCGGCACCGCGCCCGTGCTCGGCACCGCGCTCGTCCCCGGTTCCGCGCTCGTCCCCGGCTCCGCGCTCGTCCCCGGCTCCGCCGGGGGCGGAACGGAGGCCTTCGGTTCGTGTCCGTGCGACGCCGGTTGTCCGGCCGAGTCCGATGGTGCACCCGATGACGGGCTTGTATCCGTGTGCTGAGGCACCCGAAGGTCCTTCCGTGCGCGGCGTCGCTGAGGAGGCGGACCACGCCGGGGCCCGCCGCACTCCCGTACGGGAAGGGCCTCACCCGTGTTCACCGGTGCCGGGCAAACACCCGGCAAACGGAGCCCCGCCCACGCGGCCGGGAGCCGTCCGCATGGTGAAATTCCGGCGCCTGTGGCAGCGTGATTCTCGCCACCCTTGATAAGGGATGCGCTCAGATGAGCGGATCATGGGCGGCTGCACTTCTCCAAAGGGTGGCACTCAGTGCCAGGTGTTGATCGTTCATCGATCGAAATCAGACGTGCCGAGAGCCGCTCATGTGAGCGGGTGGGCCCGTCTGCGAGCCTTGATTCGTTCAAGAAGTGAAAACATCCGCACCCTACGGCTTGCCAAGCCTTGACTTTCGATCCGCTGGCGGACGACTGGTTACGGGCGTATGACCCACGAGTGGACGTACCCATAGGCCTTTGATCTGGGTATGTTCCTCGCCGTCAGGGCAGCCACCGCGTCCTCGAGGAGTCGAGACCCGTGTCGGAAAACAAAGATCTTCAGGCAGCCGATCGCGGCAACAGTGTTGAGGGCGTGAAGTTCGTCTACGACTTCACCGAGGGCAACAAGGACCTCAAGGACCTCCTCGGCGGCAAGGGCGCGAACCTGGCCGAGATGACGAACCTGGGTCTTCCGGTCCCGCCGGGCTTCACGATCACCACCGAGGCCTGCAAGGTCTACCTCGGCAGCGGCGAGGAGCCCGCGGCACTCCGTGACGAGGTGAGCGCGCACCTCGACGCGCTCGAGCAGAAGATGGGCAAGAAGCTCGGCCAGGCCGACGACCCCCTGCTGGTCTCCGTCCGCTCCGGCGCCAAGTTCTCCATGCCCGGCATGATGGACACCGTCCTGAACATCGGCCTGTCCGACAAGTCCGTCCAGGGCCTGGCCAAGCAGGCCGGCGACGACCGGTTCGCCTGGGACTCCTACCGCCGCCTCATCCAGATGTTCGGCAAGACCGTCCTCGGCGTCGAGGGCGAACTCTTCGAGGACGCCCTCGACAAGGCCAAGGAGACCAAGAAGGTCACGGTCGACACCGAGCTCGAGGCCGCCGACCTGAAGAAGCTGGTCACCACCTTCAAGAAGATCGTCAAGAAGGAGGCCGGCCGGGACTTCCCGCAGGACCCGCGCGAGCAGATGGACCTCGCCATCAAGGCGGTCTTCGACTCCTGGAACGGCGAGCGCGCCAAGCTCTACCGCCGTCAGGAGCGCATCCCGCACGACCTCGGCACCGCCGTCAACATCTGCTCCATGGTGTTCGGCAACCTCGGCCCCGACTCCGGCACCGGCGTCGCCTTCACCCGCGACCCCGCCTCCGGCCAGCAGGGCGTCTACGGCGACTACCTCCAGAACGCGCAGGGCGAGGACGTGGTCGCGGGCATCCGCAACACCGTCCCGCTGGCCGAGCTGGAGCGGATCGACAAGACGTCGTACGACCGGCTGATGCAGATCATGGAGACGCTGGAGAACCACTACAAGGATCTCTGCGACATCGAGTTCACCATCGAGCGCGGCCAGCTGTGGATGCTCCAGACCCGCGTCGGCAAGCGCACCGCCGGTGCCGCGTTCCGCATCGCCACCCAGCTCGTCGACCAGGGCCTGATCGACGAGGCCGAGGCCCTGAAGCGGGTCAACGGAGCCCAGCTCGCGCAGCTGATGTTCCCGCGGTTCGACGAGGAGGCCAAGGTCGAGCAGGTCGCCCGCGGCATCGCCGCCTCCCCGGGCGCGGCGGTCGGCAAGGCGGTCTTCGACTCGTACACCGCCGTCAAGTGGTCCCGCTCGGGCGAGAAGGTCATCCTGGTCCGCCGGGAGACCAACCCCGACGACCTGGACGGCATGATCGCGGCCGAGGGCATCCTGACCTCGCGCGGCGGCAAGACCTCCCACGCGGCCGTCGTCGCCCGCGGCATGGGCAAGACGTGCGTCTGCGGCGCGGAGGACCTGGAGGTCGACACCAAGCGCCGCCGGATGACGGTCCCCGGCGGGCACGTCGTCGAAGAGGGCGACGTGATCTCCATCGACGGTTCCACGGGCAAGGTGTACCTGGGCGAGGTCCCGGTCGTCCCGCCCCCGGTCGTCGAGTACTTCGAGGGCCGGATGCACCCGGGCGCCGACGACGCGGACGAACTCGTCGAGGCGGTTCACCGGATGATGGCCTTCGCCGACCGCAAGCGCCGCCTGCGCGTCCGTGCCAACGCCGACAACGCCGAGGACGCGCTGCGCGCCCGCCGCTTCGGCGCCCAGGGCATCGGCCTGTGCCGCACCGAGCACATGTTCCTCGGCGACCGCCGCGAGCTGGTGGAGCGGCTGATCCTGGCCGACACCCAGGCCGAGCGCGAGGAGTCCCTCAAGCAGCTCCTCCCGCTCCAGAGGCAGGACTTCGTGGAGCTGTTCGAGGCCATGGACGGCCTGCCGGTCACCGTCCGCCTGCTCGACCCGCCGCTGCACGAGTTCCTGCCCGACATCACCGAGCTGTCGGTGCGCGTGGCGCTCGCCGAGTCCCGCCAGGAGCCGCACGAGAACGAGCTGCGCCTGCTCCAGGCCGTGCACCGCCTGCACGAGCAGAACCCGATGCTCGGACTGCGCGGCGTACGCCTCGGCCTGGTCGTCCCCGGCCTGTTCACCATGCAGGTCCGCGCCATCGCCGAGGCGGCCGCCGAGCGCCGGGCCGCCAAGGGCGACCCGCGTGCCGAGATCATGATCCCGCTGGTCGGCACCGTCCAGGAGCTGGAGATCGTCCGCGAGGAGGCCGACCAGGTCATCGCCGAGGTGGAGGCGGCGACCGGCACGCGGCTCAAGCTGGCGATCGGCACGATGATCGAGCTGCCGCGCGCCGCGCTGACCGCGGCCCAGATCGCCGAGGCGGCGGAGTTCTTCTCCTTCGGCACGAACGACCTGACCCAGACGGTGTGGGGCTTCAGCCGCGACGACGTCGAGGCGTCGTTCTTCACCGCCTACCTGGAGAAGGGCATCTTCGGGGTGTCGCCGTTCGAGACGATCGACAGGGACGGCGTCGGCTCCCTGGTGAAGTCCGCCGTCCAGGCGGGCCGGGCCACCCGCCCGGACCTCAAGCTCGGTGTCTGCGGCGAGCACGGCGGCGACCCCGAGTCCGTCCACTTCTTCCACGAGGTGGGCCTGGACTATGTCTCCTGCTCCCCCTTCCGCATCCCGGTGGCACGCCTGGAGGCCGGCCGGGCCTCGGTCGAGGCGGAGGGCAGCGACCACCGGTAACCGGTGACAGACCCCGGAGTCCTCGTCGTGGTCCCCGACCCTCACTACCGATTGCGACGAGGACTCCGGTCCACGAAAGGAGAGAGGCGGCATCCCGTGCGGGGGTGCCGCCCCTCTCCTACGTTGGATCCACGGTGGACCACAGGCGCCCGCCGTCCACCGCCACCAGGGAGCCGTCGATGCCCGGCTGGAACACACGCGACATGCCCGACCAGAGCGGCCGTACGGCCGTCGTCACCGGGGCCAACAGCGGGCTCGGTCTCGTCACCGCGCGGGAACTGGCGCGCAGGGGCGCCCGGGTGGTGCTGGCGTGCCGGAGCGCGGCGCGGGGGAGTGGAGCGGCCGATCGGGTGAGGCGTGCGGCGCCGGGGGTCGAGGTCGAGTTCGCGCGGCTGGATCTCGGGGACCTGGGATCCGTGCGGGAGTTCGCGGAGTGGTACCCGTACCAGCGGCTCGATCTGCTCGTCGACAACGCCGGGGTGATGGCGCCGCCGTACGGGACGACGGCGGACGGGTTCGAGACCCAGTTCGGGGTCAACCACCTGGGGCACTTCGCTCTCACCGGGCTGCTGCTGCCCCGGCTGCTCGACACCCCGGGCGCCCGCGTCGTGACCGTCTCCAGCGTGATGCACGCCCTGGCCAACGTCGATCCGCGCGACCTCAACAGCGCGCGCCGCTACCGGCGTTGGATCGCCTACGCCCGCTCGAAGACCGCGAACCTGCTCTTCACGCACGAGTTGGCCCGCAGGCTCGCGGCCACCGGGTCCGACGTGGTCGCGGCCGCCGCCCACCCCGGCTACGCCGCCACCAACCTCCAGACCGCGGGGCCCCGGGCGGAGGGCCGCCGGACGGCCGAACGGCTCATGGAGGCCGGCAACCGGGTCCTCGCCCAGCCGGCCGAGGCGGGCGCCCTGCCCACGCTGTACGCGGCGACCTCCCCCGGCGTGCGCCCCGACTCCTTCCACGGCCCGTCCTTCGCCATGTGGCGCGGCGCTCCGGCCCCCTCCTGGCGGGCACCCTGGACCCTCGACGACCGGGGCGGCCGGCTGCTCTGGGAGGCCTCCGAGCGACTCACCGGGGTGTCGTACGACGCCCTGGAGGGCTGAGCCCGAGCCTGAGCCGGCCGTTCGGGTCACAGACCGTCGGGCCTCGTAGGACCCCCGCACCTCAAAAGACCCTCAGATACATGGACCACCCACGCATCCCTGCCTAGGGTCGTGATCATGCCCGACATATCGCTGACCGTGGTCGTCCTGCTGTGCCTCGCCGCCTTCGCGGCCGGGTGGATCGACGCCGTGGTCGGCGGGGGCGGGCTCCTGCTGCTGCCGGCGCTGCTGCTGGGTCTGCCCGGCAGTACCCCGGCCGCGGTCGCGCTCGGCACCAACAAGGCGGTCGCCATCACCGGCACGGCCGGTGCGGCCGTGACCTACGTCCGCCGGGCACCCGTGGACGTCCGCACCGCCGTCCGCATCGGGCTGGCCGCACTCGCCGGGTCCTCGGCCGGGGCGTTCTTCGCGGCCGGGATGAAAACCGACGTGCTCAAGCCGGTGATCATGGTGGTGCTGCTCGGGGTGGGCGCCTTCGTGATCCTGCGCCCCTCGTTCGGCACCGCCCCGGCGCCCGGTCCCGCGACCCGCCGCCGGATCCTCGCGGCGATCGGCCTCGCGGGCCTCGGCATCGGCTTCTACGACGGCCTCATCGGCCCCGGCACCGGCACGTTCCTCGTCCTGGCGCTGACCGCCGTACTCCACCTGGACCTGGTGACCGCCTCCGCCACCGCCAAGATCGTCAACTGCTGCACCAACGCGGGAGCCCTGGCCACCTTCGCCTGGCAGGGCGCGATCCTGTGGCAACTGGCCGCCGTCCTGGCCGTGTTCAACCTGGCGGGCGGCGCCCTGGGCGCGCACACCGCGCTGAAGAAGGGCAGCGGCTTCGTCCGGATCGTGCTGCTGACGGTGGTGTTCGCGCTGGTGGCGAACATGGCCTACCAGCAGTGGGTGGCCTAGTGCCCCGGCGCTCAGCGGCTGCCGGTCAGATGGGCGAAGACGACCACGTTGCCCTGGTAGCCGGTGGACTTCGAGTAGCCGCCGCCGCAGGTGATGACGCGCAGCTCCGGGCGCTTGGCGGGGCCGTAGACCTTCTCGTCGGGGAAGTCCTTGGACTCGTAGACCTCGATGGCGTCCACGGTGAAGACGGCGACCCCGCCGTCCCGGCGGTCGATCTCCACGGTGCTGCCCTTCTTCAGGGCGCCGAGGTTGTAGAAGACGGCGGGCCCCTGGGCGTTGTCGACGTGGCCGGCGACGATCGCGGTGCCGCGCTCGCCGGGGGTGGTGCCGGCCTCGTACCAGCCGGCCAGGTTCTTCTTGTCGGCGGGAGGGACGTCGAGGCTGCCGGACTTCGTCAGACCGAGGCCGGTCAGGGGGGCGTCGATCCGGATGGAGGGGATGCGGATCCGCAGGGGCGGGGACGGCGGCAGCGCCGAGGCGGCGCCGGCTTCGTCACCGGGGTCGAACACGCCCTGCGCCGCGCCCGGTTGGGGCGGAACGTGGGTCTCGACGGCGCTGTGCAGCAGCCAGGCGCCGGAGAAGAAGGCGACCACGGTGACGGTCGCTATCGCGGTGTTGCCTATGCGCATACGGACGACCCCTTTCGGAACCCCGCGGGATTCCTTTCGGCCCCCCTTGCGGCCCCCGACCCCCTCCGACCCCTTCCCCCTCCGGGCCCGAGGGGCGTCGCGCCCGGAGGGGGAAGGGGCGTGCGGCACCGGCGGACGGACAGCGGAGGATGCCCGTCAGATCCCGTCGCCTCTCGCCCGGCGATGCAGGAGCCAGGTACCGCCCGCGGCGGCGACGGCGAGAGCCGCCACACCGGCCGCGGTCCGCAGGGGGTCGCCGTCCAGCGCGCCGCCCACCCCCGTCTTCACACTTCCCCGGGGCTCCACCTGCCCCTGCGCGGCCATCAGCGAGACGACCAGGTCGCCCTTGACCTCCCGGTCGCCCTCGGCGCACTGCGCGACGATCTCGTAGGTCCCCGGCTGCGCGCTCTCCGGCACCCGGAACCGCCCGACCGCCTCGCCCGCGCGCGAGCCGGGCGCCAGCGTGAAGGGACCCGCACCGACCGCGCTGGCGTCACCCGCCGCGGACGCCTTCTTGCCGCACCCCGTGGTGTTCACCGTGACCTGCCCGCCCGGCTCGACCGAGTACGGACTCACCTCCAGACTGCCGCCGGTCGCGCCGTACGCGGGCGCGGCCAGACCGCCCACGGCGGCCACGGCGGCCACGGCGAGCACGGCTCCGGCCATGGCCCTGGCCGGTGGACGGGCGGCGGCGGTACGTCGCATCGGTGCTCCTCCGGGCTCTGCTGGGGGCCACGGCCCGCGACACCCGGGTGTGCCGCTGTCGGCCGTGTCCCTGCCCTTTCGAGGTAACGGGCACACCGCCGCTCCCGCTTGCTGAAGGCGCGTCAGAAATAGGATGAACGGGTGCCAAAACACCCGTCCCGCGTGGGCTCGAGCCGCACGTTTCGGCAGGTCAAGGCCCCTTTGCCGACAGAACATCGAAGACCACCCGGAAGGGCGCGGGGCGCGGGGGTGAATGAGGGCGGACGGACGGAAAGGGGCGATGCTCGAACAATGAGGATTCTCGCTCTCGAATCCGCACATACACCCTATGGTGTGGCGTTCGCCATAGACCGCTCGTCGTCGCCGCGCCCACAGTGGGCGATGACCCTATTCACCGTCGGCGTTCACTGGCGGCGGACGCCCGCTGTCGAGGATTCAGAGGGAATTCAGAGGTTGCCTGTCGCGCGGCGCCGCCTTCGACTGGAGCGTGAGGATTTAGTGGCATTTCACCAGCGCGTCTCACGCTCGGTGAACATCTCGCGGTCGACGTGATGGTGTAGCGTCTGCCGCCGAGCGAAGGGCCCGACCGTGAACCGACCACCGGTTGCCCCGCTCTCGGGGGACGTTTGCGTCATTTCTGCAGGAATGCGCATTCAGGCTCGACAGCAGCCCGCCAGGTTATCTGTCCTGCCCGTTTATGGACGTCTAAGTAGGGAGTTCGCAGTATGGGCACGCAGGTGCCGTCAGTCGGCCGCGGACGGAATGCCGCCGCGGTCGGGACAGTGCTCGCCCTTGTACTGACCGTGACGGTCGGCTGTTGCCTGACGGCGCCGGGCGCCTGGGCGGCCGAACCGCCGATCCCCGGGTCCCCGCTGGACGCGTACAACCACCATGTCCCCTACGACGTGGGCGTGCACAAGATCGCGCGCCTGGCGGCCATCATCGCCTACGTGCTGATGGTCGCGACCGTCGTGCTCGGGGTGATGCTGCGGCTGCGGTTCATGCAGCAGGCCGTCAACCGGTCCACCTTCTACGGCGCGCACATGACGCTGGCGTTGTCCGCGACGATCTTCGGCGGCATGCACGGTCTGACGTTCCTCTACCAGCCGATCTGGCAGATCGGCTGGACGCAGCTGACCGTGCCGTTCGTCGGCGGTGTCCAGCGTCTGCCGGTCGGATTCGGCATCCTCGGCACCGAGTTGGCCATCGCGGTGGCCTGTTCGCTCTGGCTGCAGCGGCGTCTGGGATACCACCGCTGGTTGAAATTCCACCAGCTGGCCTATGTGGCCTTCGCGCTGCTCTGGCTGCACATATTCCTCGTCCACCCAGAGCCGCGGCACCTCAACCCGGTGTCGGTCGGCATCGCGGCGGGCGCCGGAACCGTTCTTCTGGCCTTGCTGATCCGCATCTTCCCGTCGCGTTCCCGACTGCGGCAGCACGCGTTCCCGAGCAGCGCCGGCGGGATCAAGTGATACCAGCGCACCAGGGACATCCGCCGGGACGTTTCCACCCCGCCGGGGCCGGACCGGTACCCGCGCCGGCGACCGGACCGGTGCACAACCCGCCGTACGGCCAGGGGATCCCGGCTCCCCGCCCCGTCCCGTACGCGGCCCAGGGCGTCGCGAACCCCCATCCGACCACGGCGATCGAACCGCAGTCCCCGGCTGAGCCGATCCAGGCGGACTCGTTCGACCTGCCGCGCCCCGTCCTGGTTCCGGAGAAGGAGCCCGTCCGCGTCAGCGTGGACAACAACCGCTGCCACATCTACGGGATCTGCCAGCAGGAGGCGCCCGAGGTCTTCCGGATCTCACAGGGCGGTTCGCTCCACTACACCCGTAACGTCCCCGCCGAGTTCGCGGCCAAGGCACGGCAGGCCGTGCGCTGCTGCCCCATGCAGGCCATCGCGATCAACGGCGGCCAGAAAGTCGGCTCCCGCGTCACCGGCGACCGCCGTCCCGCACGTCCGCCGCGCAGCGGAACGGCCACCAGGAAAAGCCAGAAGCGCATCGTCGTCGCCGGCGCCGGACTGGCCGGCCTGAGCGCGGCGACCCGGCTCAGGGAACGCGGATTCGACGGAGAACTCGTCCTGGTCGGGGAAGAGTCGCACCGTCCCTACAGCCGCCCCCCGCTGTCCAAGCAGTTCCTCGCCGGCGAGCTGAGCGAGGAACAGCTCACCTTCCGGGCGGACGAGGCACTGGAGGCCCACTGGGTGCTGGACACCGGGATCGTCGGCCTCGACCTTCACCAGTCGAGCCTCCAGCTGCGTGGCGGCGAGCGGCTGCCCTTCGACGGGCTGGTCGTGGCCACCGGAGTGGACGCCAAACGCCTCCCCGAAGCGCCGGTCTTCAGCGAACGGGTGCGCACCATCCGCACGCTGCGCGATGCCGTCGCGGTGCAGCGGGCCATGCACGCGGCCAAAGCCCACCGCGTGGTGATCCTGGGCGGCGGATTCGTCGGCTGTGAACTGGCCTGCACCGCCAGGGAGCACGGCATGGACGTGTCCTTGGTGGTGCACAGCGCGCCGCTGCTGCGCCGGGTCCTCGGCGAGCGGCTCGGTGGTGTGGTCGGCGCCATCCAGCGCCGGGCCGGCGTCGACGTACGGCTCAGCACGAAGATCACCGAGTGGCAGGACCACGGCGACATGCTGAGGCTGCGACTGGATGACGACGACGTGATCGACTGCGACTTCGTCGTCCTGGGCCTGGGCAGCGAGCCGCGCACCGAATGGCTGCGCGGCAGCGGACTGGACGTCTCCGACGGCGTGCTGTGCGGCCCCAGCACCCATGTGATCGACGAGTGGGGCCGCACGATGCCGCACATCGTCGCCGCCGGCGACGTGGCGCGCTGGCCGAACGCGCGCTTCGACTCCGAGCCGCGGCGGGTGGAACACCTCATCCACGCCGTGGAGATGGGCCAGCACGCCGCCGACGCGCTGCTGCGCGGCCCGCACCACGCCCCGCGGTTCGCGCCCGTCCCGCGTTTCTGGTCCGAGCAGCACGGAACCAGGATCCAGGCCGCGGGGATCCCGGCCCTCGGTACCGACGTCGAGATCGTCGAGGGGTCGCTGCGCGCCGAGCGCTTCGTCGCCCGCTATTCCCGCGAGACGCCCTACGGGCCGCAGGTCGTGGCCGCCGTCGCCTTCGACATGCCGCTGGAACTCCTCGAATACCGCGACCAGATAGGCCGGTCCCGTCCGCGTCGCAACGTGAGCAGAAGGAAGAGACGATGAGCCGAGGTGGAGGTCCCCGCCGCCGCCGTACCCGCCACGTGTCCGCCGGCGGACTGGTGCCCTGGGCGCTGAGCCTGCCCGCCCGACTGCACGTGCGCTGGCTGGTGATCCTGCTCGTGACGGTGGCCGTGATGGGCGTGTACGGCAGGGCCCTGGTCACCGCGGATCCGATGCCCCCCAGCCAGGCACCCGCAGCCGAACTGGAAAACGGCTCCGAACAGGGCTCCGCCCCTTCGACGACCGCCGCCCCCACCCCCGAGATCCGCTGAGCAGGCAGCGCAACAGCCAATCGAGTGCGACGCCGGGTCCGTTCCGGGCGCCTTGAGGCGGGCCTGACGTCACAACGGACAGCCTGACCTCCGGGGGCCGGCCGTCGCGGTGCGGTGGGGAGGGGTGGAGGGGTTCTGGGTACCCGGGGTGTTTGGGGCGTCTGTAGATGGGGGCGGTGCTCAGAAGGGACAGTGGCATGGATTCTGACAACCGGACCAGGGCGGCGATCGAGGAGCACTGGCGGGCCTCGGAGCGTGGGGACAGTGAGGCCGAGCACGCCGTCTACGCCGTGGACGCGATCCTCGACTACCCGCAGTCGGGTGAACGGTTCCGGGGGCGCGCGGCGATCTCCGCGCAGCGTGGCGGGCACCCCGCCGACCGGCACTTCACCGTTCACCGGATCGTCGGCGGCGGTGACCTGTGGGTGAGCGAGTGCGTCATCACGTACGACGGGGTGCCCACCCGCTCGGTGAGCATCATGGAGTTCGCCCACGGGCAGGTGGTGCACGAGACGCAGTACTTCGCGGACGCCTTCGGCGCGCCCGACTGGCGGGCGGCGCTCGCGGAGCCGATGCCGGGCAGGGAGATCTCCCGGGCCTGACCCCGCTCCGTACAGGCCCTCAGTGCTCGTCGGTCTCCGTCGGCAGGCCGGGGGCGGGGCCCTCGTCCGGCAGCATGACCAGGCGTACGGCCATGTGGCGGGAGCCGGGGGGCCGGTCGCCCTCGCCCGGTTCCGGCGCGTACTTGTGCAGCAAGGTCCGGTACTCCTCGACGAACGCCGCCGTCTGTTCCTTCGTCAGCCACAGGCCGGAGCGGTAGATCTGGTTCCAGCCCGCCGAAGTGTCGTAACCGGCGTACGCCTTGACGACCAGGTTCAGGTCGTGCGTCATCTTGAGCGCACCGATCTTCACCGCGGCCTCGCGCTCGTCGGCCGTCATCTCCAGCCCCGGGGGCGTGAGGATGTCCGTCATGAGCGATCTCCACCAGCGTTCCCGGCCGCTGGACCGCTCCTCGATCTCGCCGATCAGCTTGAGCTCGGCGAGCTTGCGCAGGTGGTAGCTGGTCGTGCCGGTGCTCTCGCCCAGCGCCTTGGCGACGCTGGTGGAGTTCGCCTCGCCGTGCTCGCCGAGGTAGCTCAGGATGTCGCGGCGCACCGGGTTGGACAGTGCCTTGTAGAAGGCCTTGAGGTCCGGGCCGGTGAGAACCCTTGTCTCGGGACGCTCAGCCATGGGGCCACCCTACTGCAAAGGTTCTCTGCAATCATTGCAGAGAACCTTTGCAGAGAAGCTCTGCATTCGTTAGGTTGGGGGTGCGGCGGTCCACGGCGGGCCCGCCCGAACACCGGGGGCGAGATGCAGAGCGAAAAGATCAGGAACATGCCGGACTCACTGAGCGCCCGGATGCGCGACGAGATCGACGACCAGGTCGCCGAGGCCTTCGACGCGTACCTGGAGGACCGCCTCGCCGAGCCGGGCCCCCTGCGCGCCGCACTGGCCACCCGGCGCGGCGCGGGGGTGGTGCTGGGCTCGATCGGTCTCGGTGCGCTCGCCACGGCGGTGGCGCCGACCGGGGTCACGGCCGTCTGCTGGATCTGGGCCGCGATCACCGCCGTCGACGTGACATGGCTGCTGACGGCCCGCCGCCGCTGACGCGCCGCGAGGTGCCGCCCCGACGGTGAAGGTCGGGGCGGCCGCTTCGGTCGAGGCGGGGCGGTCAGTTCACGTTGACCGCGCTCCAGGCCGCCGCCACCGCGTTGTACTCGGTGCTGCCGGCGCCGTAGAGGTCCTTGGCGGCGTTCAGGGTCGCCGTCCTCGCGCCCGCGTACTTCGTGGAGGACGTCATGTAGACCGTCAGGGCCCGGTACCAGATCTGGCCGAGCTTGTCCCGGCCGATGCCCGTCACTGAGGAGTTGTCGCAGGTGGGGGAGTCGTAGCCGACGCCGTTGACGGTCCTGGCGCCGCTGCCCTCGGCGAGCAGGTAGGCGAAGTGGTTGGCGACGCCCGAGGAGTAGTGGACGTCGAGGTTGCCCACCGAGCTGCTCCAGCAGTCGGCCGAGCTGCCGTCCTTGGAGGGCTTGTCCATGTAGCGCAGGGCCGTGCCGCCGAAGCCGGAGCGGACGATCTTCTCGCCGATCAGGTAGTCGCCGGGGTCGGCGGGGTTGTTCGCGTACCACTCGACCAGCGTGCCGAGGATGTCGGAGGTGGCCTCGTTCAGGCCGCCGGACTCGCCCGAGTACGTCAGTGCCGCCGTCTTCGACGTGACGCCGTGGGTCATCTCGTGGCCGGCCACGTCCAGGGCCACCAGCGGGCCGAAGGTGGTCCCGTCACCGTCGCCGTACGTCATGCAGAAGCAGCTGTCGTCCCAGAAGGCGTTGTTGTAGTTGCTGCCGTAGTGGACGCGGTTGTAGGAGCCCTTGCCGTCGCCCGCGATGCCGTTGCGGCCGTGCACGTTCTTGTAGTAGTCCCAGGTCTCGTTGGTGCCGTACTGCGCGTCGACCGCCGCCGTCGCGCGGTCCGCGGCGGTGCCGGTGCCCCAGTGGTTGTCGGCGTCCGTGAACAGCGTGGCGGGGGCGCGCTGGAAGCAGATGCCGAAGATGCACAGGTCGGTCTTGTTCTCCGCGTCGCCGGTGTACGTGTTGCCGCGTGTCGGGTCCTTGAGCTGGTACGTCGAGCCCGAGAGCGTGGTCTCCAGCGACACCGTGCCGCTGTAGAGCGACTGGCCGTCGCCCGTCGCCGTCTCGATGCTGTCCCAGGCGTCGATCTGGGCGCCCGTGCGGGCGTCGGTCAGCACCGTACGGGCCACCGGGTTGCCGAGCGAGTCCAGCCCCACGGCGTTGGTGCGCCAGGCAAGGCGCGGGGTGCCGTGCAGGGCGTCGACGATCAACTCGGGCTTGGCCTTGACCTGTTGCAGCTTCGTACCCAGGTTCCTCGCGCGCAGCGCGTTCACCGCGAGGTCGGCCGCCTTCGGGGCGGAGAGCGTGGGCGTGGTGCTCGGGAGGGACACCGTGCCCCTCGAGGCCCGGTCGGCGCCGCGGTAGTCCCCGTCCGGAGTGAGATGGACGATGAAGTCACCGCCCAGTACGGGCAGTTGGTGGTACGTACGGTCGTAGCGGACGTGTTGTGCGCCGTCCTTGTCGACGATCACGTCCCGTACGGTGGCGGCCTCGGCGGAGGTGAGGCCCAGGGTCGTGGAGTGGTGCGCGAGTGCCGAGGCCGCGTTGTGGATCGCGGCGGCCCGGTCGGGTCTGCCCTCCGCGTGTGCGGCGGGGGAGAGGGCGGCGGCCAGCAGGGTGGCGGTGGTGGTGGCCACACCGGCTGTGGCAAGGCGGGAACCTCGGATGTGCCGTGTCCGACTCATCGGTCTCCTTGAGCGCGGGCGCCCTGGGGCGCGCGGGGGGTGCGCTGATGTCGAACCTAGGATTTAAGTGCTCATGACATGTCATGTCCATAGCACCGCAGGGTGGTGTGTGAGGCAGTGGCGGGTGAGAGGAGAGAATCGTTTCCGTGACGACTTCGAGCACGCCGACGCCGCCGCCCGCACCGCTTCCGTTCTTCGTCTACGGCACTCTGCGCCCCGGCGAGGGCAACCACGGCGAGTTCCTGCGCGGCCGCACCCGCTCAGAGGAGCCCGCCCGGCTGTCCGGCGCGGTGCTCTACGACGGGCCCGGCTATCCGTACGCCGTGGAGGAGCACGACGGGCTGGTCCTGGGCGACCTCGTCGCCGCCCGCCCTGAGGACTACGGAGAGGTGCTCGCCGCCCTGGACCGGCTTGAGGGGTACGTGGCCGGCGACCCGCGCAGCCTGTACGAGCGCATCGAGCGCGAGGTGGTCCGCGAGACCGACGGGACGACCGTACGCGCCTGGGTCTACGTCGCCGGACCGTCCGTCACCCGGCACCTGCGCACCGAGGGCAAGCTGATCGAGGGCGGCGACTGGCGGACACGGCACCGCGTCTGACGGTTCGGGACCGGCCGCCTCCCGCTCGGCCCGCCCGGACCCGGTCACGGGTGGGCGTCAGCGGGCGGCCGCCAGGGCCCGGGCCACGCCGTGCTCCGTGCGGCCCAGGAACTTCGGGTCCGGCTGGAACACCGCCTCCAGGGCCGCCTTGCCGGCCGCGAAGACCTCGCGGGTGCCGCCGTAGTACCAGGTGGCGTCGTGCTTGGCGTCGACGCCGACCCCGTAGGAGTCGATGCCCGCCGCGTCGCACAGGGCGACCGCGCGCCGGACGTGGAAGCCCTGGGTGACCAGGACCGCCCGGTCCACGCCGAAGATCCTCTTCGCGCGGACGCAGGAGTCCCAGGTGTCGAAGCCGGCGTAGTCGCTCACGATCCGGACGCCGGGCACGCCCCGCCGGGTCAGGTACGTGCGCATCGCGTCCGGCTCGTCGTAGTCCTCGCGGCTGTTGTCGCCGGTCACCAGGAGCACCTTGACCCGGCCCTCGTGGTACAGCTTGGCCGCCGCGTCCAGCCGGTGCGCCAGGTACGGCGACGGCTCCCCGTCCCACAGGCCCGCGCCGAAGACGACGGCCACGTCGGTGCGCGGCGCGTCCGCCGTGGTGCGCAGCCGGTCGCCGGCCGCGACGTACGTCCAGGTCGCCGGGGACAGCGCCAGTACGCATACGGCCATCACCACCTGCACCAGCAGCCGCCGCCCGGCACGCGTACGCGGCAGGCGCGGTCGTCCACGCGGCGGTCGGCGCGACGAGCGCGGCACATGCGTCAGACGCATCGGTCAGTCCCCTCCCCAGGCGGCCCCAAGCCCCCTTGGCCACCAAGGACGCGCCACGCGCCGCCCCGGTTCACCACCGCCCCACTCCAGCGACGATGATCGCCACACCGGGGCCCGGCACCTGCCTGGGCCCGTGCTCCCCACCGCCCCCGGGGCGCGGCGGGGCGTGTGCACGAGTGGTGCGGGTCGGGGGTGGACGGTGGCAGCCCGATTGTCGGTGGCTGCGCTTACTGTCGAACCATGGAAGGGATCACATCCGAGGCAGCCCGGTCACGCGAGCACGCTCCGCGGCCGCCCGAGAACCACGTGCCGCCGGCCGGCTACGAGGATCCGGCCGTCGAGCGGTGGGCCGCCGAGCCGGACAAGCGGCCGGGGCGTACGGCGTTCCAGCGCGACCGCGCGCGCGTGCTGCACTCCGCGGCCCTCAGACGGCTGGCCGGCAAGACCCAGGTGGTCACGCCCGGCGAGCACAGTCAGGTGTGGGACGCCAGCCCCCGCACCCGGCTCACCCACTCGCTCGAATGCGCCCAGGTCGGCCGTGAGCTGGGTGCCGCCCTCGGCAGCGACCCCGACCTGGTGGAGGCGGCCTGCCTCTCCCACGACCTGGGCCACCCGCCCTTCGGGCACAACGGCGAACAGGCGCTGAACGAGTTCGCGCGCGACTGCGGCGGCTTCGAGGGCAACGCCCAGTCCCTGCGCCTGCTCACCCGCATCGAACCCAAGCGGTTCGTCGTCGACGCCGAGACGGACGAACTCGTCAGCGTCGGCCTCAACCTCACCCGCGCCGCCCTCGACGCCGCCACCAAGTACCCCTGGCCGCGCGGCGCCCACCCCACCGACCCGGCCTCGCCCAAGTTCGGGGTCTACGAGGACGACCGGCCCGTCTTCGACTGGCTGCGCAAGGACGCGCCCGGCACCCGCACCTGCTTCGAGGCCCAGGTCATGGACTGGGCGGACGACGTGGCGTACTCGGTGCACGACATCGAGGACGGGCTGCACGCCGGCCACATCGACCCGGGCTGCCTGCACGCCGAACCCGAGCGGCAGGAGGTGTTCGCGGTCGCCGTCGGCCGCTACGTCCCGGCCGGCACCGACCCCGAGGAGCTCGCCGAGGCCCTCGACCGCCTCCTGGACCAGGAGTGGTGGCCGCACGGATACGACGGCTCGGCGGTCGCCCAGGCCCGCTTGAAGGACGCCACCAGCCAGCTCATCGGCCGCTTCTGCCTGGCCGCCGAGGGCGCCACCCGGCAGCGGTGGGGAAGCGGGCGCCTCACGCGCTACGGCGCGGAGCTCGTCGTCCCCCGGACCACCCGAATGGAGTGCGCGGTCCTCAAAGCCGTCGCCGACCGGTACGTCATGCAGCGCGCCGAGCAGGAGCGGCTGCGCGCCGACCAGCGGATCGTGGTCGCCGAGCTGGCCGAGGCGCTGACCGCCCGCGCCCCCTACGGCCTCGACCCCCAGTTCCGCGCCCTGTTCGACCAGGCCGCGGACGACCGTGCGCGCAAGCGCGTGCTCGTCGACCAGATCGCCTCCCTCACCGACGCCTCGGCCCGTTCGCTCCACGCACGGCTGGGAGGGCACGCATGACCTCGAGAGAGCACGCATGACATTGACGGCACGTTTGACAGCGCGTTTATGGACACCCGTGGTACGGCTGGGACCCGAGTGAACCCAGTGGCCCCGACCGGCACTCCAGGTGACCCTCCGTGGCCTGATCGGGCCACTCCCTCTTCCCGCACCACGCTCCGTGCGGGACGCTCCCATGTGGCGGCACCCTTACGAGGAGGCATCAAGTGGTCGACGCGGATCAGACATTCGTCATCGTCGGAGGAGGCCTGGCCGGCGCGAAGGCGGCCGAGACCCTGCGCGCGGAGGGCTTCAGCGGCCGCGTGATCCTCGTGTGCGACGAGCGCGACCACCCCTACGAGCGGCCGCCGCTCTCCAAGGGCTACCTCCTCGGCAAGGAGGAACGCGACAGCGTCTTCGTGCACGAGCCCGCCTGGTACGCGCAGCACGACATCGAGCTGCACCTCGGACAGACGGTCGTCGCGATCGACCGCGCCGCCAAGACCGTCCACTACGGCGACGACGGCACCCATGTGCGCTACGACAAGCTGCTCCTTGCCACCGGCGCCGAACCGCGCCGCCTGGACATCCCCGGCACCGACCTCGCCGGCGTCCACCACCTGCGCCGCCTCGCCCACGCCGAGCGCCTCAAACACGTCCTGACCCACCTGGGCCGGGACAACGGCCACCTCGTGATCGCGGGCGCCGGCTGGATCGGCCTGGAGGTCGCCGCGGCGGCCCGCGAGTACGGCGCCGAGGTCACCGTGGTCGAACCGGCCCCCACCCCGCTGCACGGCGCGCTCGGCCCCGAGCTCGGCCAGCTCTTCGCCGACCTGCACCGCGAGCACGGCGTCCGCTTCCACTTCGGTGCCCAGCTCACCGAGATCGTCGGGCAGGACGGCATGGTGCTCGCCGTGCGGACCGACGACGGCGAGGAGCACCCCTGCCACGACGTGCTCGCCGCCATCGGCGCCGCGCCGCGCCTCGCCCTGGCGGAGTCGGCGGGCCTGGAGCTGGCCGACCGCGCCCACGGCGGCGGCGTCAAGGTGGACGAGCGGCTGCGCACCTCCGACCCGGACATCCACGCGGCCGGCGACGTGGCCTCCTTCCCGCTCGGGCTGTTCGACACCCGGCTGCGGGTGGAGCACTGGGCCAACGCGCTGAACGGCGGCCCGGCCGCGGCCCGCGCGATGCTCGGCCAGGAGGTCCGCTACGACCGCGTGCCCTACTTCTTCACCGACCAGTACGACCTGGGCATGGAGTACAGCGGCTGGGCGCCCCCCGGCTCGTACGACGAGGTGGTGATCCGCGGGGACGCCGGAAAGCGCGAGTTCATCGCGTTCTGGGTGAAGGAGGGCCGCGTCCTGGCCGGGATGAACGTCAACGTGTGGGACGTCACGGACCCGATCCAGCACCTGATCCGTACGAGGGCACGGGTGGACACGGAGGCGCTCGCGGACCCGCACGTGCCGCTGCAGAGCCTGACCCCGTAGCCGGGCGAGAGCCTCGCCGGACCACCGTAGACTTCTGGCGTGGCTGGACGGATCAACGACGAGGACGTGAAGGCGGTACGGGACGCGGTCCCGATCGACGCCGTGGTGTCCGAGTACCTCCAGCTGCGGAACGCGGGCGGGGGCAACCTCAAGGGCCTGTGCCCGTTCCACGACGAGAAGTCGCCGTCCTTCCAGGTCAGCCCGAGCAAGGGACTCTTCCACTGCTTCGGCTGCCAGGAGGGCGGCGACACCATCGCGTTCGTGATGAAGATCGACCACCTCTCCTTCTCGGAGACGGTCGAGCGACTGGCCGCCCAGGCCGGCATCACCCTGCGCTACGAGGAGGGCGGGTACAACCCCGCCCACCAGCGCGGCGAGCGCATCCGCCTGGTGGAGGCGCACAAGCTGGCCGCCGACTGGTACGCCGAACAGCTCGCGACCTCCGCCGAGGCCGAGACCGGCCGGGTCTTCCTCGCCGACCGCGGCTTCGACCAGTCCGCCGCCGTCCACTTCGGCGTCGGCTACAGCCCCCAGGGCTGGGACCACCTCACCCGCTTCCTGCGCGGCAAGGGCTTCACCGACAAGGAGCTGGTCCTCTCCGGACTCTCCCAGGAGGGCCGCCGCGGCCCCATCGACCGCTTCCGGGGCCGGCTGATGTGGCCGATCCGCGACATCGGCGGCGAGGTGGTGGGCTTCGGCGCGCGCAAGCTGTACGAGGCGGACAACGGACCGAAGTACCTCAACACCCCCGAGACGGCGATCTACAAGAAGTCCCAGGTGCTGTACGGGATCGACCTGGCGAAGAAGGAGATCGCGAAGACCTCCCGGGCGGTGGTGGTCGAGGGCTACACCGACGTCATGGCCTGCCACCTGGCCGGCGTGCCCACCGCCATCGCCACCTGTGGCACGGCGTTCGGCGGCGACCACATCAGGATTCTGCGCCGGCTGCTGATGGACAACGGCTCGGCTCGCGTGATCTTCACCTTCGACGGCGACGCGGCGGGCCAGAAGGCGGCCCTGCGGGCCTTCGAGGACGACCAGAAGTTCGCCGCCGAGACGTACATCGCGATCGCCCCGGACGGCATGGACCCCTGTGACCTGCGCCTGGCCAAGGGCGACGAGGCGGTCGCCGACCTGGCCGAACCGCGCACCCCGCTGTTCGAGTTCGCACTGCGCCAGATCGTGGCCCGCTACGACCTCGACACCCCCGCCGGCCGCGCCGGCGCCCTGGACGAGGCCGCGCCGGTCGTCGCCCGGATCAAGAACAGCGGCGCCCAGCACGAGGTCGCGGTGCAGCTCGCCGGGCTGCTCGGCATCCTCGACACCCAGTTCGTGGTCAAGCGGGTGGCCCAGCTGGCCCGCTGGGCGCGCGAGCGCGGCGGCCGCGGCCCCGCGCCGGACCAGCGGCAGCGGGGCCCGCAGCAGGACCACGCGCCGACGCGTCCCGCGCCCCGGGGCCCGGCGCTCAACCTGCGCAACCCGGTCTTCGCCACCGAACGCGAACTGCTCAAGCTCGCCCTGCAACGCCCGGAGCTGGTCTCGCCGGCCTTCGACGCCTACGGCATGGACGAGTTCACCGCCCCGCCCTACGCGGCCGTACGCCAGGCGATCCTGGACGCGGGCGGCGCCGAGTACGGCGTGGGCGACCCGCAGGAGTACCTGGCCCGCGTCCGCGAGGCCGCCCCGGACGACACGGTCCGAGCGACGGTCACCGAACTGGCCGTGGAGGCGATCCTGCTGCGCCGGGAGGTCGACGAGGCCTACGCGGGCGCCCAGCTGGTGACGGTCCGCCGCCGCGCGGTCGAACGCCGCATCCGCGACCTCCAGAGCACGGTCGCCCGCCTCGGCACCGGCGGCGACCCCGCCCAACTGGCATCCGCCCAGAACGAGTTGTGGATCCTCCAGCAGTACGACCAGGCTCTGCGGGAGCGTGGCGCGGCGGCGCTGTGAGCGCGGGTCCGGCCGGCGGACGGTCTGCGTAACCGGCCGGTCACGGACGGGACGCAAAAAGTCGCCGCACGCCCCTCGTGGCGGTGATGTGTCGTACCCCACACTGGGTCCGGTTGCCTGAGTCCCCGGAGCGCGGCCGCTCCGTCCCCCACGGGTCCCCCCTTCCTGCGGCTGTGCTCCTCGCGTACGGGACGGACGCCGGCGAGACCGCCGACTCCGCCCCCTCTCGTACCGCTGCCGCACGCCTCAGCAGCGATCATCCTGGAGGTCGCCCCCGTGCAGACCCAGACCCTCACCCAGACCGACGTCGCCACCGGCCACCCCGAGGCGGAGGCGGAGGCGGAGGCGCCGCCCGAGCTGCCCGAGCCGGTTCCCGCCCGCGCCGAGAGCGGCGGTCCCTCCTCCGACCTGTTCCGCCAGTACCTGCGGGAGATCGGCCGGATCCCGCTGCTCACCGCCGCCGAGGAGGTCGAACTGGCCCGGCGCGTGGAGGCCGGCCTGTTCGCGGAGGAGAAGCTGGCCGGCACCCCTGACCTGGACAGCCGGCTCGCCCTGGACCTGGACCGGATCGTCGTCCTGGGCCGGATGGCCAAGCGTCGGCTCATCGAGGCCAACCTGCGGCTCGTGGTGTCCGTGGCGAAGCGGTACGTCGGCCGGGGGCTCACCATGCTCGACCTGGTGCAGGAGGGCAACCTTGGGCTCATCCGGGCCGTGGAGAAGTTCGACTACGCCCGCGGCTACAAGTTCTCCACCTACGCCACCTGGTGGATCCGCCAGGCCATGTCCCGCGCCCTGGCCGACCAGGCCCGCACCATCCGGGTGCCCGTGCACGTCGTCGAACTCATCAACCGGGTCGTACGGGTGCAGCGGCGGATGCTCCAGGAGCGGGGCCACGAGCCGGCCCCCGAGGAGGTCGCCGCCCACCTCGACCTGCCGCCCGAACGGGTGAGCGAGGTCCTGCGGCTCGCCCAGGAGCCCGTCTCCCTGCACGCCCCGGTCGGCGAGGAGGACGAAGTCGCCCTCGGCGACCTGATCGAGGACGGCGACGCCGCCTCGCCCGTGGAGTCGGCGGCGTTCCTGCTGCTGCGCGAGCACCTGGAGGCGGTGCTGTCCACGCTGGGGGAGCGCGAGCGCAAGGTCGTGCAACTGCGGTACGGGCTCGTCGACGGGCGTCCGCGCACGCTGGAGGAGATCGGCCGCATCTTCGGCGTGACGCGGGAGCGGATCCGCCAGATCGAGTCCAAGACCCTCGGCAAGCTGCGCGACCACGCCTTCGCCGACCAGCTCCGCGGCTACCTGGACTGACCCGGGGCCCGTCCGCCGGACAGGCCCCGGGGGCCGCTCACCCCGGGCGAGCGGCCCCCGGCACGAGCACCGCGGGTCAGTCGACCTCGGCGACCGCCTGCGCGAACTGCGCCTTGTACAGGCGCGCGTACGCCCCGTCGGCCTCCAGCAGCTCGTCGTGGGCACCCTGCTCGACGATGGAGCCGTTCTCCATGACGAGGATCGTGTCCGCGTCCCGGATCGTGGAGAGCCGGTGCGCGATGACGAACGACGTCCTGCCGTGCTGGAGTTTGGCCATCGCCTTCTGGATCAGCACCTCGGTACGGGTGTCGACCGAGCTGGTCGCCTCGTCCAGGACCAGGATCACCGGGTCGGACAGGAACGCCCGCGCGATGGTGATGAGCTGCTTCTCACCGGCGCTCACCCCGGAGCCCTCGTCGTCGATCACGGTGTCGTAGCCGTCGGGCAGCGTACGGACGAACCGGTCGGCGTGCGCGGCCCGCGCCGCCTCCTCGATCTCGCCGCGGGTGACCTCGCGGGAGGCACCGTAGGCGATGTTCTCCGCGATGGTGCCGCCGAACAGCCAGGTGTCCTGGAGCACCATGCCGATCCCGGACCGCAGTTCGTCACGCGACATCTTCGCGATGTCGATGCCGTCGAGCGTGATGCGCCCGCCGGTGACGTCGTAGAACCGCATGAGCAGGTTGACCAGCGTGGTCTTGCCCGCGCCGGTCGGGCCGACGATCGCGACCTTGTGGCCCGGCTCCACCGTCAGCGACAGGTCCTCGATGAGCGGCTTGTCGGGGTCGTAGCGGAACGACACGTGCTCCAGCGCGACCTGCCCGCGCAGTTCCTCGGGCCGCACGCCCGGCACCGGGTCCGCCGTCTGCTCCTCGGCGTCCAGCAGTTCGAAGACGCGCTCGGCCGAGGCGACGCCGGACTGCACCAGGTTCGCCATCGACGCCACCTGGGTCAGCGGCATCGAGAACTGCCGCGAGTACTGGATGAAGGCCTGCACGTCACCGATGGACAGCGTGCCCGACGCGACCCTGAGACCGCCGACGACGGCCACCAGCACGTAGTTGATGTTCGAGACGAACATCATCAGCGGCTGCATGACGCCGCTGTTGAACTGCGCCTTGAACCCGGCCTCGTACAGCGCGTCGTTCTGCTCGGCGAACTGCTTCGCCGACTCCTCCTGCCGCCCGAACACCTTCACCAGGGTGTGCCCGGTGTACATCTCCTCGATGTGCACGTTGAGCTGGCCCGTCGAGCGCCACTGCTGCACGAAGTGCGGCTGCGACCGCTTGCCCACGCGGGTGGCGACGACGAACGACAGCGGCACGGTCACCAGCGCGACCAGCGCGAGGATCCAGGAGACGTAGAACATCATGACGAGCACGCCGATGATGGTCAGCAGCGAGTTGATCAGCTGGCCCATCGACTGGTTCAGGGTCTGCCCGATGTTGTCGATGTCGTTGGTGGCGCGGGAGAGCACCTCGCCGCGCTGGCGCTTGTCGAAGTACGACAGCGGCAGCCGCGACAGCTTCGTCTGCACGTCCTCGCGCATCCGGAACATGGTCCGGTTCACCGACCGGTTCACCAGCCGGGTCGCCACCGCCATCAGCAGGCCGGCCACCAGGAACGTGCTCAGCGCGAACAGCAGGACCTCGCCGACGGCACCGAAGTCGATGCCCTTGCCGGGGGTGAAGTCGGTGCTCTTCAGCATGTCGGCGACCGAGCCCTCGCCGCGCTCCCGCATGGAGGCGAGGACCTCGTCCTTGGTCGCACCGGACGGCATCTGCCGGCCGACGATCCCCCCGAAGACCAGGTCGGTGGCCCTGCCGAGGATCTTCGGTCCGATCACGCTCAGCGTGACGCTCACGACCACGCACAGCACCAGGGCGGCGACGGTGACCCGTTCGGGCTTGAACTGGGCGATGAGCCGTTTGCTCGACTCCTTGAAGTTCAGCGAGCGGTTGTCGGGCCCGGATCCGCCCATCATCCGCCCCATCGGCCCGGCCATCAGGCAGCCTCCGCTTCCGTCAGCTGGGAGAGCACGATCTCCCGGTAGGTCTCGTTGTCCGCCATCAGCTCGTGGTGGCGGCCGGTGCCGACGACCCGTCCCTCGTCCAGGACGACGATCCGGTCGGCGTCGCGGATGGTCGACACGCGCTGGGCGACGATGACGACGGTCGCCTCGGCGGTCTCCCGCCCCAGCGCCGCCCGCAGGGCCGCGTCGGTGGCGTAGTCGAGGGCCGAGAAGGAGTCGTCGAAGAGGTAGATCTCCGGGCGCTGCACCAGGGTGCGGGCGATGGCCAGGCGCTGGCGCTGGCCGCCGGAGACGTTGGTGCCGCCCTGGGCGATCGGCGCGTCCAGGCCGCCCTCCAGCCCGCCGACGAAGCCCTTGGCCTGCGCCACCTCCAGCGCGTGCCACAGCTCCTCGTCGGTGGCGTCCGGGTTGCCGTAGCGCAGGTTGGTCGCGACCGTGCCCGCGAACAGGTACGGCTTCTGCGGCACCAGGCCGACCGTCCTCGCGAGCAGGTCCGGGTCCACGGTGCGTACGTCCACGCCGTCGACGAGGACCTCCCCGTCGGTCGCGTCGAACAGCCGGGGCACCAGGCCGAGCAGGGTGGACTTGCCGCTGCCGGTCGAGCCGATGACGGCGGTCACCTCGCCGGGGCGGGCGATCACGTCGATGGCCCGCAGGACGGGCTCCTCGGCTCCCGGATAGCGGAAGCCGGCGCCGCGGATCTCCAGGTGGCCGTGGCGGCGCAGCTCGGTCACGGGCGCGACGGGCGGCACGACGCTGGACTCGGTGTCCAGGACCTCCTGGATGCGCTCGGCGCACACCTCCGCGCGCGGCACCATCATGAACATGAAGGTGGCCATCATCACGGACATCACGATCTGCATCAGATAGGCCAGGAACGCGGTCA
The DNA here is from genome assembly GCF_052663305.1 of Streptomyces cyslabdanicus. Lineage (NCBI taxonomy): Bacteria > Bacillati > Actinomycetota > Actinomycetes > Kitasatosporales > Streptomycetaceae > Streptomyces > Streptomyces cyslabdanicus. The sequence goes on from NZ_JBQRUW010000048.1 coordinate 82,498, forward strand.
GGTCGCCGATCTGCATCCCGCCGCTGTCGATGCGGTGGGCGCCGAACCACACCACGGCGATGGACGACAGGTTCACCACCGTCATCACCATCGGGAACATCAGCGCGAGCAGCCGGCCGGTGGCCAGCTGCATCTCGGTCAGGTCCCCGTTGGCCCCGCGGAAGCGGCCCTTCTCGTACTCGTCGCGGACGAAGGCGCGGATCACGCGGTTGCCGGTGATCTGCTCGCGCAGCACCCGGTTCACCGTGTCCAGACGCTTCTGCATGGACCGGAACAGCGGACGCAGCCGGCGCACGATCAGGGTCACGCAGATGCCGAGCACGGGGACGACGGCGACCAGCACCGCGGACAGCGGCACGTCCAGGCCGAGGGCCAGGACGACACCGCCCACACACATGATGGGCGCCGACACCATCAGGGTGAACGTCATCAGGGCCAGCATCTGGATCTGCTGCACGTCGTTCGTCGTCCGCGTGATGAGGGAGGGCGCGCCGAAGCCGCCGACCTCGCGGGCCGAGAAGGACTGCACACGGTCGAACACGGCCGCGCGCACGTCCCGGCCGAGCGCCGAGGCGGTGCGGGCGCCGTAGTAGACGGCACCGATGTTGCACACGACCTGCACCATGGAGATGCCGATCATCACGGCGCCGAACGTCAGGATGTAACCGGTGTCACCCTTCACCACACCGTTGTCGATGATGTGGGCGTTCAGCGTCGGCAGGTAGAGCGTGGCGCAGGTCTGCAGGAACTGCAGCAGCACCAGGAGGGCTATGGGTTTCTTGTAGGGCCTGAGATAGGTCCGCAGAAGTCGTAGGAGCACGCTGGGTCTCTCGGAGTCGGCGGTGGGGGCGGTCGATGTCCCCTGGCACCTATCGTCGAACACTCCACCCGCGTTACCTCAACCGATTAATCCGACTGCGGGCCAACGGTGGGGGCCCGGTCGGCCCCTGACCCCGCGTCGTCCGATTCACCCCACGAGGGAACCGTTATGTCCCAAACACCCCCGTAAGGGTGGCTGTTATGGGTGATGCATGCAACCGGTATGTCCCATAAGTCCGAAAATCCCTGTGGGGTGGAAGGGCTGAGGGAGGGGCGGTCGTCACCCCCCGAAGGCCCCGGGGTGAACCTGCTCACGTACCGACACGTACTGCTGGCGCACCGCCTGGCCCACTGCCAGGTCCTCGCCGGGCTCCAGGATCTGGGCCACCGCGCCCTGCCAGGCCGGCGGGGTGCGCGGGTCGAGGGTGCCCTGGGAGGCGCCGAGCGCCCAGGCGGCCTGCCGGGCGGCGCCGAGCGCGGCGTAGTCGGCCGGCTGCGGTACGACGACCTGCGCGCCGAACACCGCCGGAGCGACGGCCTGCACGGCGGGCAGCTCGGCGGCGGGGCCGAGCAGGAAGACGCGGCGCACCTCCACGCCCCGGCCGCGCAGCACGTCCAGCGCGTCCGCGAGCCCGCACAGCATGCCCTCGAACGCGGCCCGCGCCACATGCTCCGGCTTCATCGACTCGCGCCGCAGCCCGGCGAGCATCCCGGCGGTGTGCGGCAGGCTGGGTGTCCGCTCGCCCTCCAGGTAGGGCAGCAGCACGAGTCCGTGCGAGCCCGGTGTCGACTTCATCGCCAGGTCCGACAGGTCCTCCAGACCGGGCGCGCCCAGCAGTTCGGCGGTGCCGCGCAGTGCCCGCACCGCGTTCAGCGTGGTCACGACCGGCAGGTGCATGCCGGTGGCGTCGGCGAGCGAGGTGATCATCCCCGTCTGGTCGACGAGCGCCTCGGGGTGAACGGCCATCACCGAACCGGAGGCGCCCAGAGAGACGACCGCGTCGCCCAGGCCCAGCCCCAGTCCGAGGGCGGCGGCCATGGTCTCCCCGGTCCCGGCCGAGATCAGCAGCCCCTCCGGGGTGGTGCCGGCCGCCTCGGCGGGACCGATCACCTCGGGCAGCACGACCTGCCGGCCGAGTGCCAGCTCGACCAGGTCGGGCCGGTAGGCGCCGCTGGCGGCGGACCAGTAGCCGGTGCCGGAGGCGCCGCCGCGGTCGGTGGTGCGGCGCGGCGGCCGGCCCAGCAGCTGCCACACCAGCCAGTCGTGGGCCTGGAGCAGGAGCGCGGTGCGCTGGGCGGCCTCCGGCTCGTTCTTGGCGAACCAGCGCAGCTTGGTCACCGGCAGCGGGGCCTGCGGCACGCAGCCGACCGCCTGCGCCCAGGCCTCGCGGCCGCCGAGCGCGTCGATCAGGTCGGCCGCGGCGACCTGCGCCCGCCGGTCGCCGCCGACCAGCGCGGGCCGCACCGTGGCGCCCTGGGCGTCGATCGGGATCAGCGCGTTCTGCTGCGCGGAGACGCCGATCGCCTGCACGCCCTCCAGGAGCCCACCGCCGGCGGCCTCCCCGAGGGACAGCAGCCAGGCCTGCGGATCGACGTCGGCGGAGCGTCCGCCCCCCTCCGGGGTCTCCACCGGATGCGGCGCATATCCCTGCCTGAGTACGGACCCCGTGTCCGCGTCACAAACGACGATACGAGTGAAATCGGGCGAACTGTCCAGCCCGGCGACTATCCCCATGGCCGAAATTCTGCCGTACCGCCGGGCTTGCCCGGGCCGCGGGCGCCTCACGTGTTGCTGGTGCCCCAGTCGTCCTCGCCGCTGCCGTTGGCGTGGGCCCGCAGGGTGCGCACCCGCTGGGCGACCGCCTCGGGAATGCGGTCGCCGACCTTCCCGCTGACCGTGTGGTACGCCTTGTCGGCGAACTGCCGGCCCTGCTGCGCCGCGGTCTCGGCGGTGTTGCGTACGGCGGGGTTCTCGGCGATCCGGAGGGCGGACCTCTTCAGCTGCTCGTAGCGCTCACGCCCGGCCCTGGTGCCCAGTACGTAACCCACGGCGATCCCTGCGATGAACGTGAGCCGGTAACGCATGGCGGCCACCCTTCCCTTGCCTCGAGGTCACAGCAGGCGGGAACCGATTGGCGGAGCACCCCCCTGCTTGCGCTAATGTATGTGTCGCAGCGAGCAAGCGCCCCCCGGCGGATACCCGGGTAGGTGCGTTCGATGCAACGAGGCATTCCTCCGTAGCTCAATTGGCAGAGCAGCCGGCTGTTAACCGGCAGGTTACTGGTTCGAGTCCAGTCGGGGGAGCTCGGTCCTCCGTAGCTCAATTGGCAGAGCAGCCGGCTGTTAACCGGCAGGTTACTGGTTCGAGTCCAGTCGGGGGAGCAGCTGAACGAGGACCCTCCGGGGTCCTTTTTCATGCCCGGTTTCATGCCCCCGGGGAACCGCCGCGTCGGCGACGCGGTCCTCAAGGTCATGAACGGCCGCGGAAGACGACCATCCGAAGCAGGAGATCGTATGAGCGGCTATGCTGCGGCAGACGGCGCGCACACTTGTACGCGACACGCCGCAACGGGGCGGTAGCTCAGCCGGTTAGAGCAGCGGACTCATAATCCGTCGGCCGTGGGTTCGAGTCCCACCCGCCCCACCAGGCGCTACTCGCGCAGAGTCGATGTGACCAGCGGTGTCGCCGGTCGTTCCCAGCAAGTGTGCGGCCCCCGGAAATGGATCCGGGGGCCATCGGCGCGTGTTGGCCCGTTTTGCACTCGGCCGGAGCAACGGCTCGCGCGGACGGGCCACTCAGGAACGGTCGTCGGCGGGGTCGGCGGTCTCCGGCAGATCGTCGCGGTCGCCCTCGGCCTGGGAAGGGGTCGGGTACGGCGTGTCCGGCGGTCCTGCGGCGCGCTGCGTGTCCTCGTCGTCGCGTTCGCCCTCGGCCTGGGAAGGGGTGTGCTCTCTCATGATGGTGACTCCCGCGCAGTGATGACTCCTGCGGACGGGGCCGGTCCTCGTCCGCCCACCGGGTACCCCGGCAGCCGGGCCCGTCACCGCGCGTCTTGGCGGTGATCGCGGCGGCCATCGTGCGCGGCGGCTCGGTGTCGGACCGCTGGGAGGCGTCCCGGAGGATGCCTCAGGGCGCGGCGCGGCGCGGCGTCTGGAGCCACGGAGCACCGGCTGGCGCTCCCAGCGACTGTCCGCTCCCCGCACGCCTGCACGCGCCCGGGAACGGGCCTTCCCGGGCGTACGGGGGGAGGGGCACGGGAGCGGTCCGGCCCGCCGCGGTCGTCCCGCGTCGCGCGTCCGCGCCCGGTGTCCGTGTCCGGTGGGTCGGGCTGGGGCGGGCGTGACTCGAACGCGGCCTGCCAGGGTCGCGAGGTCACCGTCCTGTGCCTGTGTTTGTACGACGCCCTCCGCCTCGACGAGCGGGCCCTCGCCGACGCCCAGCCGGCCGCCCCGCGGTCGTCCCCGCCGGTGCCACCGGGCCCCGGGGGGAGTGCCGCCCACCCCCCTCGGGCAGGTCGTCGCCCGCTGCGACGAGCCGCTGACGCACGGGTGCCGGACGCGCTGTCGCTCTCGTACGCGACGCGCACGCCGTGCAGGTCCGGCGCGTCGCCGTCGCCGAGCTGACCGCCAACAGAGCCGTGCACGGAGGGGGTTGGGGCGAGCTGAAGGGCCGCCTGAGCGATTCGCCGGCCGGCCGTCGGCCGCCCGCCTCGCGATCAGCGTGGCGGACGCGGTCTGCTGCCGGTCAGCCTTGTCGCCGGCCTGGTCCGGGCGCATTCGGACGCGCTCGGGCGCGGCGGGCGCCACCGTCCGCTGCCGGTTCGCCGGCCTACCGCCACCAGGGGCCCGGCACCCCGGGCGGTCAACACACCTACGCCCCCAGCGGGTTCAGCGCCAGCGGCTCGATCTCGCCCTCCAGCATCGCGCCCAGCCCCTGGATCGCGCACACGTCGGGGCGTTCGGCGATGTGCACCGGCATGCCGGTCGCCTCGCGGAGCATCTGGTCCAGGCCCGGCAGCAGCGCGGAACCGCCGACCATCATGATCCCGCGGTCGGCGAGGTCGGCCACCAGATCGGGCGGGCACTCGCGCAGCACCTTGTAGATGCCGTCCAGCACGGCGGTCAGCGGCGTCTGGATGGCCTCCCGCACGGCGGCGGTGTCGATCCGCACGGACCGGGCCAGTCCGGTGGCCACGTCCCGCCCGTGGACCTCGGTGGACACCGGACCGGACGGGGTGATCCCGTTCCCCGACAGGGCGATCTGGAGCGGCCGCAGGGACTGGCTGGGCAGTGTCAACGCGTGTGTGTGGCGCAGGTGTTGCACGATGGCCTGGTCGACGGCCTCCCCGCCGACGGGAATGCGCTCGGCGGTGACGATCGAGCCGAGCGAGAGGACGGCCACCTGGGTGGCCGCGGCCCCGCACACCATGATCATGGTGGCCTCGGCCCGCTCCACGGGCAGCCCGCAGCCGACGGCGGCGGCGATGAGCGTGTCGACGAGTTCCACCCGGCGCGCGCCGAGCCCGACGAGCGTCTCGATCGTGGCCCGTTGGGCGAGCGGATCCGCGTCGTGCGGGGTGCAGGCGGCGGCCCGCAGCCGGGCCGCCTTGCGGCGCAGGGTGCGGCGCATCCCGTCGCCGAGCAGATGGCGCAGCATGCGCTGCGCCATCTCGATGTCGACGACCGTGCCGCCGGAGACCGGGCGGACGACCCGGATGTAGGCGGGGGTACGGCCCGTCATCCGCTCCGCGAACTCGCCGACCGCGATCAGGGCTCCGTTGCGGGTGTTCACGGCCGCGACCGAGGGCTGGTCGACGACGAGCCCCGGGCCCTTGACGTAGACACGGGTCCGGGCCGCTCCCAGGTCGACGGCGAAGTGGCAGCGGCGCAACTGCTCCAGACTGGCGGACATGACGGAGCCTCCTGAGAGCGCGGACCGTGGCGGCCGCCGGGCGGCGGCCTCCCTGGCATCGTGCTGGGGTGGCCCGGCGGGCGCCTGTTCAAGGGGGCCGGGCGGGGCGCCGCTGGACGGGTGGAACCCGGCGCACCGCGCCTGACGGGTGAGACACGCGGCCGGGCGGACGGCTCCCGCCACCGACCGGGCCGGGACCTGATCCACTGGCGGGAACCCGCCTGGCGCGAACTCGTTGGCCTCTTCCAACTCCCCTGCCACAGAAGGCTTCTGCCACTCTCTCTTCGCGGCGCCGAGGACGCGGCACCGAGGACGCGGCACCGCGGCTGTGCGGCGCGGAGAGGAGAGGCACGATGCGCGCAGGACCTCCCGGACGGAGAGCGGCCCTTGTGTCGGCCGGGCTCGTGATCGCCCTGCTGCCGGCGGGACCGGCGGCGGCGCGGCAGCCGGCGCAGCCCCCCGGCCCCCCGTCGGCGTCCCCGGGCGGCACCCGCACCGTCACCCTCGTCACCGGCGACAAGGTCACCGTCACCGACCTCGGCGGCGGGAGGAGGACCGTCGCGGTGAGCCGGCCGCAGGGCGCCACGGGCGCCGTGCGCACGCAGATGGCGGACGGCGCCCTGACCGTCGTACCGGACGAGGCCCTGCCGTATCTGCGGGCGGGCCGCCTGGACCGGCGGCTGTTCGACGTGGACACGTTGTTGCGGCAGGGCCTTGCGGACTCCCGCACCGGCGAGCTGCCGCTGATCGTGACCTACGGCAAGGGCATCCCGGTGGCGGCACCGCGCGGGACGGAGCGGACACGGAGTCTCGCCAGTGTGCGCGGCGCCGCGGTCGAGGCCGCCAAGGGGCGGGTGTTCTGGCGGGAGTTCACCGGCCGGGGCGCCCTGTCCGGTGGCGTCGACAAGGTGTGGCTCGACGGGCGGGTCACCGCCGACATGGCCGTGAGCAACGCGCAGATCGGCACCGGCGAGGCCTGGGCGTCCGGTCTGACCGGCAAGGGCGTCACCGTGGCCGTCCTCGACACCGGCGTCGACACGTCCCACCCCGACCTCGCCGGACGGGTCGCCGTCACCAGGAACTTCGTCGACGGCGAGGACGGCACCGACCGCAACGGCCACGGCACCCATGTGGCATCCACCCTCGGCGGCAGCGGCGCGGCCTCCGGCGGCGAGGAGAAGGGGGTCGCCCCGGACGCCGTCCTCGCCGTCGGCAAAGTGCTCGGCGACCAGGGGACCGGCAGCGAGTCGCAGATCATCGCCGGCATGGAGTGGGCCGCGCGGGACGTGCGCGCGCGGATCGTCTCCATGAGCCTCGGCTCCAGCGAGCCCAGCGACGGCACCGATCCCATGGCGCAGGCCGTCGACACGCTCTCCGCGGAGACCGGCGCCCTCTTCGTGGTCGCCGCGGGCAACACCGGCGCCCCCTCCTCCCTCGACTCGCCCGGTGCCGCCGACGCCGCCCTCACCGTCGGCGCGGTCGACCCGTCCGACCGGGCCGCCTACTTCACCAGCGCCGGACCCCGCAGCGGCGACAACGCCCTCAAACCCGACCTCGCGGCACCCGGCGTCGACATCCTCGCCGCCCGCTCCCAGCTCGCCCCCGGCAGCGGCGCGTACACCTCCATGAGCGGCACGTCCATGGCGACGCCCCATGTCGCCGGTGCCGCCGCGCTGCTCGCCCAGGAGCATCCGGACTGGAGCGGGGCCCGGATCAAGGACGCGCTGATGTCGACGTCGAAGCAGCTCGACGAGTCCGCCTACGTGCTGGGGGCGGGCCGGGTGAGCGTCCCGGACGCCGTGCACGCGTGGATCACCGCCACCGGAAGCGCCGACCTCGGGTTCCACCGCTGGCCCTACGGCACGGACAAGCCGGTGACCAGGACGCTCACCTACGCCAACTCCTCCGACACCGACGTCGCGTTGACTCTCTCCGTCCAGGGCGCCCCGGACGGCGTCGCCACGCTCGCCGACTCCACGCTCACCGTGCCCGCGCACGGTACCGCCGCCACCACCGTGACCTCGGACGCCGCCAGGGCGCCGGTGGGCCCGACCAGCGGGCGGATCGTGGCCTCCGCGGCCGGCACCCCGGTCGCGCACACCGCGTTCGGGCTGGTCAAGGAGGGCGAGCGGTACACGCTCACCGTGCATGTCAAGGACCGCGACGGCGCCCCCGTGCCCGCCGACCTCACCGTGCGGCGGCTCGCCGCGGGCGCCGACCCCACCCCCGCGCACGTCGGCGACTCGGGCACCCTGAGCCTGCGGCTTGAGCCGGGCACGTACAGCCTGACCTCCTTCCTCGACGTACGCGGCGCCCACGGGGCCGACTCCCTCGGACTCGGCTTCCTCGCGGCGCCCGAGATCACGCTGGACCGGGACCGCGAGGTCACCCTGGACGGGCGCCGGCTGCGGGAGATCAGGGCCGAGACCGGACGGCGGACGGAGGTCCGGCAACTGCTCATGGAGTACGACCGGGCGGCGGACGGCTCCGACCTGTTCGACGCCGTCCAGGTGCCCGTCGGCTACGACAGCGTCTTCGCCGGGCCGACCGAGCCGGTCACGCGGGGCACCTTCGAGTACCGGACCGTGTGGCGGCTGGCCAAGCCGCTGCTGGAGGTCGAGGGGGTCGCCGAGGCGCTCGTCCAGCCCGGCGGCACGCTGATCGAGGGCCGCAGCAGGCTGCCGCTCGTCGACGTCGGCGACGGGGACTTCACCGGCAAGGACGTACGCGGCCGGGCGGTCCTGGCCCGGCTCACCGACTCCGTCGAACCGGCCGCGCTGGCCCAGGCGGCCCAGGACGCGGGCGCGAAGGCCCTGTTCGTGACGGACGACGCGCCCGGCCGGCTGAGCGCCTGGTGGGGCACCGACGACAACGCCGACCGCCCCCTCCAGATCGCCACGGTCGACGCGGCCGACGCGGCACGGCTGCGGGCGGCGGGTCGCGTCGACATGACGGGCACGCGGAACACCCCGTACGTCTACGACCTCGCGCAGAGCCATCGCGGAGCGATCCCCGACACGGAGCTGACGTACGTGCCCGGCCCTCGCCAACTGGCCGCGGTGCGCACCCGGTTCCACGCCGTGCGGCCGACCGGAGGCAGCGAGTTCCGGTACGCGGTCACCGACACCTTCCCCGTCGGCATCGGCTTCCAGGAGCGGATCGACCTCCCGGCGGAGCGCACCGACTACGTTTCCACCGGGCCCGGCCTGCGCTGGCAGGAGTCGGTGACCGTCGGCGACGGCACGCTGGAGCAGCGCGGCGGCCCGGTCCGCTACGAGGGCGGAACGCGCCCCGCGCTCGACTGGTTCAAGCCGGTCTGGCACCCCTGGCTCGGCACCGGCCTCGACTGGGGCCAGCAACGGGCGGGCGACCGGCTCCAGTTCAACGTGCCCGGCTGGGGCGACTCCGGGCCCGACCACACCGGCTTCGGGGACGTGTGGAGCACGGACAGCGGCATGTCCCAGACGACCGCCGTCCACCTGGACGGGCAGGTGGCCGGCCGGGGCGCGGGCGCCACCGCGTACGTCGCGGACGCGCCCGCGGCCGAGCACACGTACCGGCTCGTCACGGACACCGCGCTGGACCCCGGTAGATGGCGGCTCGCCACGCGGGGGCACGCCGAGTGGACGTTCCGCTCGTCGGCCACCCCCGAGGACCACTGGACCACCCTGCCCCTGATCAACCTCGCCTTCGACGTCGGCACCGACCTCGCGGGCGACGTGCGGGGCGGCGCACGGGTGCCGGTCGGCGTGCGCGCGCGGTACGTGGCGGGCGCGACCGGCACCGGGACCGTCCGCGACGGCGGCCTGGAGGTGTCCTACGACGAGGGCGCGACCTGGCGGCCGGTCCCGCTGACCGGCGGGCGCGGCTCCTGGCGCGGCACCCTGTCGGTGCCGCGCGGCGCCGCCTTCGTCTCCCTGCGGGCCACCGCGCGCGACGACCGGGGCGGTTCGGTACGCCAGGAGGTCGTCCGGGCGGTGGGGGTCCGGGCAGCGGGGTCCGGGGCAGTGGGGGGCGGGCAGGAGGGCCGTCCCCCGGCCTGATCGGGCCGGGGGACGGCGGGCGTTCGCCGTTCAGCCCTGTGTCAGCGCCCGCTTCATGATCTTCCCCATGTCGTTGCGGGGCAGGGCGTCGAGGAGCCGGACGACCCGGGGCCGCTTGTGCGGGGCCAGCCGCCGGGCCACGTGGTCGGACAGCTCCTCGGCGCCCGGCGGGGACTGCGGATCGGCCGGGACGATCCAGGCGACGATCCGCTCACCGAGGTCGGCGTCCGGCTCCCCGGTGACGGCGGCCTCGCGGACCCCCGGGTGTTCCAGGAGCGCGTTCTCGATCTCACCCGCGCCGATCTTGTAACCGCCGCTCTTGATCAGGTCGGTGGCCTTGCGGCCGACGATGCGGACCTGGCCGTCGGGGTCGCGCACCGCCATGTCGCCGGTGCGGAAGAAGCCGTCGGCGGTGAACGCGGCGGCCGTCGCGTCGGGCCGGTTGAGGTACTCCGTGAACAGGTTCGGCCCGCGCACCTGGATCTCGCCGACCGTCTCCCCGTCGTACGCGGTGATCTCCGTACCGTCCTCCTCCACGAGCCGCAGCTCGACGCCCGGCAGCGGCACCCCGACCGTCCCGGCGCGGGCCTCGCCGTCGGCCCGCGCACTGGTGTTCATCAGCGTTTCGGTCATGCCGTACCGCTCGATCACCCGCCGTCCGGTCGCGGCCGTGATCCGCTCGTGGTCGTGCACGGGCAGCGCGGCCGACCCGGAGACCAGCAGCCGTGCCCCGCCGAGGGCCTTCGCCAGCTCCGGGTCGCCGGGCAGCGCCTCCGCGATCCGGTGGTACATGGTCGGGACCCCGAACAGCATGGTCGCCCCGCCGTTCAGCTCGCGCGCCACGCCGTCGGTCGTGAACCGCCCCAGGTGCCGTACCGTCCCGCCGCGCCGCAGCGGCCCGAGGACGCCCAGCACCAGCCCGTGCACGTGGAACAGCGGCAGCCCGTGCACCAGCACGTCGTCACCCGTCCACTGCCAGGCGTCGGCCAGCGCGTCCAGGGTGGCGGCGAGCGCCCGGCGGGGGAGGACGGCGCCCTTGGGCGGGCCGGTGGTGCCGGAGGTGTAGACGACGAGCGCCGGGTCGCCGTCGCCGGCCCGGTCCTCGGGCACCTGCCCCGCCTCCCGCACCTCTACATCCACCCGCTCCAACCCCGCGAGCGCGTCGGGCAGTTCGTCGCCGGGCGCGGCGAGCACCACGGGCGGCGCGCTGTCGGCCAGGATGTGCCCGAGCTCCTTCTCGCCCGACCTCGGGTTGAGCGGCACGGCGGCCGCCCCGGCCAGCAGCGTGCCCACGACCCCCACGGCCGTTTCCAGCCCCTCCGTCGCCCACACCGCGACGCGGGCCCTGCCGCGCACCCGGGCGGCGACGGCCCCGGCGGCCGCCGCGAGTTCCGCGTAGGTCGACGAACGGTTGGCGAACCGCAGCGCGAGCCGCTCACCGGGATCCTTCGTCAGGGCGGGGAAGAGGGAGGACACGTGGGGACTCCTTGCGACGCTCGTACGAACCGACCGACCGGCCCGGGCCGGTGACTTCGTTCCTACACCAGGGGCGACCGTACGTGCCGGGGCGGAAGGTTGTTAGCCTGCGAGGCCCGTCACTGTTCGAAGCGTCGTACGACGATGTCCGAAGAGGGAGTCCATCCGTGCCCCGCGTCGCGCTCGTCACCTGCCGGCCCGCGCCCGGTATCAGCGACGACCGGGACCTGCCGGTGCTGGTCGAGGCGCTGGAGTCGGCCGGGGCCGAGGCACGGGCCGTGGCCTGGGACGATCCCGGGGTCGACTGGGCCCGGTTCGATCTCGCCGTGATCCGGTCGACCTGGGACTACAGCTGGCGGGTCGGGGAGTTCACGGAGTGGGCCGACCGGTGCGCGAAGGCCACACGGCTGGCCAATCCCGCCGAGGTCGTGCGGTGGAACGTCGACAAGCGGTACCTCGGGCAGCTCGGGGCGGCCGGTGTGCCCGTGGTGCCGACCCGGTACCTGGCTCCCGGGGACCCGGCCGACCTGCCCGACGACCACGAGTACGTGATCAAGCCGGCGTCCGGGGCCGGGGCGCGCTTCGCCGCCCGGTACACGCCCGACGAGCGTGACACCGCCGTACGGCAGCTCGCGCGGATGCACGCCGAAGGGCTCACGGCCCTGGTGCAGCCGTACATGCGGCGCATAGACGCCGGTGGGGAGCGGGCGCTCCAGTTCTTCGGCGGACGTCTGCTGCACGCCGGCCGCAAGGGTGCCGTCCTCGCCCCCGGCGTCGCCTACGACGCACGCAAGCTCGCCCACCCGGGCATCGCGCCCTGGACCCCGACCCCGGCCGAACTCTCCGTCGCCGAGCGTGCGCTGGCCGCCGTGCCCGGCGCTCCCGAGCTGCTCTGCGCCCGGGTCGACCTGGTGGACGGGGAGGACGGCGAACCCCGCCTCATGGAGCTGGAGCTGGTGGAGCCGAACCTGTTCCTGTGGCTGCATCCGGAGTCGGTGGGGGCGGTGACGGAGGCGATCCTCGCCGCGGCGGGCTGAGCCGCTGCCGCGCCGCCGTCCCCGCGCGTCTACTCAGCCGTGCTCACTCGTCCGGGTCCGTTGCAGCAGGCCCCAGGTGAACTCGGCGACGACCTCCCGGTGGACGCCCTGACCGTCCGGGGCCCGGAACGCCAGGCCCCAGCGGGTCGGGGCGGTGCCCTCCAGGGGACGGACCGGGGCGAAGGCGCGGGCGGCCTCGTCGACCGTGCAGGACCAGGGGGTCAGGTCGGCCGTGGTCCGCAGGTCGGGCCCGGCGGCCCCCGGGGCGCGGACCAGCCACTCGTTCCAGACCCGGCCGTCCGGGCCGGCCAGCACCTCCAGGCGCAGGTCGGGCCAGAGCGGGACGGGCCAGTTGCGGGCCTCGCAGTCCAGGTCGCCGATGCGGCGGGCGGTCGTCGACTCGGGCTCGCCGAGGATGGAGCGGATGGGGGTACCTCCCATGCCGCTCAGGCTATGGGGGAGCGAGGCGGCCGAGCGGGCCCGTGGTGAGCGGACCATCGCCTGCCAGCGCTTGTTGGCCTCGCGCATCCGCGCGCGGGAGACGCCCAGCGTACGGAGGGCGTCCTCCACCAGGTCCGGGTTGTGGTCGGCCATGCGGCGCAGCAGCACCAGCTGGAAGTCCAGCGGGGTGAAGGGGCCGGCGGGGCGCTCTCCGGAGGACGTGGTCATGGGATCCATCGTCGCCCACCCGGCCCCGCCCGGCGCTTTCCCGTCCGGCCCCTTCGCCGGGTCAGGTGTTCGTCCGGTCCAGTCCCTCAAGGATCTTGCGTTCGGCCGGGGTCAGCGGCGGCCCTGCCAGCGGCGGGAGCAGAGGGCCGTTGAGCACGTCGAGGAGGGTGTCGGGGCGCAGGAGGCGCTGCGGCCCGGCGCTGAGGCTGGTGACCTCCCAGAGGGCGGCCGCGGCGCGGTAGGAGCCGGTGGCCGCCTTCGTCAGCCGGCGGCTGTAGGAGGTGACCAGACGGTCGGCGGGTCCGGGCCGGGCGCCGCGGCTGTTCGGGTACCAGACGTCCTGGCCGACCGCGGCCGCCCAGGCCGCGTCGACCGGACGGGCGGCGCCGCGCTGCACCCGGCGGGCCAGACCGGGCGCGTCCGGGCCGAAGCGGCGCAGCTCCTCGCTCAGCAGCCGGGCGCCGAGCGCGGCGACCGACATGCCCTGCCCGTAGGCCGGGTTGAAGGTGGCCACCGCGTCTCCGAGCGCCACGAAGCCCTCCGGCCACCGCGGCAGCTTCTCCAGGTAGCGGCGCGCGTTGCTGGTGCTGCGGCTGATGTGCACGTCGGTGAGGGGCTCGGCGCCGGAGACGAGCCGGCCGACGATGGGCGACGGCAGATCGAGGGCGTAGCGCAGGAACCCGTCGGGGTCCGCCGGCGGCTCACCGCCCCGCGAGCCGGCCAGGCTGACCATCCAGCGGTCGCCCTCGATCGGCAGCACCATGCCGCTGCGGCCGGGCCGGCCCACGTACGGGTCGGCCTGCACCATCGTCAGCGGGAACTGCTCGGCCCCGGCGGGCGTGCGGTACACGCGGGTGGCGTTGACCAGCCCGGCGTCCACGCCACGCTCGCGCACCCCGGAGATCCCGAGTTCCCCGAGCCAGGTCACCACCCGCGACCCGCGCCCGCTCGCGTCGACCACGAAGTCCGCGGCCAGCACCTCCTCCGCCGCGGGGGTGGCGACGCGCACCCCGCGCACGCGCCGCACGTCGCCCACCAGGCCGACCGCCTGCGCCTTGCGGATCACCGTCCGGGTGTGGGCGAGGACGGTGGAGCGGACCGTGAAGTCCAGCAGGGCGCGGGTGCAGCTGAGCATCCGCGGCCCGTCGTGCCGCCAGCGCCGCAGCCAGCCCTCGGGGGTCAGGGCCACCATGCCGTGGCCCAGGGGTATCTCCCGGGCGTCCGCGGCCAGCAGCCGCCGCCGGATGCTCCCGCCCGGCATCAGCTCCTCCATGGCGGCCAGGCCACCGGCCATGAGCAGATGGGCGTGGCGCCCCTGCGGCAGGCCCCGGCGGTGCTCCGGCCCCTCGGGCAGGTCGTCGCGGTCGATCACGACCACGTCGTCCACGACGTCGGACAGCACCGCCGCGGCCAGCATGCCGGCCAGTCCGGCACCGATGACGACAGCTCTACGGGGCATGGGGCTCCTCGAAGTCGGCCATGGACTCAGCCATGGGAGGTCCTCACCGTTCCTGCTTGTACGGCGGTTTCGGCGGCCGTGCGGACCAGCGCCTGCGCCAGTTCCACAAGACCGCCGGTTCCGGACACCTCCGTGGCGTGGAGGCGGTATCCGCTCGGCGCCGTGAGCGGCTCCTCGCGGGCGGCGGCGCGGTGCGCGGCGTCGGCGAGCATCGCCGCCTCCGCCGCGATCCGCGCCTCGTGCGCGCCGCGGCCCGCACGCCGGGCGGCGGCCAGCGCGCGCTCGCGGACCTCGTCGTCGAAGTACGGGGCGAGCCCGAGCAGCGCGTCGTGGATGGACACCTCGCGCCACTGAAGGCGCGCCAGCGGCAGCTGCCACCACGGGCTCGGCGGCTTGGGCGCGGTGGACACGAAGCGCACCCGCGACCACAGCGGGCCCAGCCGCCGGTGGTCGCGCAGGCCGCGCGCCTGGGCGAGGACCGCCGGGAGCAGCCTGGGCAGCACGAGACCCGCCGAGCACAGCAGCGCGCCGAGCGAGGCCATCGGCGGGGCGACCTTCGTGGACAGCACGTCCAGGTCGTGCCCCGTCCAACGCGCCGTGATCGCCGTGTACTTGGACAGCTGGAAGCCCACCACGTCCAGCACCGAGCCGGCCAGGAACAGTCGCAGCCCGGCCCGCAGCAGCCCGGTGACCTCGCGGCTCCACTTGACGCACAGCGCGCACGCCGCGAGCGTCGCCGCGCTGTGCCCGAGCAGGTAGAGCAGGATCATCTCGCGCAGGTACGGAGTGTTGGCGTAGTAGGTGTCCAGGTCCGTGAGCCGCTCGGTGCGGGCGTCGCCCAGCGCGAACAGCACGACGATGACGACGATCAGCGAGGCGTAGGCGGCGATGCTGCGCAGCACCGTGCGCCGCACCCGCTCGCGCGGGCCGCCGCGCCAGTTGATCAGCAGGATGAGCAGCGAGCAGCTGTACGCGGAGAGCATCCCGTAGGTCAGCGGGGCACCGAAGTTGGGGATGCCGGTGAGCTCGTTGACGGAGGCCAGGGTCAGCGGCGCCGAGCAGACGAAGACCAGCGAGCCGAGGACGATCGCCGCGCAGGTGGACATGGTCAGCGGGTTGTGCACCGCGGTGCGCGGCCGCCGCAGCAGCACGGCGGCGGACAGCCCGAAGATTCCGGCGGCCAGATACACGACGAGACTCACCCCGACCACCTCCCACCGGCGAACCCGCGGCGGACCACTGTCCTCGTGGCTGTCGTGGCTGTCGTGGCTGTCGTGGCGGGCCTGCGGTGCGGGCGGTGTGCTGTGCGTGACGTGGTCATGGTGTGCTCGTGGGGGTCGTACCGCTGGGAACTCGGGCGGCCGTCACGGGGGCCGGTGCGGCCAGCGCGTCCGCCACGCGGACCAGGGCGGCCGGACCCGGCACCCGGACGGGCAGCCGGCCCGCCTCGCCGGGCAGCGGCCCGCCGCTCTCCTCGCGCACGGCGGCGGCGATGACCGCCGCCCACGCGGCGGCCTCGGCGCGCTCGGCGTCACCGGTCGCCCCCAGCACCGCCGCGTGGGTCCGCTCGTACAGGGACCGGTCGAAGGACGCGTCCAGGTAGCTGAGCGCGTTGTGGATGCTGGTCTGACGCCACATCAGCCGTGTGGTGGGCGTGGCCCAGCGCGGCCGCGGCAGCCGCAGGCAGCGGCGGGTGAGCAGTTCGTCCAGCTCGCGCTCCAGCGGTTCCAGCCGCGCGTACGCCCGCCCGGACCGCCGCCACTCGGTGAGGTGGGGCCCGGCCAGCGGCACCAGGATGCCCGCCGACGTCAGCAGGGCGCCCAGCCCGGCCACGGCCGGCGAGACGTTCGTGCTCAGCCCCGACCAGTCCCGCCCGCACCAGCGGGCGACCACGGCGACCAGCTTGGACACGCTGTACCCGGCGCCGCACAGCGACCCAAGACCCAGGACCAGCAGCCCCGCGCGCAGCCAGCCGTCCACCTCGCGCGCCCACCGCACCGCGGACACCGCGGTGACGCTGACGGCGGCGAGGTGCCCCACCAGGTACAGCACGATCATCTCGGCGACGAACGGCGTCGTCGCGTAGTAGGTGTCCAGGTCGGTACGGCGCTCCACCGGCGCCTCGCCCAGCGCGAACGTGGCGGCGATGCCGACGAGTACCAGCGTGTAGGCCGCCATCCAGCGCCGGGCCACCCGGTGCACGTGCCCGCCGCCCCGCCAGTAGACGACGAGGACCTGGGAGGCCGCGCTGTAGGCGGTGATCGACCCGTACGTCAGCGGCGCGGCGAGGTTCGGCACACCGCTGAGCCGGTTGATCGCGCCGACCGTCGGCGGGGCCCCGAGCAGGAAGCAGAAGCCGCCCAGACCCAGCACCGCGCAGATCGCGCGCAGATAGGGATCGCTCCGGTGGCGGGCCAGTTCGGGGGCCTTCACCGCGAGGCCCAGCCACAGCACGCCGCAGCTGACGTAGTTGATCAGGCCGCTCATCTTCCCCGGTTCCCCCGGTAGTTGAGCGCGGCTCCGATACGTCCGGCGAGGTCCTGGCCGTGGTCGGGGCCGTCGTTGGGCGACGGTTCCGCCGACGCCTCCAGCCAGGTCCGCAGCCGACGGCCCATCAGCATGCCGAAGCGGTCCGCCTCCTGCTCGTCGGCCAGGCTGAAGTCGGTGCGCGCCGCGACCGGCCGGGGCGGCCCCCCGGCGGGAGCGGCATCCGCGCCGGTCTGCC
Organism: Streptomyces cyslabdanicus; assembly: GCF_052663305.1. Classification (NCBI taxonomy): domain Bacteria; kingdom Bacillati; phylum Actinomycetota; class Actinomycetes; order Kitasatosporales; family Streptomycetaceae; genus Streptomyces; species Streptomyces cyslabdanicus. The sequence goes on from NZ_JBQRUW010000048.1 coordinate 99,638, forward strand.
GCCGGCTCATGTGCCACACCTCGTGGCAGAAGATCACGATCTGGTGCCACACGGCGGCCCGCTGGTCGACGACGACCACGTCCTGGGTCTCGCCCTCCAGCCACAGCCCGCTGGCGGTGTGCGGTGGGAACACCTCCCGCCGGACGACGACCGGGCGGCCCCGCCAGGCGCTGACGGAGTCGACGAGCGCGGCCAGCAGCACCTCGGGGTCGGCGGGGACCGGAACCCGGATGGGGTCGACGAGCGCGTCGGCGAGCCGACGCATCTCCCTTCTCCTACGCACGATGTTCCCCCGTGGATCTCCCAGGCCTGCCCTCATCATCCCCGGGCCGCCCGCGGTGGCGGAAGGTCCTTCCCCCCTCACCCGCGTCACTCATGAGCGGGCACGCTCCCGGCCGGTCCTGCGGCCCCGCGCTGAGCCCATCGGCGCACCCCTTCCGGCCCTCCACCACGGAGGGCCGTCCGAGCCTACGCGGCCCAGGTTGCCCGCGTCATGCGATCCGACGCCCGTGCCACGGCCCCGAACGCGCGGTCACCGCCCCGGCGAGGGCAGCGGCGTCACCGGCACCCCGCCGGCCGCCGCGCCCAGCAGCGTCAGCCGCACCTGCCCCGGGCCGGACAGCGTGGTGAACTCCGACAACACCGCCAGGGCCAGGGTGTTGACGCCCCGGGTGCGCAGGATCCCGTTCGGCAGGACGAACGTGTGCTGCGGACCGACGCCGTTGACGTACTGGCCCAGGTTCCAGCCGTTGAGGAAGATCTGCGCGCGGTAGGAGCGGTACCGGTCGTCGTCCAGGGTGAGCCCGATCGAGGCGTCGACGCCCGGCTCGACGGCCGCCCGGAACGTGGTCCGGTACCAGGTCACCCCCTGCCGCCGCACCGCGCGCGGGAACGTCACCGGCTCCCAGTCGCGGTCCGGGAAGCCCGGCAGGTGCCAGCCCTCCCGCTCCCCGTACAGCCCGCCGTTGTTCAGCGGCCCGCGCACCGGGTCGGGAGCGGCCTCGCCCTGGATCCGCCACCGCACCTTCGGCGCGCCCCCGGTGAAGGTGACCGCCGTCAGGCCGCGCGCCGCCTTGTGGGTGTCGCGCGCCGCGTCGTCCTGGTCGTGCTGCATCCGCCGCACCAGGACCGACAGCACGTGCCGGCCGGGCCCGCGCAGCGCTCCGCGCACCGGGAAGACCGCCGTGTCCGACCAGCTTCCCCGCCGCGGAGTGCCGCCTTCGGGCACCGGCAGCCGGTGGGTGCCCAGCGGCTCCCCGTCCAGCCAGGCCATCAGCAGCCCCTGCGTGCCCGCGCTGTAGGCGAGGGAGACCGATGCGATGCCGGTGGCGTCCGTGAACGTGCCGCGGTACCAGACGTCCCCGTAGTGGAAGCCGTAGTCGTCGGCGAACAGCACGGGCCCGCCCTTCGGCACGGGGGTCGTGCTGTACGAGGACGTCCGGTCGGCGGCCCGCCACGCCGAGTCGTCGAAGGCCGGCCCGGCCTCGGGGTTCTCGGCACGCATCCGCCAGCCGCCGAGCGCGGGCAGTGTCACCTCGGGCACGCCCGGCAGCGGCACGTCGGCCCGCAGGCTCTTCGAGCCGGTCGCCGACACCGGCACCGCCCGGCCGTTCCACGTCACACCGTCGACGCCGCGCGGGCCCCACACCTCCAGGCCGGTCTCCTCGACGGTGTCGCCGGTGAGGTGCACCGTGGAGCCGCGCACGGTGGCGGTGCGCAGCAGCGCCGGGCCGTGGACCAGCAGGGAGCCCGACGGGGTGTCGTACGGCCACAGGCGCGTCGAGGTCGCCTCGTCGGCGAAGAGCAGCATCAGCGGCCGGCCGTTCCCGTCGCCCTCCACCCGGACCCCGATCAGCCCGCCGGCGCCGAGCGGGACGGTCAGGCGCAGCAGGCCCCGGTCGTAGGCGTACGCGGCCTGCTGGCTCAGCCGGGTGACCCGCGGCTCCTGGGCGGACTCCAGCACCACGCGTGCCAGTTCGCCGTACCGGCCGCAGAACACGACGACGTCCTGCCCCCCGGCGGTGAGGAACAGCATCGGCTGCGCGGTGGAGTACCGCACGGTGCGCCGCCCCAGGGTCAGCCCGGTGACCATCAGCCGGGCGTCCCGGGCCGGCACGGTCACCGGCAGGTCCGCGCCGGCCGTGCGCAGCGTCGAGGAGACCTCCCGGTCGCCGTCGTTGCGCAGGACGTGGACGTGGGTGCCGGTGTCCGGGTTCCTCAGGTGGTACGTCGTCAGCCCGCGCACCTTCACGTCGGCCGCGCGGTCCAGCCTGGCGAAGTCGGGAAAGCGCTGGAGCATGTGCCCGATCTGGTGCATCGGCACCAGCTTGTCGGTGGGCCGGCGGCCCTCGTCGAGGGCCGCCCCGTAGTCGTACGACGTGTAGACGGCCGGCGAGGGCAGCCAGCCCCAGGAGGTGCCGCCGAAGGCCATGTACACGTTGTGGACGGTGATGCCGTTGGCGAGGTGGGTCAGGTAGCAGCGCCGCTCGTACGCCGCGTCCCGGGTGCGCCGCGACTCCGCGTACCCCGTGCCGTTCGACGAGGCACCGCCCCACGGATCGGGCCGGCCGCCGCCGGACTGCGGCATGAACCCGGGCGTGCGGGGACTGGCGCTCGCCCCGCCGGTCCTCCCGCCGGCGCCGAAGTGCCCCCAGTCGGGCGGGGTTCGGGACGGCGAGGGGGACCCGTCGAACCCGTACAGCCAACCTCGCTTCTCGCCACCGGTGTCGAACGACCCGGGCGTCCAGTGGCCGTTCCTGCCCTTGTCGTTGTGGAAGAGGGGGACGTCGATGCCGTCGGCGCGCACCTTCCGGTACAGGTGGGCCATGTAGGCGCGCCCGGTCGGCTTGTTTACGTGGGCGTCGTACTCGTTCTCGATCTGGTACAGCAGCACCGTGCCGGTGCCCCGGGTGAACAGGTGCCGGACGGCGATGGTGTTGACGTGGCTCAGCCACTCGTCGACGTGCTTGAGGTAGGCCGGATCGGCGGTCCGCGCGGTGCCCTCGGTGGTGGTCAGCCAGCCGGGGAATCCGCCGCCGTCGACCTCGGCGCCGATGTGGGGGCCGGGGCGCAGGATGACGTACAGGCCGGTCTCGGCGGCCGTGCGCAGGAAGAGGTCCAGGTCGCGCACCCCGGTGAAGTCGTACCGTCCCGGGGCGGGGGAGTGGTAGTTCCAGGCCACGTGGATGCTGACGGCGTTGAAGCCGTACGCGCGCATCTTCTGGAGCACGTCCCGCCACAGGTCGGGGCTCGGCAGCCGGAAGGGGTGCATCTCGCCCGACCACAGCACCAGCCGCCGGCCGTCGACCAGCAGCGAGTAGCGGTCGTAACCGACGTTGTGCCACCGTCCGTCGGCGCTCGGCGGGGGTGGCGGCGGGCCCGTGGGCGCGGAGCGCGCGGCGTAGGCCGACGGTGCCCCCGGTCCACCGCTGCCGCCCAGGGCCAGTCCGAGCGCGGCGGTGCCCGCGAGGGCGCTGAATGAACGTCTGCTGAGCGCCAAGGGTGTGCCTCCGGGGCGATCTTACGGGGCGCGGGTTCCGCTATTTTGCACGGCGGCCGTCCCGCGCCACGCACGCGCACGGAACCGGTACGGGGCGCCCGGCACAGCACGGGCGCCGCCGCAGCCCCACGGAGCAGGCGGGCCGCCCCTGGCCCCGCGCTACCCCGCCTGCCCCATGCCCGCCGCGTCCGGCCAGTTCTGGTGGCTGGGCCAGCCGGTCGCCGGGGCCGGGGCCAGGCCGTGGGCGCCCGGGGGCGGGGCGGTCATGCCGCGCACCTGGGCGGCGGTGAGGCCACCGCGGGCGGGGACGCCCGGCGGGGTGAGCGGGGGAGCGGACGCCGGAACGGGAGCGGGTGCCGGCATGGGAGCCGGGGTGGGGAAGTGGGCCGGCGCCGGTATGGGGGCCGGTGCCGGGGCCTGTTGCGCCGCCGGTGCCAGGGGATGCGTCGGGGCCGGTGCGGCGCCCGGCGGAGGGGTGGCCGCCGGCAAGGACGTGCGGGGGTCGGCGGGTTGGGCGGCGAGAGCCGCCGACGCCGCGACGGGGAGTGGCATCGCGACGCCGACGGCTGGTCCGGGGACCGCGGCGGCCGGGACGGCCGTTCCCGGGATTGCGGCCGCCCCGGGAGCGGCGGCGACCGCGGGGGCGGCCATCCCCGGCATTGCGGCTGCCGCTGGAGGGGCGGAAGCCGGCGAGGCGGCGACCGCGGGAGGGGTGGCGGCGACCGCGGGAGCGGCGGGGGCGATCGCGGGAGCGGCGGCGGCCGCGGCGGTCCAGGCGGTGGCCGCCATCCGCATGCCGCCCCCGTTGGTCTCACTCATCAGCCGGTCCACCGCGGCCGTACCCGAGCTGTAGGTGGTCCCTGTCCCCGGCTCGGGTACGGCCGCTTCCCTTCCGCTCCCGTAGAGCACCTGTTCCAAGGCGGACGCGAGACGACGCACGTCGACCTCGGGGCGCACCACGAGCCGCAGGAAGCGGCTGGAGGAGCCGATCTTGTTGCCGCACTCGCGGACCAGGATCCGGTGCTCGGTGAGCAGCCGGTCCCGGACCACGGTGCCCTCGGCGCCCACGGGAAGGCGCACGAAGAGGAAGTTGCCCTGGGACGGGTAGACCGTCAGACCGGGCAGCGCCGAGAGGCGGGAGGCCATCTCCATCCGGTCGCGGCGCACCTGCTGAAGACTCAGCCGGTACTCCGTGCCGTGCTCCTTGAGCATGAACACCACGTGCTCGGCGAAGGAGTTGAGGTTCCACTTCGGCAGCATCGAACGGACCCTGCCCGCCAGCGCCGGGTTGGCGACCAGGTACCCGAAGCGGATGCCGTGCAGGCCGAAGTTCTTGCCCAGGCTGCGCAGCACGACCACGTTCGGGCGCAGCATCGCCTCCTGCACGACGCTCGGCTCGGCCTCGGCGTCGGCGAACTCCAGGAACGACTCGTCGATCACCACCAGGTCCAGGTCGGCGAGGGCGTCCATGAACTGCACCAGGGCGTGCTTGGGCACGAAGCCGCCGTCGGGGTTGTTGGGGTTGCAGACCACGGCGACCCTGGTCCCCCGCGCCCGGATGAACTCGGCGTACCGGGCCGGGTCCAGGACGAAGCCGTCGGACTCCTGGAGCGGGAACATGTCGACCCGCTTGTCGGTCTCCATGGGCTGGTCGGTCCAGCGGCCGAAGGTGGGGACGGGAACGGCCAGGGACTCGCGCACCAGCAGGTGGTCGATCCAGGTGATCAGCTCGGTGGAGCCGTTGCCCATCGCCACGCACTGCGGCGGCAGCTGGAGCAGGCTGCACAGCTCGGCCGTGATCGTGTCGGCGCCGGACGGGTAGTACGTGATGATCTCGCGCAACCGGGTCGCCATGTCCTGGAACATGGTGGGCGTGGGGAAGTAGGGGTTGCACGGAATGCAGAAGTCCACCGGCCCGGCCCCGTCGCCGCCCTCCCGTGTCAGCGCCGCCATCGACGGGCTGTGCGCCGCGGCGCCGCGGAACAGCGAGGTGACGTTGTCGGCCATGGAACCTCCGTGTGTGGCGGGCCCGGTGGGGACGACCGGGCCCGTCGACCTGGGGTGGCCCGCGCGGGGGAGCACGGGCCGCCCATGGATACGGAGGCGGAGGCGGCGTTGTTCAACTCATGTGTGGGACGTGTGGTTTTCGGGTAGCCGGAGCCTCGGCGGGCGGAGTGGGTGCCGAAGAGTCCGACAGGCGCGGGTTTCGGTGAACCTTTCGACAATTTTTTCGATCCCGCACAGAACCTTCACAGAGGTGCCTAGGAACCGAGCCCATCCGGAACTTACTCTTCCCGCGTCATGAACTACTGCCACCCGTGCCGACGGCACCTCAACGGCGCCCTCGCCTGCCCGGGGTGCGGCACCCCAGTGGAGACGCTCCCCGCATACGCGGAGGATCCCGGGGTGGGCGCGGAGGCGGTGACCGCCCAGGTCCCGCAGGAGAGCGGGGAGTCGCGCCTCGCCCAGGACCACGGCGACGACGGTGGACCTGACGGGGGCGGCGGCGACACCGAGGACACCGAGGACACCGAGGACGCGGAGAGCGCGGAGCCTGCGGAGACTGCCGGGCGCCGGGGTGCGAGCCGGCGGGACCGCAAGGCGGCGGCCCACCGCAGGCGCCGCCGCCGGATCCTGCTGATCACCGCAGGCTTCGTCCTGGCGGGCAGCGGCCTGAGCCTGGCCGAACTCGGCGTCGACGCACCGGCCCTGCCAGGCTTCTCCCATCCCGAACCGGCGGCGGTCGGCGACGACGCGGGGGAGGACGAGGCATCCCCCTCGGGCGCCGGCGGTACGGCCGCGCCGGCCGGCGGCACGCCGGAGACCGGCGCGGCCACGGCCGCACCGGACGCCTCGGCGTCGGCCTCACCCTCCGCCTCCGCCTCCACGAAGGACGGGAAACCGAACCCGGACGCGAGCGACGCGAGCAGCCCCGGGCGGTCGCCCGAGGCGACGGCGCAGGACGGCACGGGCGCAGGCACGGACGGGCCCGGTGCGCCGGCCCCGGCGACCTCGGAGGCGCCCCGGCCCGCGGACCCCCCGACGACCGCCCCCGCCCCGCCGGCCCCTCAACCGGACCCGACCCCCACCCCGACCCACAAGTGCGACCGCTTCCTGTGGTGGTGCACGTAGGGCGCGATCCACTGCCGCGGGCCGCGCGGGCGCCGCAGGTGTCGAGCGGCACTCGTCGGCGCTGGGCCGTACAGCCCCGTGACGCCGGCCGCGGTCAGCCCGGTTCCCCTTGGTCCGTCATCCGCCGCAGCAGGTCCCGCAGCGCCAGCCGCTCCTCCTCGGACAGGCCCGCCAGCGGCTCCCGGGCGAAGCGCAGCCCCTCCCGCAGTTCCCGGGCCACCCGCCGCCCCTCCTCCGTCGCCGCCGCCAGCTTCACCCGCCGGTCACCCGGATCCGGCCGCCGCTCCACCAGTCCCCGTGTCTCCAGCCGGTCCACGATCCCGGTGACGTTCGACGGCTCGCACTTCAGCTTCTGCGCCAGCTTCCGCATCGGCAGCGGTTCCAGCGACAGCAGACTCAGCAGCCGCGCCTGCGCCCCGGTCAGCGCGTGCTCCCCGGCGGCTTCCTCGTAGTCCTCGTAGAACCGGGCCACGACGTCCCCGATCAGTTCGACGACCTCGAGGGTCAGCGCGTCGGGGCGGCGGGTGTTCGGTGCAGCGGCCATGCGACCAGCCTACCCGCTTACTTGACTTCGTTAAATATTCAGGCGCATGGTTGTTTCAGGAACTGAAGTAACGGAAAGGCGCTGGTCGTGATCAACCGAGAATGGCACCTGCTCAGCCGCCCGGTCGGCTGGCCGCAGCCCGAGGACTTCGCCCTGGTCGAGACCGAGGTCCCGCGGCCGCGCGAGGGGCAGGTCCTCGTACGCAACGAGTACCTCTCCGTCGACCCTTATATGCGGGGCCGGATGAGTGCGGCCAAGTCGTACGCCGAGCCGTACGAAGTGGGCAGGCCCATGCAGGGCGGCGCCGTCGGCGAGGTCGTCGCCTCCGAGGCCGAGGGGATCGCCGTCGGCGACCACGTCCTGCACTTCGGCGGCTGGCGCGAGTACGCCGCCGTGAACGGCCGCAGCGCCGTCAAGGTGGACCCCGCGGCCGCGCCCCTTCCGGCGTACCTCGGCGTCCTGGGCATGACCGGGCTGACCGCCTACGCCGGCCTGCTGCGCGCCGCCTCCTTCACGGCGGGCGACGCCGTCTTCGTCTCCGGGGCGGCCGGTGCGGTCGGCGGGCAGGTCGGGCAGATCGCCAGGCTCAAGGGCGCCTCGCGGGTGATCGGCTCCGCCGGCTCCGACGAGAAGGTCCGGCTGCTGACCGAGGAGTACGGCTTCGACGCCGCCTTCAACTACAAGAACGGTCCGGTGGCCGAGCAGTTGAGGGCCGCTGCCCCGGACGGCGTCGACGTCTACTTCGACAACGTCGGCGGCGAGCACCTGGAAGCCGCCATCGGCTCCCTCAACCTGGGCGGCCGCATCGCCGTCTGCGGGATGATCTCGGTCTACAACGACACCGAGCCCGCCCCCGGCCCGCGGAACCTCGCCCGGCTGATCCAGACCCGGGGCCGCATCCAGGGCTTCCTCGTCGGCGACCACTACGACCTCCAGCCCGAGTTCGTGCGGGAGGTCGGCGCCTGGGTGCGCTCGGGCGAACTGAAGTACCGCGAGACCGTCGTCGAGGGCATCGGGAACACACTTGAGGCCTTCCTCGGCGTGCTGCGCGGCGACAACACCGGAAAGATGATCGTCAGGCTGTGACCGCTCCCCGTGGCCGTTCCCTGGAGTTTCGGTATGCGGTAACTTCTTTCCGAAACCGCCGGGTGCGACCGTGGGCGCGAGTCGCGGCGGACGAAGGAAGGAACTCAATCCCATGTCCAGCCCCGCAATCCGACCCTCCGACGTCCTGTACACCGCCGTCGCCACCGCCGAGAACGGCCGCGACGGCCGGGTCGCCACCGACGACGGCAGGCTCGACGTCGTCGTCAACCCGCCCAAGGAGATGGGCGGCAGCGGCGCCGGCACCAACCCGGAGCAGCTGTTCGCCGCCGGCTACAGCGCCTGCTTCCAGGGCGCCCTCGGCGTCGTCGCCCGCCAGGAGGGCGCCGACATCTCCGGCTCGACCGTCACCGCGAAGGTCGGCATCGGCAAGAACGAGGACGGGTTCGGGATCATCGTGGAGATCTCCGCGGACATCCCGAACGTCGACGCCGCGACGGCCAGGAGTCTGGTGGAGAAGGCCCACCAGGTGTGCCCCTACTCGAAGGCGACCCGGGGGAACATCACGGTGACCCTGGGCTGAGCCCGCCGGCGCCCGCCCGGCCGGTGATTGTGAAGGGTTCGTACGGGATCGCGGCGCCGTGCCCGATCACCGGCCGCTTCCTCCCCCCGGCGGTTAACGTCTGGTCCGGGCCGAGTCCGCCCACCTGCAGCCCCGGCCCGGGACCTGACCCCCGGGCCGGGGCTGGTGCGTTCAGCGGGCCGAGAAGCCGTACACCGTCCGCGAGCGGAAGACCTCGCCCGGCCTGAGCACGGTGCTCGGGAAGCCCGGGCGGTTGGGGGAGTCCGGGAAGTGCTGGGTCTCCAGGGCGATCCCGTCGCCGGGAGCGAAGGGCGCGGGAAGGTGGTCGCCGGTGTAGAGCTGGAGGCCCGGCTCGGTCGTCGCCACCGTCAGGACCCGGCCGGACGCCGGATCGTGCAGTTCGGCGACCTCCACCGGCACGTCCGTGACGCCCTTGTCGAGGACCAGGTTGTGGTCGTAGCCGGAACCCACCTTGCGCGTCCGCCGGAAGTCGAAACGGGTGTCCGCCACCTCGTCCAGAACGCCGGTCGGGATCAGCTGCGCGTCCACCGGGGTGTACCGGGAGGCGTCGAGCCGCAGTTCGTGGCCGCCCGCGTCGCCGGCGCCGCCGAGGTTCCAGTACGAGTGGCTGGTGAGGTTGACGACGGTCGGCGCGTCCGTGACCGCCGAGTAGGCGATGTCCAGGGCGCCCGCCTCGTCCAGGGTGTACGTCACCGAGACCTCCAGGCGGCCGGGGAAGCCCTCCTCACCGTGCGGGCTGACCCGGCTGAGCCGTACGCCGTGCCCGACCGGCGTCATCTCCCACATCCGCCTGTCGAAGCCGCCGTCACCGCCGTGCAGCGAGTTGTCGCCCTCGTTCTGCTCCAGCGCGTACGTCCGCCCGTCCAGCGGGAAGCGGCCCTGGGCGATCCGGTTGGCGTACCGCCCGATCAGCGCGCCGAGGAACGGCTCGGGGTGGGCCAGGTAGCCGTCCAGGCCGGGGAAGCCCAGCACCACGTCCGCCGTGCGTCCGTCCCGGTCCGGGACCTCGACGGACTGCACGATCCCGCCGTACGACAGCACCCGTACCCGCACCCCGGCCCGCTCCAGCGTCCAGCGGTGCACCTCGGTGCCGTCGGCCAGCGTGCCGAAGAGTTCGCTCATGGGGAAACCCTAAGTCCTGTCGGCAGGGGGCCGTTCGGGGGTTCTGCGGGGGCCGTTCAGGGGATTTTCGCGGTGACGGTCCGGTAGGCGATCTCGGCGAGCCGGGCCTGGCCGTTCCGGCTCGGGTGGAACCAGTCCCAGGGACTCAGCTGCTTGGTGTCGAAGCGGTAGTCGAAGACCGCGTTGTTGTCGAAGCGGCAGCGGGGGTCCTTCGCGCAGACCTCCTTCAGCACCTCGTTGTACGCCCGCACCCGGGCCTGCACCGTGTCGCGCCGCTTGGTGGCCGCGGCGTCCAGCGCGTCGGCGTCGCCCAGCATCGACGGACAGAGGCCGAGCTTCCAGATCTGCTTGCCCAGAGCGTTCGTACGGCCCGCGGACCACAACCGCTTCAGATCCGGCACGCTGGCGACGTACACCTGAGTCTTGGGCAGCGCCTGACGCAGCGTGTTCATCGCGGTCTGGAACCCGGAGCGGAAGTCCGCCACCGTGGTCATCGTGTCCAGGGTGTCCCGGCAGGCGTCGTTGGCGCCCGCCATCACCGTGACCAGTTGCGGCTTCTTCGGCACGGCCTGCTTCATCTGGCCGTTCAGATCGGCCATCCGGGACCCGGTCACCGCGAAGTTCCAACTGTGCTGGGCCGCCCCGGTCGCCCCGAGCAGCCGCACCGCCAGGCTGTTGACCGACGCGTCACTGCCCGTCGCCCAGGACGCCGCCGGGCAGTCCGTCAGCACCATGCAGGTGTCGAAGCCGCGGGTGATGGAGTCGCCGACCGCGGCGATCGAGTCCGGGCTGGTGTTCCAGACGGGCGGCGCCGCCGCGGGCGGGCGGGAGGCACCGGAGCCGGCTTCCGCTCCGGCGGCGCTGCAGCCCGTGATGGTCAGTACGGCCGCCGCCACGACGGCGCGGGCGGCCCGGGTACGGTGACGTCGTTTCCGCATGCCGTGATCCCCTCGGTCGTCGTGAAGTGCTCCCCTCCATGAGAACGCGCGAGGGTTCCCGCCCCCACTCGAGTGGGCGGCTCGCACCCGTACAAGCGTCCCCCTGGGTGAATGGAGGGCGTTTCCTGGCACCGGGACCGACGGTACGTCACACTCCTTGCCCCGTCTCACGGTAGCCTCGCCATCAGCGTGGCCTCACCCGCCACCGCTGTCCGCCCGCCCGCACCATGTCCCGCTCTGCCCGGAGGTCCAGGTGACGACACGTGGAGTTCTGTACGTGCACTCCGCGCCGCGCGCGCTGTGCCCGCACGTCGAGTGGGCCGTCGCCGGGGTGCTCGGTACGCGCGTCAGCCTGGACTGGATCCGGCAGCCCGCCTCGCCCGGCACCTGGCGCTCGGAGTTCTCCTGGCAGGGCCAGCCCGGCACCGCCTCCAAACTCGCCTCCGCGCTGCGCGGCTGGCAGTTGCTGCGCTTCGAGGTCACCGCCGAGCCCTGCCCCACCGCCGAGGGCGAGCGCTACAGCTGCACCCCCGACCTCGGCATCTTCCATGCCGTCACCGGCATCCACGGCGACATCCTCATCCCCGAGGACCGGCTGCGCGCCGCCCTGCTGCGCTCCCAGCGCGGCGAGAGCGACCTGGAGGCCGAACTCGCCAAGCTCCTGGGCAAGCCCTGGGACGACGAACTGGAGCCGTTCCGCTATGCGGGTGAAGGCGCCCCCGTGCGCTGGCTGCACCAGGTGGTCTGACGGCGTCGCCTCCGCGACGACCGCTCGCGGAACCCGACAGCAGAACCCGGAGGGCCCCACCGATCGGTGGGGCCCTCCGGGTTCTGCTGGGTGCTGTCGGTGCTGCCCGTGCCGGCTGGGGCGATCAGACCGTCCGGAACGCCAGCACCACGTTGTGCCCGCCGAAGCCGAACGAGTCGTTCAGCGCGGCGATACGGCCCTCGGTGGGCAGCTTGCGCGCCTCGCCGCGGACCACGTCCGCGTTCGCCTCGGCCTCGGGGTCGATGTTCTCGACGTTGATGGTCGGCGGAGCCACCCGGTGGTACAGCGCCAGCACGGTCGCCACCGACTCCACACCGCCCGCGCCACCGAGCAGGTGGCCGGTCATCGACTTGGTCGCGGAGACCGCCATGTGGTCGGCGTCGTCGCCGAAGACCTTGCGCAGCGCCTTCAGCTCGGCGATGTCACCCGCCGGCGTCGAGGTGGCGTGCGCGTTGACGTGCACGATCTCCGCCGGGTCCAGGTCGGTGTTCTCGAGCAGGTGCTGCAGGGCGTGCGAGATGCCGCGGCCCTCCGGCTCCGGCTGGACGATGTCGTGGGAGTCGGCGGAGATGCCCTGGCCGACCGCCTCCGCGTAGACGCGGGCACCGCGCCTGGCGGCGTGCTCGGCGGACTCCAGGACGAGCACACCCGCGCCCTCGCCGAGGACGAAGCCGTCCCGGTCGACGTCGTAGGGGCGGGAGGCGCCCTCGGGGTCCTCGTTGTTCTTCGACATCGCCATCATGTTGCCGAACGCGGCGATGGGCAGCGGGTGGATCGCCGCCTCCGTACCGCCGGCGACGACGACGTCGGCCCGGCCGGTGCGGATCATCTCGATGGCGTAGCCGATGGCCTCGGCGCCCGAGGCACACGCGGAGACCGGCGTGTGCACGCCCGCGCGGGCGCCCACGAGCAGGCCCACGTTGGCCGACGGGCCGTTCGGCATCAGCATGGGGACGGTGTGCGGGGAGACGCGGCGGACGCCCTTCTCCTTCAGCACGTCGTACTGGTCCAGCAGGGTGGTCACACCGCCGATGCCGGAGGCGACGACCGTGCCGAGCCGGTCCGGGTCGACGGTGCCGTCCTCGCCGGCCTTGCCGGTGAACCCGGCGTCCTTCCAGGCCTCCTGGGCCGCGATCAGCGCGAACTGCGCGGAACGGTCGAGCCGGCGCGCCTGCGGCCGCGGGATGACCTCGGTCGGCTCCACGGCCACCAGGGCCGCGATACGGACGGCCTGGTCGGCGGCCCACTCCTGAGTCAGGGGCTTGACGCCGGACTTGCCGGCGACCAGGCCCTCCCAGGTGGAGGCCACGTCGCCACCCAGCGGTGTGGTTGCGCCGATACCGGTGACGACCACGGTGCGATTGGTCGAGCTCACGGGAATTCTTTCTCCAACGGAACGAGGATTCGTACGGCGCCACCGCCGGGTGGCGGGGCAGTCAGCCCAAGGCTGTGATCGGTCGATCAGCCCTGGTGCTTGAGGATGTAGTCGGTCGCGTCGCCGACCGTCTTGAGGTTCTTGACGTCCTCGTCGGGGATCTTGACGTCGAAGCGCTCTTCGGCGGCGACGACGACCTCGACCATGGACAGCGAGTCGACGTCCAGGTCGTCGGTGAAGGACTTGTCCAGCTGGACGTCCTCGACCGGGATCCCGGCGATCTCGTTCACGATCTCCGCGAGACCGGCGACGATCTCTTCCTGAGTGGCGGCCATGTCGGCGCTCCTTCGTAGATTTCCAGAGGGTGTGGCGCCCGCCGCGTCAGCGGCAGGGGTGTGCGGTCCCGCACCGGAAGCATGATCCGGCACGGAGTGCCTAGGGGAGGGTAACGACCGTCGCGGCGTACACGAGACCCGCCCCGAAGCCGATGACGAGCGCGGTGTCGCCGCTCTTCGCCTCGCCGGTCGCCAGAAGCCGCTCCATGGCGAGCGGGATCGAGGCGGCCGAGGTGTTGCCGGTGGTGCGGATGTCACGGGCGACCGTGACGTGCTCCGGCAGCTTGAGCGTCTTCACCATCGAGTCGATGATCCGCACGTTGGCCTGGTGCGGGATGAAGACGTCCAGGTCGTCCGGCGAAAGCCCGGAGGCGTCCAGCGCCTCCTTGGCGACCTTCGCCATCTCGAACACGGCCCAGCGGAACACCGCCTGGCCTTCCTGCGTGATCGCGGGGAACTTGACGTTCCCCTCGCTGTCGACGGGCAGCGAGGACTCGTCGCCGCTGTGGAAGCGGTCCCACGGCACGGTCTGCTTGATGGTCTCGGACTTGTCGCCCTCCGAGCCCCACACGGTGGGGCCGATCCCGGGCTCCTGGGAGGGGCCGACCACGACCGCGCCGGCGCCGTCGCCGAACAGGAAGGCCGTGGCCCGGTCCTCCAGGTCGGTCAGGTCGGAGAGCCGCTCCACGCCGATGACCAGCACGTACTCCGCCGAGCCCTCGACGACCATGCCCTTGGCCAGGGTGAGGCCGTAGCCGAAGCCGGCGCAGCCCGCCGAGATGTCGAAGGCGGCCGCCTTGTCCGTGCCGAGCCGGTCCGCGATCTCGGTGGCGATGGCCGGGGTCTGGCTGAAGTGCGAGACCGTCGAGACGACCACGGCGCCGATCCGCGAGGCGTCGATCCCGGCGGCGGCGATCGCCTTGCCGGAGGCCTCGATCGACATGGCCGCGACGGTCTCCTCGGGCGACGCCCAGTGCCGGGTCTCGATGCCCGAGCGCGAGCGGATCCACTCGTCGGACGAGTCGATCCGCTCGAGGATCACCTCGTTGGGCACCACCCGGGTGGGCCGGTAGCCGCCCACACCGAGGATGCGCGCGTACGGGGCACCCTTGCTCGGCTTGATCTTCGACATGCTCGTCGGCTCCTTAAGGCGTCAGGCGCTCGCGTGCTCGGTGATGAGCTCGCGGGCCGCGTCGAGGTCGTCGGGGGTCTTCAGCGCCAGCGTCTTCACGCCGGGCAGCGCGCGCCGGGCCAGACCGGTCAGGGTGCCGCCGGGGCACACCTCGATCAGGGCGGTGGCGCCCAGCTCCTTGAAGGTCTCCATGCACAGGTCCCAGCGGACCGGGTTGGCGACCTGACCGACCAGCCGCTCGACGACCTCGTCGCCGCTGTGCACGGGACGGCCGTCCTTGTTGGAGACGTAGGTGATCTTCGGGTCGGCGGGCGAGAGCGCCTTGGCGGCCTCCGCCAGCTTCTCGACCGCGGGGGCCATGTGGCGCGTGTGGAAGGCGCCGGCCACCTTCAGCGGGATGACCTTGCGCACGCCCTCGGGCATGTCCTCGTTCAGTGCGGCGAGCTGCTCCATGGTGCCGGCGGCCACGATCTGGCCGGCCCCGTTGACGTTCGCCGGGGTCAGGCCCAGCTTGAGCAGGTGCGCCGTGGACACGTCCGGGTCGCCGCCCAGCAGCGCCGACATGCCGGTCTCGGTGATCGCGGCGGCCTCGGCCATGGCCAGGCCCCGCCGGCGGACCAGGGTCAGCGCGGAGATCTCGTCCAGGACGCCCGCGAACGCGGCGGCGGTGATCTCGCCGACGCTGTGGCCCGCGACCGCGTCCGCGCCGGTGTCACCCAGTGCCGAGGCCGACAGGAGGCCGGCGGCGACCAGCAGCGGCTGGGCCACCGCGGTGTCGCGGATCGCGTCCGCGTCGGCCTGGGTGCCGTAGTGCACGAGGTCCAGGCCGATGGCGTCGGACCAGGCGGCCACACGGTCGGCGGCACCGGGCAGTTCGAGCCAGGGAGTCAGGAAGCCGGGCGTCTGGGCGCCTTGGCCGGGAGCGACGAGTACGAGCACTCTCACACTCTCTCTTGGGGACGGCCGCGACCGCCCGTGGGGACAGGGACGAAGAACAGGAAGGGGTTTTGTGGACCCCCGACAAAAGCCTAGGCCTGGGTATCTCCATCGGCCAGACGCCCCAGGATCAGTGCGATCCGGAGGGTGAACGCGGATCGTACATCGGAGGGTGACCAACCGGTGACGTCAGTCACACGTCGGAGCCGGTAGCGCACGGTGTTCGGGTGAACGAAGAGCATTCTGGCCGCGCCTTCCAGACTGCTCGCCTGTTCCAGATAGACGCTGAGAGTTTCCAGCAGCGCGGAGCCGGCCTCCTCCAGCGGTCTGTAGATCTCCTCTACCAACTGCTCGCGCGCGCCCGGGTCTCCGGCGATGGCGCGCTCCGGCAGCAGGTCGTCCGCCAGCACCGGCCGCGGTGCGTCCTGCCAGGCCGAACACGCCTTCAGCCCGGCCGCGGCGGCCTGCGCGGACCGGGTCGCGGCCAGCAGGTCCGGCACGACCGGCCCGGCGACGACCGGCCCGGCGGCGTACGGCCCGATCAGCGACTTGGCCACCGCCAGCGGGTTGTCGCTTCCGCCCGCGATCACCACCAGCCGGTCCCCGAGCACCCCGGTGAGCACCTGGAGCTTGGCGTGCCGGGCGGCCCGCCGGATGGCCTCCACGGTCAGCTCGGAGTCCCCGTCGGGCGCGGTCCCGAGCACCACGCACACGTGTTCGGGGGAGTTCCAGCCCAGGGCGGCGGCCCGCGACACGGCCCCCTCGTCGGCCTCCCCGCTGAGCACCGCGTTGACGACCAGGGACTCCAGCCGCGCGTCCCAGGCACCGCGTGCCTCGGCGGCCTGCGCGTAGACCTGGGCGGTGGCGAAGGCGATCTCGCGGGCGTAGACGAGCAGCGCCTCCCGCAGCACGGCCTCGTCCCCCGGCGCCGCCACCTCGTCGATGGCCGACTCCATGACCTCGATCGTGGTGCGCACCATCTCCACGGTCTGCCGCAGCGTGATCGCCCGCGTCAGCTCGCGCGGCGCGGTCCCGAACACGTCGGTGGAGATCGCCTGGGGCGCGTCCGGGTGCCGGAACCACTCGGTGAAGGCGGCGATGCCCGCCTGGGCGACCAGCCCGATCCACGAACGGTTCTCCGGGGGCATCGCCCGGTACCACGGCAGCGTCTCGTCCATCCGCGCGATCGCCTGCGCGGCCAGCGACCCGGAGGACCTCTCCAGTCTCTTCAGGGTCGCGGCGTGCGGATGGAGGGAGTGGGCTGCGGCTTCGGCGGGGCGGGATTCGGGTTCGGGCACGGGGACAAGACTGCCTCATCCGGACGTGCGTGCGTGCCGCCGGGTCGGGACGGGGACCTCACGGCAGGCGTTTACGGTGGTGTACGTGATCGACGTACGGCGCGCGGCAGAGCGCTACCCCGGCGGCGAGACGGCGGCCGGAATCACCACCCGGCACGCCTTCTCCTTCGGCCCGCACTACGACCCGGACAACCTCCGCTTCGGGGCGATGATCGCCTGCAACGAGGAACACCTGGTCTCCGGCGCCGGTTTCGACGAGCACCGGCACAGCCACACCGAGATCGTCACCTGGGTCATCGAGGGCGAGCTGACCCACCGCGACTCCACGGGCCACGAGACGGTGGTCCGCCCCGGCGACGTCCAGCGGCTCAGCTCGGCGGGCGGCGTCCACCACGTGGAACGCAACGCGGGCCATGCCCCCCTGACCTTCGTCCAGACCTGGCTGGCCCCCCTGGAACCCGGCGGCACCCCCTGCTACGAACTCGTCCGCGGCATCGCCGACGCCACCCCGTACGCCGTCCCGGAGGCCGGCGCCATGCTCCACGTACGGCGTCTGAGGACGGGGGAGCGGACGGCGGTCCCGCCAGCCGGGTACGTGTACGTCCATGTCGTCCGGGGCGAGGTGTGGCTGGACGGGGAGCAGCTGAGCGCGGGGGACGCGGCGCGCATCACGGATGCCGCCGGGGACCTGGAAGTGGTGGGGGCGACGGATGCGGAGCTGTTGCTGTGGGAGATGGGGGCGGCAGACGAGGAATGAACGAACGAGCCTGACCGCGCCCCACCCCGCTGGCACGAGCCAGGCGTCTGTTGTGACGTCAAGTCCGTCTCAAGATGACCGGAGTGGACCCTGCGTCGCACTCGGCAGGATCATCCGTCCCGCGCACCGGTTACCGAGTTCGGCGTCTGGCTAGCAGCGGCGGCCGCCGTGTTGTGTCGCCGGCGGTGTTTTCGGCAGGTGGCGGGCTGCCCACGTGGCCAGTTCCTCCAGGGTGGGCATCAGGGCCTCCCCTGCCGGGGTGAGGCGGTAGCGGACCGTGACGGGCGGGCCGGGCTCCACCTCGCGGAGCGTGAGCCCTGCGGCGGACAGTTCGGTGAGTCGCTCCGAGAGGACCGAGTCGCTGATGCCCTCCACCGCGCGCCGCAGCTCGGCGAAGCCCAGCGGGCCGTGCTGGAGGGTGGCCAGGATGATGCCGTTCCACCGCTTGCCGAGGAAGCGAAAAGCGCTGGTCAGTGCACCGCCACAGGCCGCCGGGTGATGTTGCCCGGCACGGTCGTCGTTGCCCTGGTCGGCCGATCGTGTGCCTGTTACTTCCTTCATCGCTTCAGGATAGCCGGGTGCTACTCTGCGAGATGTTGCTATGTTTTTCGAAGCGACATTGTTTCAGCTAGCTACTACGCGTTCACACGGAGAATCCCCATGTCCGCAGGAACCCTTCCCCGCATCGACGACGACGCCCGCGCCGCGCTCTTCACCGACGCGCGCACCGCGTTCTCGTTCGCCGGCACACCCGTCGACGACGAGACGCTGGGCGGCGTCTGGGAGCTGGCCCGGTGGGCCCCCACCGCCGCCAACATGCAGCCGCTGCGCGTCCTGTACGTCCGTACACCCGAGGGCAAGGAGCGCCTGCTCCCGCACCTTGCGGAGGGCAACCGACCGAAGTCGGCCTCTGCGCCGGTCGTCGCGGTCCTCGCCGTGGACAACCGCTTCCACGAGCACATCCCGCAGATCTTCCCGATCCGCCCGGAGATGAAGGACCAGTTCGAGTCCGACCCGGCCCACCGTGACGGCATCACGTCCTTCAACGGGCCGCTCCAGGCGGGCTATTTCATCCTCGCGGTCCGCGCCTTCGGCCTGGCCGCCGGACCGATGGCCGGCTTCGACGCCGCCGGGCTCGACAAGGAGTTCTTCCCGGAGAACGACTGGCACTCCATCCTCGTCGTCAACATCGGCCACCCCGCCGGGGCCCCGGAGTTCGGCCGCCTGCCGCGTCTGAGCCACGAAGACGTCCTCGACTGGGCCTGACACCCACGGCACACCCGGTGCTCGGCCGGCGTCGGCCAGGCGGGCGGCCGGCGGCGCAGGTCACGGCTTGAGCGCGGGAGAACTCCACCGGCGCGCCGTGTCGGGGTCCACCTCGCTGACGCTGTGGATCGGCCAGGCTCCGGCTGTACGGATCTCGAGCCGCTCGAGCCGCTCAAGCCGCTCAAGCCGCGAGGGCCGCGGCGGTGGCGCGTGCGAAGGCCTCCGGGTTGTCCAGCATGATGTTGTGCCCGCAGTCCGGGACCGGGATGACGGACACCCCGGATGCGGTGAGGGCCTCCGCGCCGTCGAGCGGCCCGTCGGACTCGGGGAGCAGGAAGGTGCGCGGGATGCTCAGGCGGAGGAGAAGTTCGCGCATCGTGGGGGTGGTGCCGCGGGTGAGGTGGACCGCGCTGCGGTGCAGGGCCGCCCGGCCGGCCAGACGCATGGTGGACCACCAGTGTGCGCCGGCCGCGTCGCGGACGTGTGTCCAGCCGCCGTTCAGGAACTCCGGCTCGGAGTAGGCGGCGATGCCGCTGCTGCCGGGGGCGCCGGGGGAGGGCGTGATCGGGTCCAGGTTGGCGTCGACCAGGACCAGCCGGGAGACCAGGCGGGGGTGGCGGCTCGCCAGAACGATGGCGACGGAACCGCCCATGCTGTGCGCGACCAGTTCCGCCCCGGCCACCCCTGCTGCGGTCAGAGCGGTGGCCAGCGCGTCGGCATGGGATTCCAGGGTGTAGTCGAAGTCCGTCGGCCGGTCGCTGATGCCGTGGCCCAGGAGATCGACAAGCAGTGAGCGGTGCCCGGCGAGGAGAGGGTGGACGGCGACTTCGGCGAAGTAGGCGGGCGAGGTGGCGCCGAGGCCGTGCACATAGACGCGTGCCGCGTCCCGCCCCGGCAACTCGACCCAACGGATCCGGTCGCCCCCAGGTGTTACGACGGCGTCGCGCATCCTCTGTTCCCCCAGCTCGCAACCGACAGACGACGACACCGTACTTGCCCCCGGTAGTGGGCTTCTTCGGCGTAGCCGCAGCGCAGGAGGACGCGGCGCATCGGGTGGTTGTCCTGGCGGGTGGTTCCCTCGATGCGATGTACGTGCGGGAACTCCTCGAACAGGTACCGCGTCAGCCAGGTCACGGCCGCGTGGCCGATGCCGCGTCCCCGGTGTCCGGACCGTAGGCGCAGGTCGAACAGGGGCGTGTCGTCGGCCACCTCGCTGACGCTGTGGAACGGCCGGCCCTCACCGGTCAGGAAGCGGACCAGGGGCTCGGTGTCCGAGGGGAGCAGGCGCCGGAAGGTGATGTCCACGGTCGGCGTTGTCTCAGGCGGCGCGCAGCTCGGACAGTACCCCGTCCGTGAACGGCGGCCACGCCTCGATGGCCCAGGGGCCGAAGGCGCGGTCCGTCAGGGCGACGCAGGCCGCGCCCGCGGCCGGGTCGGTCCACAGGAACGTGCCGGACTGGCCGAAGTGGCCGAAGGTGCGCGGGGAGGAGGAAGCGCCCGTCCAGTGGGGGGACTTGGCGTCGCGGATCTCGAAGCCGAGGCCCCAGTCGTTGGGGTTCTGGTGGCCGTAGCCCGGCAGGACGCCCTTGGTGCCCGGGTACTGGACGGTCATCGCCTCGGCGACCGTGCGCGGGTCCAGCAGGCGCGGTGCCTGGAGCTCGGCGGCGAAGCGGAGCAGGTCGTCGACCGTCGAGACCGCGTCCTTGGCCGGGGAGCCGTCCAGGGTCGTCCGCGTCATGCCCAGCGGCTCCAGGACCGCCTGGCGCAGGTACTCGCCGAACGGGATGTCCGTGGCCTTGGCGACGTGGTCGCCGAGCTGCTCGAAGCCGGCGTTGGAGTACAGCCGCCGTTCGCCGGG
The DNA here is from genome assembly GCF_052663305.1 of Streptomyces cyslabdanicus. Taxonomy (NCBI): domain Bacteria; kingdom Bacillati; phylum Actinomycetota; class Actinomycetes; order Kitasatosporales; family Streptomycetaceae; genus Streptomyces; species Streptomyces cyslabdanicus. The sequence goes on from NZ_JBQRUW010000048.1 coordinate 120,247, forward strand.
CCGGGAGGTCACCCGGTGTTCGTCGAAGGCCAGCCCCGAGGTGTGGGCGAGCAGGTGGCGGACGGTCGCGCCGGGCGGGCCGGCCGGCTCGTCCAGCTCGATCGCGCCCTCCTCGTAGGCGACCAGCGCGGCGTAGGCCGCCAGCGGCTTGGTGACCGAGGCCAGCGGGAAGGGCCGCGCGGTCGGGCCGTGGGTGCCCAGGACCGTTCCGTCCGCGCGGACCACGCCCGCGGCCGCGGTGGGGACCGGCCAGTTCTCGATCGACGCCAGGGAGCTCAACGACATGCCGTCGAGCCTATGCGGCTCACAGACGCAGCCGCATCGAGGGGTCCGGCTTGCGCACGAAGCCCAGCTCGGCGTAGAGGGGCTCGGCCTCGGCGGACGCGGTGAGGTCGACCTGTGCCGCGCCCCGCTCCCGGAACCAGTCCAGCAGCGCCTCCATGCACGCGCGCGCGTACCCGCGGCGCCGGGCGTCCGGGTCGGTCGCCACGCTGAAGACGTAGCCGACCCGTCCGTGCGGGTTGTCCGCGCGTCCGATCCGGTACTCCAGCGTCCCGGCCACCAGCGCGGCCAGGGCCCCGGGCCGCTCCGGGTGGTCCACGACGAACGCCGCGAAGCCCCCGTCCGGGTCGGCCAGCCTCGAGTGCACGGTGGGCAGGGACTGCGCGTGCCAGTCGGTGGAGGGGTCGGTGCCGTGGACCGAGTCGATCATCACCTGGCGCAGTCGCAGCACTTCCGCGGCGTCCTCGGGTTCGGCACGTCGTACGAGACTCATGCCCGGCACGCTAGCCACCGCGTCCGGCCCGCGTCGTGTGCATTTCTCGCCGCCTTACCGGGTTCCGCTTGCTTCGAGCGTACTCGAAGGCCATAGCGTTGGGGGCATGACGGTGACGCAGACCACGGCCGTGACCATCGAGGAGACCGAGGAAGCCCCCACCGGCGCCGACCTCTGCTCCGCCGCCCCCCGGCGGCACCCGCGCCCCGACGGGCAGGACGGCTACACGATCAGCGAGGTCGTCGCCTTCACCGGGCTGACGGCCCACACCCTGCGCTGGTACGAGCGGATCGGCCTGATGCCGCACGTCGACCGCTCGCACACCGGCCAGCGCCGGTACACCAACCGCGACCTGGACTGGCTCGACCTGGTCGGCAAGCTCCGGCTGACCGGGATGCCGGTCGCCGACATGGTCAGGTACGCGGAGCTGGTGCGCGCGGGCGAGAGCACCTACGGCGACCGGCACGCGCTGCTGGAGGCGACCCGCCGGGACGTCCTGGCCCGGATCGCCGAACTCCGGGACACGCTCGCGGTACTGGACCGCAAGATCAGTTTCTACGCGGACGCCGGACGCCACTGAGCGGACGCCGGACGCCGCTGAGCAGCGGGAGCGGTGAACCGGCCACGGACGTCTCCCCGCGTTCACTTTCCGGCCTTCTCCAGGACTCCTGAAATCAACCCGTGATTCTCATGGGCTCCTCATGCGCCCTTGGTTGCGTGTGCGTGGCGGTCGCTCCGCAACGTACGAACAAGGAGGCGCATGGTGTTCCTGTCGAAGGCAGCCGCGGCGCGCGACGGCCGGGACGGTCGGATCCGGGCCGGCGAGGGCGGGGAACCGGAGAACGACGAGCCGCTGCACGTGGCGAGCCGGCTGCACGCGTTCAACCGGTTCGAGCTGAAGTACCTGGTCCCGGTGGACCAGGCGACGCGGATCCGGGACGAACTGGCCGAGCGGATGGACCGGGACCTGCACAGCCCGGTCGGCGGCTACGGCGTGTGGAGCCTGTACTACGACACTCCCCAGCTGCGCTTCTACTGGGAGAAGATCGAGGGACTGAAGTTCCGCCGCAAGCTGCGCATCCGCCACTACGGCGACCTCGACGGCGTCACCGACGAGTCGCCGGTGTGCGTGGAGATCAAGCAGCGCGTCAACCGGGTCACGCAGAAGCGCCGCATCACCCTGCCCTACGGCACGGCGCGGCAGTTGTGCGACGGCCGGGAGACGGTGCCGCACTCGGCGAAGGAGAGCGCCTTCGTCCAGGAGGTCCTCGAACTCGTCGTACGGCTGAACCTCCAGCCCACCGCGATCACCGGCTACCAGCGCGAGGCCCTGGTCGGCCGTGACGCGGACACCGGCCTGCGCGTCACCTTCGACCGCCGCATCCGCGGCCGGGACCGGGACTTCCACCTCGGCACCCCGACGCCGGAGAACCGGTTCACGATCCCCCCGCACCTGTCGGTGATGGAGGTCAAGGTCAACGAGCGCACCCCGCACTGGATCACCGACCTGGCCGCGCGCCGCAACCTCAACCTCATCCGGGTCTCGAAGTACGTGCAGTCCATCGAGGCCTTCGGCCTCGCTCCCCGCTCGGTCTTCCACGTCAACGAGGCGGACTACCCGCCACCCACCCCCACCGAAGCAGAGCCGCCCTGTCAGCGGCCGGCGCAGGACGCGCCGATGAAAGCAGGAGCACAGTGAACTTCGACCTCAATCTGCAGGAACTGAGCGGCACGTTCAGCGTGGCCGATGTCGTGGCGGCGATGGCGCTGTCGTTCATCCTGTCCACGCTCATCGGTTACGTGTACCGGTACACGCACCGCAACGTCTCCTACAGCCAGTCCTACGTTCAGACCCTGGTCGTCGTCGGCATGATCGTCGCACTGATCATGCTGGTCGTCGGCTCGAACCTGGCGCGCGCGTTCTCACTGGTCGGCGCGTTGTCCGTGGTCCGTTTCAGGAACGCGGTCAAGGAGACCCGGGACGTCGGATTCATCTTCCTCGCCATGGCGATCGGCATGGCCTGCGGTGCCCGCTTCTACACGCTGGCCGCGGTCGGCGCCGTGGTGATCTGCGCCGTCATCTTCGCGATGTCCAAGTTCAACTGGTTCGCGCTGAACGTGCAGCGTCAGGTCGTCAAGGTCCAGGTCCCGGCCGGTGACGACTACACCCCGCAGATCCGTGACGTGCTGATCAAGTACACCAGCGAGTTCGAGCTGGTGAGTACCGAGACGATCCGCGGCGGCGCGCTGAGCGAGGTCTTCTACACGGTGCGGCTGAAGAAGGGCGCCGAGCCCGGCGACCTGGTCAGCGCCCTTCAGGAGCGCACGTCCGGACAGCGGGTGACGGTGCTGACCGGTTACGACACCACCGATCTGTGATGGCCGAGGACACCACTGCGCGCCGCCGGCGCCGCCTGCGGGACCGGCTGCCCGTGCGGCTGCGCCACCACTGGAAGCCGGCCGCGGCACTGGGCGTCGGCCTCACCGCGATGGTCGTCTTCCTGGGCGACGTGCGGATCTCCCCCTACGTCACATCGGCCTCGCGGGTCGAGGCGGACCCCATCACCGAGAACGTGAGGGGATCCGTGGACCTGTACGACACGTCGGTGTCGCACTCGATCCAACTCACCTACAAGCAGACCGACTTCGACAAGATGATGAAGGAGTTCCGCGACGACGGCACCAAGGACTACGTCAAGGCGGATCTGGTCATCGACGGGGTCTACCTCAATGACGTCGGGATCCGGCTCAAGGGCAACTCCACGTTGATGTCACTGCGGGGCAACAAGGGCATGCCCGGTGGCGGCCGCGGATTCCCCGGTGCCGGGCAGGGGGCTCCGGCCGGTGCTCCCGGCGGAGACGGCGCTCCCGGTGGAGGCGGGAACCAGGACCGCGGCCGGGATCAGAAGCAGGACCAGAAGACGGGCGGCGGTCCAGGCGGGGCCGGCGGCATGGGCGGGATGATGCAGTACGACCTGTCCGAGAAGAAGCCGGAGGAACTGCCCTGGCTCGTCAAGATCGACGAGTTCGTCGAGGGCCGCGCCTACCAGGGCGAGCGGGAGATCTCGCTGCGTCCCGGCAGCAACGGCCAGGTGCCGCTGAACGAGGCGCTGTCGCTGTCGCTGATCCAGAAGACCGGACAGAAGGCCGAACGGTACGCCTTCACCAAGCTGACGGTGAACGACCGGCCCTCGGTCGCACGGCTCATGGTCGAAAGTCCCGACACCGACTACGCCGAGGAAGTGGCCGACGGCAACGGGGTGCTGTACAAGGCGAAGGCCGGTGGAAGCTTCACCTACCGCGGTGACGACCCGACGGACTACGAGAGTTCCTTCAAGCAGCTCAACAAGAAGGGCAGCCAGGACCTCGAACCGGTGATGAAGCTCATCAAGTGGGCGGACAAGGCCTCGGACAAGGAGTTCGCCCGCGACCTCGGCACGTACGTCGACGTCGACTCGCTGGCCACCTATCTCGCGACGCAGAACCTGCTGCTGAACTTCGACGACATGGCCGGGCCCGGCAAGAACTACCTGCTGTGGTACGACCTCGACACCAGGAAGTTCTCCGTTCTGGGCTGGGACTTCAACCTGACGTTCAGCGGGGACGCGGCTGCCGGGCCCGACGACTCCATCAGCATGGGCGGCGGTATGGGCGGCGGTATGCCGGAGGGAATGCCTGAAGGGATGCCCGAGGGAATGCCTGAGGGGATGCCAGAAGGTATGCCCGGCGGGGCGGCGGTCGGTGGTCAGGGTGACGGTCCGGGCCAGGGGATGCCCGGCGGCAAGGGCGGCGGACTCATGAACGGTCATGTCCTGAAGACCAAGTTCCTGGAGTCCGACGCCTTCGACGGGGTCTACAAGAAGGCCTACCGAGCGCTGTACCAGAAGTTCTACCAGTCGGGTACGGCGGCCAAGGACCTTCGGGCCATCGCGGACCAGGCCCGCTCGGCGGGCGCCGGCTCCAAGGAGCTGGACACCGCCGTCACCGATCTCGAGAAGACCGTCACCGATCGTGCCGCGGCTCTCGCCAAGGACAAGCAGGTGACCGGCTGAGCACGCCGGCGTCCCGGGCCGCCTCTCCCTCCGGAGGCCGCCCGGGGCGCCGGTCGGCCCGCCCGGGCCGGATGTGCGCCTTTTGCGCACAGGATTCCTGGCTACCATCGCGCCGCACGACTGGGGCGTGTTTCGCCCCAGGACCGCCTCGCAGCGGCTCCGCCTGCCCGTACCCCGAGGTGCCCGAACGTGACCGACCCACACGCCCCCGCGCGGACGCCCGCTTCCCGGCACACCGTCCTGGTCGTGGAGGACGACCCCAGCATCCGCACCCTGCTCACCTCCGCGCTCAGCGCGGCCGGCTACACCGTGGCGAGCGCGGCCGACGGGCAGGAGGCGATGTTCGAGGCCGGGAACCGCCGCCCCGACCTGATCGTGCTGGACGTCATGCTGCCCGACACCGACGGCTTCCGGCTCACCCGCGACCTGCGCGCCCAGGGCGTCTACACCCCTGTGCTGTTCCTCACCGCCCGCACCGGCGTCGAGGACCGCATCATCGGCCTGAGTTCGGGGGGCGACGACTACGTCACCAAGCCCTTCCACGTCCAGGAGGTGCTGCTGCGCATCCGCGCCATCCTGCGCCGCAGCAACGCCCCTGCCTCCGCCCCGGCCGTCCGTCCTCCCCTGCGCTACGCCGACCTCACCCTGGACGAGCGCACGCACGAGGTACGACGCGCCGGCCGGCTCCTGAAGCTGTCGCCGACCGAGTTCCGGCTCCTGGCCTGTCTGCTGTCCCACCCCGAACGCGTGCTGGAGAAGACGGAGATCCTCCAGCAGGTGTGGCGGTACGACTTCTCGGGCGACACCCGGATCGTCGACACCTATGTCAAGAACCTGCGCGGCAAGATCGACCGCGACCCGCCCGCGCTGATCCACACCGTGCGCGGAGTCGGCTACTGCCTGAGGCTCCCGCGCGGCGAGACGAACACGGCCGCACGATGAGGTGGCCGCGCCGGCCGCGTCCGCGCTCCCTGCGCAGCCGTCTCGTGCTGACCGCCGGCCTGCTGGCGACCTCCGCCGTCGTCCTGTGCCAGATCGCCGGCCTGACCGTGCTGCGCACCTGGCTCACCGATCAGGTCGACGACAGGCTCACCCACTTCCGCCCCCCGGCCGACGTCCAGCACGACATCGCCACCGGCGGAACACTCCGGCCTCCCGGCGCGGACAACGCGCTGCCCTCGGACTACCGCGTCTTCTTCTACGGCCAGGACGGCCACCTGCTCCGCGCCTTTCTTGGCACCGGCGACAGTCCGGGGCCGCGACTCCCGGAAAAGGCGGCCGACCTGCACCTGACGACGGGAAGGCCCAGCACGGTCGAGTCCGAGGACTCGTCCGGATCCGGGTGGCGGGTGATCGACTACACCGGGGCCGACCACATGCACACCGTCGTCGCCCTTCCCCTGGACACCGTCGACGGTGCCACCACCAAACTGCTCTGGTTCAGCGTCGTCCTCGGCTTCGCGGTCGCCGGTGGCGTCGTCCTCCTGGGCGATGTCGCCGTCCGTCTCGGCCTGCGACCCCTCACCCGCGTGGAGCGGACCGCCCAGCGCATCACCGAGGGAGCCCTGGAGCTCAACGTTCCCGTCACCGACCCGGACACCGAGGTCGGGCGTCTGAGCCTGGCACTGAACACGATGCTCGACCGCCTGCGCACCGCGCTGCACCGCACGGAGAACTCCGAGCAGCAACTGCGCCGCTTCATGGCGGACGCCGGTCACGAACTGCGCACCCCCCTCACGGCGATCCAGGGCTTCGCCGAACTCCTCCTCGACGAACCCCACATGAGCGACCTGCGGCGGCATGAGGCGCACACCCTGATCAACCACAACGCGGAGCGCATGAGCCGCCTGGTCGACGACCTCTTCCTCCTCGCCAAACTCGGCGACGCCCCCCTCCCGCACCGCGAGCCCGTCGACCTGCTCTCCCTGGCCGCCGACGCCATCGCCACCACCGCCATCCGCCACCCGCGGCGCGGTATCGCCCTGGAGCCACTCACCACCCAGCCCGGCGGCCACGAGCGCGATCTCGACATCGTCGAAACGGCCGGCGATCCCCACCAACTCGCCCAGGTGCTCGGCAACCTGCTGTCCAACGCCTGCACCCACACCCCCGACGGCACCCGCGTCCGGGTCAGAGTCGGCGCCGCCCGCACCGGCGAACACGACCTGGGCACGGATCGCCCCGACCGCACCAGCACCGGTCCGCCGCCGGAGCCCGGCACAGCCGTCTGCGTCATCGAGGTCGCCGACAGCGGTCCCGGCCTCGGCCGCGACGAGGCGGTCCGCGTCTTCGACCGCTTCTACCGAGCCGAACCGTCCGGTCGGCACCCGCGAGCGGGATCCGGCCTCGGCCTCGCCATCGCCGCGGCCATCGCCGAATCACACGACGGACGCCTGGAACTGGACACCCGCCCCGGCGAGGGCTGTGTCTTCCGCCTGCTGCTCCCGCACCCGACCACGGCGCGGAAGGAGGGCGCCGACGACACCTGTCCCGACGGCACCTGTCCCGGTCCGCCCGTCACAGCTCCGCCAGCAGCTCCGCCTTCTTCGAGGTGAACTCCTCGTCCGTCACCAGTCCCGCCTGGTGCAGCTCCCCGAGGTGGCGGATCCGCTCGGCGATGTCCGCGGGGTCGCGGCGCGGGGCCGGCACCGGCACCGGCACCGGTGCCGCCGGGCCCGCCGCCCGCACCGCGGCCAGTACGGCCGCGGCGAACGGCAGCGACTCGTGCACCGGCCCGTACCCGGACCCGAACACCACCGCGGCCGGATCCTGGTCCGGCTGCGGCGGCTGGGCGGCGACGCCCGGATCACGCGGCAGCAGCCGCAGATGCCCTTCGAGCACCTCGGGCGAGCGCCACTCCACCCCGCCCATGTCGACGACGGGGAAGCTCTGGTCGCCGGCCTTCCACTTGGCCGAGGAGGCTCCCGTCCACGACCACCGGAACCGCACCGCCTTGCCGTCGAAGGACGCCTTCCCGTCGTACGCCTTGAACTGCCGGGGGGCCCGCGGCGCCGCCACCAGGTAGCGGTCGGCCGGTCCGCTCGCGGGGAGCCGGGCGCGCACCTCCTCGGCGAAGTGCTCGGCCAGTGTCTCCCGCTCGGCGGGCAGCACGAGGCGATACGGGTCGCAGCCCTCCTTGAGCTGCCCGTCGGCCGCGTCCATCAGCGGATCGGCGCCCGGTCTGGGCTCGGCGCGCAGGACCACGGTGCCGCGCCGGCCCGCGGCGAGCCTCAGGCCCGCGAGTGCCGCCAGGGGGATCCGGCGGACACCGAGGGCCTGGAAGAGTTTGGGTGTTCGAATCCCCCGTTCGTAGCGGATGAGCACGGAATCGGACTCGAACTCCCAGGCAGCATGAAATCCGGCCAGTACGTCACCCATGCGGCTCATCGTAGGGGGCCGGGGCGCCTTCGTCGCTCCCCGGGCGGACCGCAGTTCCTGCTGTCTCTACGCGCGTCCGGCCGGAGTCGCACCGGACAAATCCGCCCGGCATCCGTTGTCGTCATGTGCGCACCGCACCGACTCGTACGCGCCGACCCCGATCTCGGCGAAGTTCGCCAGGCTGTCGGTGCCCGGCTCGAAGTAGCCGGCGTGGCCCTTGGCGCCCTGTGCCGACAGCACCCGCGCGCCGAACGCCGGGGAGACCGGGTCGGCGCCGTGGCCGAGGCCGCCGAGTTCGAGGTAGGGCACGTCCTGGATCCAGTCGGTGGCGTCCCGCATCGCCCACACCCGGGCGGAGGTGTGCAGGTGGGAGGCGCTCGGCACGCGCATGCCGGGGCTGGCGGCCACCGCTATGTCGGACACCCGCGGCGGCAGGTCGCGCGCGGCGATGCCGCACACCACCGACCCGTAGCTGTGGCAGAACAGCGCGACCGACGCGTGGCCCGGCAGTCCCCGCAGCAGCTTGTTCAGCCGCACCGCGCCCTCCTCGGCGCGCATCGCCGTGGCGGCGTCCACGCCGAGTCCGCTGGGCGCGGTGTAGTCGGCCCAGGCGATCACGGCGGTACGGGTCGAGGGGTCCGCCCGGCGCTCGGCCTTGTACAGCGACTTCGCCATGCCGTACGGCGCCGAGTACGGGCGGTAGCTCTTGCGGAAGGTGATCAGGTCGGTGTCCACGCCGGGGACGACGACGGAGACCCGCTCGGCGGTGCGCAGATCGCCGAAGACCTCGGCGACCCGGCCCGTGCCCTCGGGATCGAAGGCCAGGATCTGCCGGCCCTTCGCCATGAGCGAGGTGTAGCGCTGCATGCGGTGGCCCGCGTCCTGCTGCCCGGCCGGGGAGAGCCGGCTGTCGTGCGTGCGGGCCAGCTCGGCCTTGCACGCCTGTCGGAGCGCGATGCGGTTGGCCTGGTAGCGCAGCCGGACCGGGGCGCCGTCCATGTTGCCGACGGCGAGCGGGAAGCGGTGGACGAGCCGGTCGCGGTCCTGCGCGCCGAGCGAGGCGAAGAAGCGCCGCAGCAGGGTGGGGGAGGCGTCCGCGTCCGGCAGCCGGTGCCCGTGCAGGCGGCCGTGGTCCCAGGCGGTCAGCGACGCCTGGAGGGCGGTGGTGCCGCGATGGCCGCGCACCGCGGTCCAGCCGGTGGTGGCCAGCATCACGAAGACCACGGCCAGCGCGAGCAGTGCGCGCCAGACGTTGAGTTGTGGGGAGGTGTCGAAGGAAGTCACTGGAAGGACACACTAGGAGAACGGGGCGGTCTCGCGTTAACCGAGTGACGGGTATCACGTTTCGGACGGTGTGACGGTGACCTCAGTTCGTGAGCGTGTCCAAGATCGGTCAGGCGTACGGCAGTTCAGGACGGGTGGAATGTCCGCGCTCAAGCTCGGCGGCTCGTACGCCAGTTCCCGGTGAGCGCGGGTCCCACCTGGTCGAGGTACGCGGCGGTGAGTTCCCGCATGGCCTGTGGGCCGGCGCCCTCGCGTGTGCTCCACTGACGGCTCGTCACCCGCATCACCGCGCCGAACACGGCGACCGCCAGCCGCGGCCGCGGATCGGCGTCCACGTCGAGGCCCTCACGCTCGGCGAGCAGCCGCGCGATCTGCTCCTCGGTCTCCGCCGAGCGGCGCAGATGCTCGGCGAGCAGGGCCGGTGTCGACTCGATCACCCGGAACATGCGCAGGTACAGCTCCACGGGCACGACGCTGCCCACGGCGTCGCTGATCGTGTCCCAGCCCTCCAGCACCGCCCGGCGCAGCGCCTCCAGCGGGGCCTCCCCGGGCGGGCGGGCGCGCAGCGAGTCGACGAAGTGCGCCTCCACCATCTCCTGCACGGCGAAGGCGGCCTCCTCCTTGCCCGGGAAGTAGCGGAAGAAGGTGCGCTGGGAGACGTCGACGGCCTCGGCGATCTCGTCGACCGTCGTCCGTTCGTACCCCTGGGTGGTGAAAAGTTCCAGTGCCGCCCGCAGCAGCGCGTCGCGGGTGCGCCGCTTCTTGCGTTCGCGCAGTCCCGGCCGTGCCGCCGTCCGCGATTCCGGCCGCGACTCCGTCCGTGGCGCCGTCTCGGCGGCCCCCGCCGTCTTCATGGACCTCTCCGGATCTCTTTCCCGCACCCTGCCTCGAACGCGAACTGTTTCCCCTGTTCAGACTATAGGAGAGCGACATGTCAGTGACCGACTTGTGAATTGGTTTGTCGTTTGTCAGTGACTGTCATTAGCCTCGAACGTATGACTAGTCAGACCACCATCGACACGACGGGGCCGGGGGACGAAGCCCCAGCGGGCCCACCGGACGCCACGCCGGCCAAGGGGCTGCGCGGGCACCCGTGGGTCACCCTGATCACCGTCGCCGTAGGGGTCATGATGGTGGCCCTCGACGGCACCATCGTGGCCATCGCCAACCCCGCCATCCGGGACGATCTGCACGCCACCCTCGCCGATGTGCAGTGGATCACCAACGCCTACTTCCTCGCCCTCGCGGTCTCCCTGATCACCGCGGGCAAGCTCGGTGACCGCTTCGGGCACCGGCAGACCTTCCTCATCGGCGTGACCGGCTTCGCCGCCGCCTCCGGGGCCATCGGGCTGTCCCACACCATCGCCATGGTCGTCACCTTCCGGGTTCTGCAGGGTCTGTTCGGCGCGCTGCTGATGCCGGCCGCGCTCGGCCTGCTGCGGGCCACCTTCCCGGCCGAGAAGCTGAACATGGCCATCGGCATCTGGGGCATGGTCATCGGCGCCTCCACCGCCGGCGGCCCGATCCTCGGCGGTGTGCTCGTCGAGCACGTCAACTGGCAGTCGGTGTTCTTCATCAACGTGCCCGTCGGTGTCCTCGCGCTGGTCCTGGGCCTGCTGATCCTGCTCGACCACCGTGCCGAGAACGCGCCGCGCTCCTTCGACATCCTCGGCATCGTCCTGCTCTCCGGCGCGATGTTCTGCCTGGTGTGGGCCCTGATCAAGGCTCCGGTCTGGGGCTGGGGCGACGGTACGACGTGGACGTTCATCGCCGTCTCCGTGGTCGGCTTCGCCGCCTTCGCCTTCTGGGAGACGAAGGTGAAGGAGCCGCTGATCCCGCTGGCGCTGTTCCGCTCGGTCCCGCTGTCCGCCGGCGTGGTCCTCATGGTGCTGATGGCCATCGCGTTCATGGGCGGCCTGTTCTTCGTCACCTTCTACCTCCAGAACGTGCACGGGATGAGCCCGATCGAGGCGGGTACGCACCTCCTCCCGCTCACCGGCATGATGATCGTCGGCTCCCCGCTCGCGGGCTTCCTGATCACCAAGGTGGGCCCGCGCATCCCGCTGGCGGGCGGCATGGCCGCCACCGCGCTCGCCATGTACGGCATGTCCACGCTCGAGACGGGCACCGGCGGCCTCACCATGTCGCTCTGGTTCGCCCTGCTCGGCCTCGGCCTCGCCCCGGTGATGGTCGGTGCCACCGAGGTCATCGTCGGCAACGCGCCCCTGGAGCTGTCCGGTGTGGCCGGCGGTCTCCAGCAGTCCGCCATGCAGATCGGCGGCAGCCTCGGTACGGCCGTGCTGGGCGCCGTGATGGCCTCCAAGGTCAACAGCGACCTGGCCGGCAACTGGAAGGACGCGGGGCTCCCGCCGCTCACCCCCGCCCAGCTGGGCCAGGCCTCCGAGGCGGTCCAAGTCGGCGTGCCGCCGGTGCAGGAGGGCACACCCGAGGCGATCGCCACGAAGATCACCACCGTCGCGCACGAGACGTTCATCTCCGGGATGAGCCTCGCCTCCCTCGTGGCCGCCGGAATCGCGGCCGTCGCGGTCCTCGTGGCGCTGCTCACCAAGCGCGGGCAGAACGCGGAGGCGGGCGCGGGCGTCGGCCACATCTGAGGACGCCGGCCACGACGCGGCCTGCCCCGGCAGCGCGAAGGGGCGGGGGGGGGGG
>NZ_JBQRUW010000049.1:0-47199 GCF_052663305.1 Streptomyces cyslabdanicus
TCGGTGGTCATAGCGTGAGGGAAACGCCCGGTTACATTCCGAACCCGGAAGCTAAGCCTCACAGCGCCGATGGTACTGCAGGGGGGACCCTGTGGGAGAGTAGGACGCCGCCGAACAAATTGTGAGAGGGTTGGACCCCGAACTTCGGTTCCGGGTCCAACCCTTTTTTGTTGTCCGTTACTTGAAGTTCATGTTGCACAACCAGCATCCGCCTCATGGGTATTGCTGCTCTGCTCAGGGCCGCCGGCGTCGGAGTCGGTGACGAGGTCGTCGTGCCGGCGTTCGGCAACGTGGAAGTCGCCGAGGCCGTGACACAGGTGGGTGCGCTGCCGGTGTTCGCCGACATAGATCCCGTGACGTACTGCCTCGACGCCGGTGCGGTCGAACAGGCCCTGACCCCGCGCACGGTGGCCGTGGTCGTCGTACACCGGTTCGGCCGGTCCGCCGACATGGAGCGCCTGCACGCGACGGGCCGGCGACACGGTCTGCTGGTGCTGGAGCAGGGCGAGTCCGAGGCGCCGTACGACGAGATGGCGCAGCGCAGGGAGCGTGCCGCCTATCTGGACACCAAGCTGCGGGGCGTACGGACGCCCGACGGCGGTGACGGGCACACCTATCAGCAGTACGTGGTGCGAGTGCCCGGGAACGGCCGACCCGACCGGGACGCCTACGCACGTGCCATACGCGCCAGGGGGGTTGACTGTCGCGTGCCCGTGAAGACCCCTGTGCACCGGCTGCCGGAGTTCCGCCGGTGCGTGTCCCTTCCGGAGACCGAGCGGGCCGCCGAGGAGACGCTCACGCTCCCCGTGGAGGCCTCGTTGACGCGCCGGGAGATGCAGCGGATCGTCTCGGTGTGCAACGCGCTCGGCGGACCGATCATGGTTGGGGGCACGGCCCTGTTCGGGGTATGATCTATTCCGTTGCCGCGGGGGGAAATCCCCGAAAGGCGACCGGCCCCTATAGCTCAGTCGGTAGAGCGTCTCCATGGTAAGGAGAAGGTCAACGGTTCGATTCCGTTTGGGGGCTCCAACGAAAAAGGCCTTCACCCATCGGGTGAGGGCCTTTTCCATGCCCTGCGGCGCCCTACTGCTGAGCCCTGCGGCGCCCTACTGCTGAAGACCCGGCACTCGCATCGCCAGGATCGCCATGTCGTCGGACGGGGCGTCCGAGGCGAAGCGCTCCACCGCGCGCATGATGCGAGCCGCCACCGCACCCGCCGTCAGGCCCGTACAGGTGGTGAGAACGTCGGCGAGACCGTCGTCGCCGAGCATCCGGCTGCCCTCACGGCGCTCGGTGACGCCGTCCGTGACGCACAGCAGGACGTCGCCCGGGTCCAGCGTGATCGTCTGCTCGTACAGCTCCAGGTCCTCCATGACGCCGAGCAGCGGCTGGGGGTCGGCGGCCGGCTCCACCGTGCCGTCCTGGCGCAGGCGCAGCGGCAGCGGATGGCCCGCACAGACCACCTTCAGCCGGGCGCTGCCGTCCTCCTGCGGCCACAGCTCGCCGTACAGGAGCGTGAGGAAGCGGCTGCGGGCGCCCTCGTCGAGGATCGCGGAGTTCAGGCGCTCCAGCACCGCCGGGCCGCCGAAGCCCTCGCGGGCCAGCAGCCTGAGCGCGTGCCGGGCCAGGCCGGTCACCGCGGCCGCCTCCGGGCCCGTACCGCAGACGTCGCCGATGGCGAAGCCGTAGGCGCCGTCACGGATGGGGAAGAGGTCGTAGAAGTCTCCGCCGACCTCGTTGCCCTCGCCGGCCGCGCGGTAGATGACCTCGACCTCCACACCCTCGACGTCGGGGAGCCCCGGCGGCAGGAGGCTGCGCTGGAGGGACTGGCTGATGGCCGTGCGCTCCGAGTACAGGCGGGCGTTGTCCAGGGCGAGGGCGGCGCGGCGGCTCAGGTCCTCGGCCAGTTCCAGGATCTCCTGGCGGAAGTGTTCGTCGGTGGGCTTGCCGAGGGTGAGCATGCCGATGACGCGGTTGCGGGCGACCAGGGGCAGGACGACCGTCTCGCCGCCGACAGCGGCGGCCGTGGCGAGGGTCGGTCCGATGGCCGTACCGATCCGGTGGTGCGAGTCGCCGAGGCTGAGGCTGCGCATGGAACTGCGCAGGGCCGCCTGGTGGGCGGCCTCGCCGGGCGCGGTCCACACGCGCGCTCCGGGCGTGGGCACCGGGTCGGGCGGGGCGATCTTGGAGAGCAGGGACTTGATGCCGTCGATCAGTTCCTCGTCCTCGTGCAGCACGTAGGACAGGTAGGGGTCGGAGGCCTGGTCGGCGATCGTGTAGACGGCGCACCAGGTGGCCAGGGTGGGGACCGTCATCTGGGCCATCAGGGCGAGGGTCTGGTCGCGGTCCAGGGTGCCGGCCAGCAGGTCGGAGGCCTCGACGAGGAAGCTGAGGGAGCCGCGGCGCAGCCGCTCCAGCTCGCCCAGGCGGGCCGACTCGACGGCGAGGGCGATGCGGTCGGCGGCGAACTGGAGGCGCAGCGCCTCCTCGTTGGAGTACCGGCCGGGTGCCTCCGCGGCGACGCCGAGCGAGCCGGTGAGACGGCCCTCGACCTTCAGCGGGACCGTGACGACCGAGCGCATGCCCGTGTTGTTGAGGAGGGGGACGGCGCCGGGGACGGCGGTGAGGTCGTCGTGGACCGCGGGCATCCGGGCGGAGCCGTAGCGGCCGGGGCCCGCCTCGACGGGGACGCGGGCGAAACGCTGCCGCGCGGAGGGCAGGCCAGTGGAGGCGCGGACCTCCAACTCCGTTTCGTCGTCGGTGGCCAGCAGGAGGAACGCGGCGTCGCCGTCGAGCATGTCGCGGGCGCGTTCCACCGTGCGTTGCAGTAGGCCGTCGAGGTCGTCGGGGGCGGGAGAGCCGATGAAGACCTCGAACGGGTCGGTGCTGGGGCCCTCGGAGACGCTGCCCGCGTCGGAGGTCGACGGGAAGCGCAACGGTGTTTGGAGCACGGCGCGTTCGTGGTCCCGTACGAGCAGGCAGACCGTGGAGGGCTCGCCGTCGGTGTCGCGGACACGGAGGTGGGAGGCGTAGACGGGGATGACGCGGCCGTGGGCGCCGCGGATGCCGTAACTGCCTTCCCAGCGGGAGAGTTGGAGTGCCTCGGCGATGCCGGTGCTGGTGCCGGGGGTGTGCGGCCAGGCGGCGAGGTCGGTCAGCGGCCTGCCGGTGACCTGCTTGGCGGCGTAGCCGAACAGCTCCTCGGCGTCCTCGTTCCATGCGGTGACGGAGCCGCCGCGCTCGATCTGGACGACGGCGACGCGGACCCGGCCGTCGGCGAGCGGGAGGAGGTCGGCGGGCAGGCTGGGGCCGGCGGCGCGGGTGCCGACCGGGCGCTCGGGCAGGTCCAGTTGGAACCAGACCTTCTTGTGCGTCAGCGTGTACTCCACGCCCCAGTGGCCGGCCAGGGCCGCGCACAGTTGCAGGCCGCGGCCGCCCTCACGGTCGGGGCTGCCCATGTTGACCGCCGAGCTCTGCACCGGGAGCTCGCGCTCGGGGTAGCGGTCGCAGACCTCGATGCGCACCCCGTCGTCGCTGCGCAGGCACAGCACGTCGGCCGCGGTTCCGGCGTGGACGACGGCGTTGGTGACCAGTTCGCTGGTGAGGACCACCGCGTCATCGACGATGTCGCCGAAGCCCCACCCCTGGAGGGTGTCGCGGACGAAGGACCGGGCGGTCGCGACCGATCGGCCCAGGGGATCGAAACTGGCGGCCGCGCGCGCGGTGATCACAGAACTCCTCGTCCGGTTGTCGACGTGGGGACCCTCGTGGCCGACAGGCTCGCGTCGCTGCTCCGGCAACTGCGGTCCGTTCGGCTGCGGCTCCGGGGTAGGTCCCCCCGGGATCACTCCGGTGGTCATGTCTGCGGCCGCCCTCCGATGCCCGCTCGTTCCCGTGCCACCGCCCAGACCGGACGGACCGGTGCGGCTGGACAGCCCCATGCAAGGTTACTTACCTTCGCCGTCCACGCGGATGCCGGTCGCCAGTGTTTCCGCCCCGAGGGTGTGCGGAGGGTGTGCGAAGCTGCCGAACTGTTATGGCCTGGTTCGGCCGGGGTGAAACACTGGGCAGGCTTCTGGTGAAGGTCCGGGCAGGCTGAGTGTGTTCTCTGCACCCAGGGCAGCAGCTCTCCCTGTGTGCTGATTACATCGGACAGTAATACGCAGCAGTAACCGGTACGTCGAGCGGCCGTACCGCAGCACAGCGGTGACGGTCGACCCCTGCGGGAGGGACACAGTGGAGTCTGGCGCAGTGACGCGGGGCACGAAGACGCGCGCGAAGGGCGGACAGTCCCCGAAGAACCGGCGCACGGCGCGCAACGGGACCACCGAGGTGGACACCGCTTCCCTGAACCGGCTGCTGGCCGCGCTGGTGTCGATGCGCGACGGCAATTTCCGCAGGCGGCTCACGGTGTCCGGGGACGGCGTGATGTCGGAGATCGCGGCCGTCTTCAACGAGGTGGCCGACCGCAATCTGCATCTGACCGGCGAGTTGTCGCGGGTGCGGCGCATGGTGGGGCGTGAGGGAAAACTCACCGAGCGGCTGGAGACGGGCGCCTGCGAGGGTTCCTGGGCGACGGCGATCGACCACTCCAACGCGCTCGTCGACGATCTCGTACGTCCGGTGTCGGAGGTCGGCCGGGTCCTGTCCGCGGTCGCCGAGGGCGATCTGTCGCCGCGCATGGAGCTGCGCACCCAGGTGCCGGAAGGGGCCGGGCATCCGCTGCGCGGTGAGTTCCTGAAGGTCGGGCGGACCGTCAACAACCTCGTCGACCAGCTGTCGACGTTCACCGACGAGGTCACGCGGGTGGCCAGCGAGGTGGGCACGGAGGGCAAGCTGGGCGGGCAGGCGCGGGTGCGCGGTCTGTCCGGGTCGTGGAAGGACCTCACGGACTCCGTCAACACCATGGCGTCCCGGCTGACGGCGCAGGTGCGGGACATCGCGCTGGTCACCACGGCGGTGGCCAAGGGCGATCTGTCACGGAAGGTGACCGTCCATGTCGCCGGCGAGATGCTGGAGCTGAAGAACACCGTCAACACGATGGTGGACCAGCTCTCCGCGTTCTCCTCCGAGGTGACACGGGTGGCTCGCGAGGTGGGCACGGACGGCATCCTCGGTGGTCAGGCGCATGTGCCCGGGGTCGACGGCACATGGAAGGAACTCACCGACTCGGTGAACCTGATGGCCGGCAACCTGACGGCGCAGGTGCGCGGGATCGCCCAGGTCACCACCGCCGTGGCGAACGGCGATCTGTCGCAGAAGGTGACCGTGCCGGCGCGGGGCGAGGTCGCGCAGCTCGCCGAGACGATCAACCAGATGACCGAGACGCTGCGCATCTTCGCGGACGAGGTCACCCGGGTGGCCAACGAGGTCGGCGCCGAGGGCCGCCTGGGCGGGCAGGCGAACGTGCCGGGGGTGGCCGGCACCTGGAAGGACCTGACGGACTCCGTCAACACGGTGTTCCGGAACCTCACCACGCAGGTGAGGGACATCGCCACCGTGACGACGGCCGTGGCCAGCGGTGATCTGTCGCAGAAGGTCACCGTCGACGTGGCCGGCGAGATGCTGGAGCTGAAGAACACCGTCAACGGCATGGTGGACCAGCTGTCGTCGTTCGGTGCCGAGGTCACGCGGGTGGCGCGGGAGATCGGGGTCGAGGGCGAGCTGGGCGGTCAGGCGCAGGTGGCGGGCGCGGCGGGGACCTGGAAGGACCTCACCGACTCCGTCAACACCGCGTTCCGCAACCTCACCGGGCAGGTGAGGAACATCGCCCAGGTGACGACGGCCGTGGCGAACGGCGACCTGTCGCAGAAGGTCACCGTGGACGTCTCCGGCGAGATGCTCCAGCTGAAGAACACCGTGAACACGATGGTGGACCAGCTGTCGTCGTTCGCGGACCAGGTGACCCGGATGGCCCGGGACGTGGGCACGGAGGGCCGCCTGGGCGGTCAGGCGGTGGTGCCGGGCGTGTCGGGCACGTGGAAGGAGCTCACCGACTCCGTCAACTTCATGGCCGGGAACCTCACCTCGCAGGTGCGGCAGATCGCCCAGGTGACGACGGCCGTGGCGCGCGGTGACCTCTCGCAGAAGATCGACGTCGACGCGCGCGGGGAGATCCTGGAGCTGAAGAACACCATCAACACGATGGTCGACCAGCTCTCCGCGTTCGCCGACCAGGTCACCCGGGTCGCCCGGGAGGTGGGCACCGAGGGCCGGCTGGGCGGGCAGGCGCAGGTGCCCGGGGTCGCCGGTGTGTGGCGGGACCTCACGGACTCCGTGAACGGCATGGCCGGCAACCTCACCGCCCAGGTGCGCAACATCGCCCAGGTCGCCACCGCCGTGGCGCGCGGTGACCTCTCGCAGAAGATCACCGTGGACGCGCGCGGGGAGATCCTGGAGCTGAAGAACACCCTGAACACGATGGTGGACCAGCTCTCCTCGTTCGCCCAGGAGGTCACAAGGGTGGCCCGTGAGGTGGGCACGGAGGGCATCCTGGGTGGTCAGGCCGAGGTCCAGGGCGTCTCCGGCACCTGGAAGGACCTCACCCAGTCCGTGAACTTCATGGCGAACAACCTGACCAGTCAGGTGCGCAACATCGCCGAGGTCACGACCGCCGTCGCCAAGGGCGACCTGTCGAAGAAGATCACCGTCGACGCCAAGGGCGAGATCCTCGAGCTCGTCACCACCGTCAACACGATGGTCGACCAGCTGTCGTCCTTCGCCGAGCAGGTCACGCGGGTGGCCCGTGAGGTGGGCACCGAGGGCATCCTCGGCGGCCAGGCGCACGTCGCCGGCGTCGTGGGCATCTGGAAGGACCTCAGCGACAACGTCAACCTGATGGCCAACAACCTGACCATGCAGGTGCGCAACATCTCCCAGGTCGCGAACGCGGTCGCCAACGGCGATCTGACGCGGACGGTGACCATCGAGGCGCGCGGTGAGGTCGCGCAGCTCGCGGACACGTTCAACACCATGGTGAAGACGCTGAGTTCGTTCGCCGACCAGGTCACCAAGGTGGCCCGCGAAGTGGGCACGGACGGCATCCTCGGCGGCCAGGCGTACGTCCCGGGCGTGGCGGGCACCTGGAAGGACCTCACCGAGTCGGTGAACCAGATGGCGTCCAACCTGACCGGTCAGGTGCGCAACATCGCCATGGTCACCACCGCCATCGCCAAGGGCGATCTGACCAAGAAGATCGACATCGACGCGCGCGGGGAGATCCTGGAGCTGAAGACGACCATCAACACGATGGTCGACCAGCTGTCCAGCTTCGCCGAGGAGGTCACCCGGGTCGCTCGCGAGGTGGGCACCGAGGGCCAGCTCGGCGGCCAGGCACGCGTGCGCGACGTCGACGGCACGTGGCGGGACCTGACCGAGTCCGTGAACGAGATGGCCGGGAACCTCACCCGGCAGGTGCGCGCCATCGCGCGCGTGGCCACCGCGGTCACCCGCGGCGACCTGAACCTGAAGATCGACGTCGATGCCTCCGGCGAGATCCAGGAGCTCCAGGACTACATCAACAAGATGATCGCCAACCTGCGCGACACCACGATCGCCAACAAGGAGCAGGACTGGCTCAAGGGCAATCTCGCCCGTATCTCCGCGCTGATGCAGGGCCGCCGCGACCTCCAGGACGTGGCCTCGCTGATCATGAGCGAGCTGACGCCGGTGGTCTCGGCGCAGCACGGTGCCTTCTTCGTCGCCATGCCGCTCGCCGACGACACGGACCTCGGGGGCGAGGGCGAGGACTCCTACGAGCTGCGGATGCTGGGTTCCTACGGCTACTCGCTGGGCTCCATGCCGACGTCGTTCGGGCCGGGCGAGGGGCTGATCGGGACCGCCGCGCAGGAGCGGCGCACCATCCTCGTCGAGAACGCGCCCAGCGGCTATCTGAAGATCTCCTCCGGGCTCGGCGAGGCGCCGCCCGCGCAGGTGATCGTGCTGCCGGTGCTGTTCGAGGGGACGGTGCTCGGTGTCATCGAGCTGGCGTCGTTCACGCCGTTCACGCACATCCAGAAGGACTTCCTGAACCAGATCGCGGAGATGATCGCGACCAGTGTCAACACCATCTCCGTCAACACCAAGACCGAACTGCTGCTGAAGCAGTCCCAGGAGCTGACCGAGCAACTGCGCCTGAGGTCGGCGGAGCTGGAGCAGCGGCAGAAGGCCCTTCAGGCCTCCAACGCCGAACTGGAGGAGAAGGCCGAGCTGCTGGCCCAGCAGAACCGCGACATCGAGGCGAAGAACTCCGAGATCGAGGAGGCCCGGCAGGTCCTGGAGGAGCGCGCCGAGCAGCTCGCCGTCTCCATGCGCTACCGCAGCGAGTTCCTGGCCAACATGTCACACGAGCTGCGTACGCCGCTCAACTCCCTGCTGATTCTGGCCAAACTGCTCGCCGACAACGCCGAGGGCAACCTCTCCCCGAAGCAGGTCGAGTTCGCCGAGACGATCCACGGCGCGGGCTCCGACCTGCTCCAGCTGATCAACGACATCCTGGACCTGTCGAAGGTCGAGGCGGGCAAGATGGACGTCTCCCCGACGCGCATCGCGCTCGTCCAGCTGATCGACTACGTGGAGGCCACCTTCCGCCCGCTGACCGCGGAGAAGGGCCTCGACCTGTCCGTACGGGTGTCGCCTGAGCTGCCCGCGACCCTGCACACCGACGAGCAGCGGCTGCTCCAGGTCCTGCGCAACCTGCTGTCCAACGCGGTGAAGTTCACCGACTCCGGGTCGGTGGAGCTGGTCATCCGGCCCGCCCGGGACGACGTTCCGCAGGCGATCCGCGAGCAGTTGCTGGAGGCCGGTTCGCTGACCGACCCGGACGCGGGCATGATCGCCTTCTCCGTCACCGACACCGGCATCGGCATCGCGGCCAGCAAGATGCGGGTGATCTTCGAGGCGTTCAAGCAGGCCGACGGCACCACCAGCCGCAAGTACGGCGGCACCGGTCTCGGGCTGTCCATCTCACGAGAGATCGCGCAACTGCTCGGCGGCGAGATCCACGCCCAGAGCGAGCCGGGCCGCGGCTCCACGTTCACCCTGTACCTGCCGCTGCACCCGGGGGACCTGCCGCCGCAGGGCTATCAGCAGCCCGGCTCCGTGCTGGACGCCGGCGAACTGGTCGCCGCCCCCGAGCCGGACCCGTCCGGACAGGCCGCCGCGCAGGCCGAGACGCCGGCGGAGGTGAAGTCGTACCAGGAGGCGCAGCACGGCCCGGCCGCGCTCTTCCGGCGCCGCCGCAAGGCCCTGCCTCCCACCGAGCCGAGGCCGGCGCAGCACGGGCAACCGCTTCAGGAGCAGTGGGTGGTGGCGTCGGCGGGCCCCGCGGAGCCCGAAACGGTCCCGCAGGGGCACCGCGACATCCGGTTCGGCGGCGAGAAGGTGCTCATCGTCGACGACGACATCCGCAACGTCTTCGCCCTGACCAGCGTCCTGGAACAGCACGGCCTGTCCGTGCTGTACGCCGAGAACGGCCGCGAGGGCATCGAGGTGCTGGAGCAGCACGACGACGTGGCGGTCGTCCTGATGGACATCATGATGCCGGAGATGGACGGTTATGCGACGACCACGGCGATCCGGCGGATGCCGCAGTTCGCCGGGCTGCCGATCATCGCGCTGACCGCGAAGGCGATGAAGGGCGACCGGGAGAAGGCGATCGAGTCGGGTGCCTCCGACTACGTGACCAAGCCCGTCGACCCCGATCACCTGCTGACCGTGATGGCGCAGTGGATGAGCGGGGAGTGACGGCGCGGCGGTGACCGGAACCTTCGGAGGGTGTGGGACGTTGTCGACTCGGAGGCCCCGGAGCCGTGTAGAGGTGCGGATTCCGGGGAACCTTCTGGTCTCCCGCGGCGTTTCCGCCAGGTGCACAGTGACATCACGGTGACAGGGTGTGGCGACGGACGGGGTGCGGCTACGATGACCGGCACAAGGACGGGCGACGCAAGGAAGTCGTCCTCCGGGGCGGCACCCGCCGGTGCCTCCCCGGTTCCTGCGGACAGGGGTGGCCCCAAGCCGGGGCGAGGAGGGCGGGCCATGGTGCAGAAGGCCAAGATCCTCCTGGTCGATGACCGGCCGGAGAATCTGCTGGCGCTGGAGGCCATCCTCTCTGCGCTCGATCAGACGCTGGTGCGGGCATCGTCCGGGGAGGAAGCGCTCAAAGCACTGCTCACGGACGACTTCGCGGTCATTCTGCTGGACGTCCAGATGCCGGGCATGGACGGCTTCGAGACGGCCGCGCACATCAAGCGGCGGGAGAGGACCCGGGACATCCCGATCATCTTCCTCACCGCGATCAACCACGGCCCCCCACCACACCTTCCGCGGTTATGCGGCGGGCGCGGTGGACTACATCTCCAAGCCGTTCGACCCGTGGGTGCTGCGCGCGAAGGTCTCGGTCTTCGTGGACCTGTACATGAAGAACTGTCAGCTGAAGGAGCAGGCGGCCCTGCTGCGGCTCCAGTTGGAGGGCGGCGGCAAAGGCGCGGTGGGCGACGGCAAGGAGTCGGCCGGCCTGCTCGCCGAACTCTCGGCCCGTCTCGCCGCCGTCGAGGAGCAGGCGGAGGCCCTCTCCAAGCAGTTGGACGACGAGTCCGCCGACGCGGCCGCGGTGGCCACGGCGGCCCACCTGGAGCGCAAGCTGACGGGTCTGCGACGCGCCCTGGACGCGCTGGAACCGGGTACGGGGAGCGCGTCGTCGGTGCCTTCGCAGGGCTGAGGCCGCATCCGGGGCGCGGGGCGCCGGCCCACTCGGCGAGCGGCGGAGTCGGGCCACGCCTCCCGTGACGTACAGCTCTTGAGGGTGTGTCAGCCCGGCTCCTCTCCGGACACGACACGAACGGGTGAAGCAGCGGGCGCACGTGTCCGCTGTCGTCTCCCCCGGTAACCTCACACCCATGGCCTCACGTCCCTCCGCAGCCAAGAAGCAGCCCGCGAAGAAGGCTGCCGCTCCCGGAGCGGCTCCGCCGAGGAAGACCGCCGCGAAGAAGGCCCCCGCCAAGAAGGCGCCTGCCAAGAAGGCCGGGGGCAAGCCCGCGTCCAGGCCGGCGCCCAGCCCGACGGGGGGCGTGTACCGGGTCGTGCGCGCCCTCTGGCTCGGGCTCGCGCACGCCGTCGGCGCCGTATTCCGCGGAGTGGGACAGGGCGCCAAGAACCTCCATCCCGCGCACCGCAAGGACGGCGTCGCACTGCTGCTGCTCGCCGTCGCCCTGATCGTCGCCGCCGGCACCTGGGCCGATCTGCGCGGGCCCGTCGGCGACCTGGTCGAGATCCTGGTGACCGGCGCCTTCGGCCGGCTGGACCTGCTGGTGCCGATCCTGATCGCGGTCATCGCCGTCCGCTTCATCCGGCACCCCGAGAAGCCCGAGGCCAACGGCCGGATCGTCATCGGACTGTCCGCCCTGGTGATCGGCGTGCTGGGGCAGGTCCACCTCGCCTGCGGCTCGCCCGCCCGCAGCGACGGCATGCAGGAGATAAGAGACGCCGGGGGGCTCATCGGCTGGGGCGCGGCGACCCCTCTGACGTTCGCCGTGGGCAAGGTACTCGCCGTACCGCTGCTCGTGCTGCTCACGGTGTTCGGCCTGCTGGTCGTCACCGCGACCCCGGTCAACGCGATTCCGCAACGGCTGCGGCTGCTCGGGACGAAGCTCGGCATCGTGCACGACCCGGAGACCGACGAGTACAGCGACGACGACTCGCGCTACGAGGAGCAGTGGCGCGAGGTACTGCCGGCGCGCTCCCGCAGGCGGCCGAGCGCCCCCCAGGACTACGACCCGGACACCGCGGAGCAGGAGGCCCTCTCCAGGCGGCGTTCCCGCCCCCGTCGCTCGGCGGTGCCGCAGCCGGACATGGAACGGCAGATGGACGCCGTTGACGTCGCCGCCGCTGCCGCCGCCGCACTCGACGGCGCGGTGCTGCACGGCATGCCGCCCTCGCCGATCGTCGCGGACCTCACCCAGGGCGTCGGCGTGGGCGACCGGGGCGAGAGCACCACCCCGACGCCCGTGCCCGCCGCACGCCCCGGCGAGGACGGCCGCCCCGGCGAGGACGGCCGCCCCGACGAGGACGGCCGGACCGGGCGGTCCCCGCAGGACGCGCCGGCCGAGCGGCCCGCGAGCCGGCAGCCGTCCGGGGTCCCCGACCTCACGAAGACCCCGGCGCCCCAGCCCCGCGACCTGCCGGCGCGCGCCGAGCAGCTCCAGCTCGCCGGCGACATCACCTACTCCCTGCCCTCACTGGACCTGCTTGAGCGGGGCGGCCCGGGCAAGGCGCGCAGCGCGGCCAACGACGCCATCGTCGACGCGCTCACCAACGTCTTCACCGAGTTCAAGGTCGACGCTCGCGTCACCGGGTTCACCCGTGGCCCGACGGTCACGCGCTACGAGGTCGAACTCGGGCCCGCCGTGAAGGTCGAGCGCATCACCGCGCTGGCCAAGAACATCGCGTACGCCGTCGCGAGCCCGGACGTGCGGATCATCAGCCCGATCCCCGGCAAGTCCGCGGTCGGCATCGAGATCCCCAACACCGACCGGGAGATGGTGAACCTCGGGGACGTGCTGCGCCTCGCGGCCGCCGCCGAGGACGACCACCCGATGCTCGTCGCGCTCGGCAAGGACGTCGAGGGCGGCTACGTGATGGCCAACATCGCGAAGATGCCGCACATCCTGGTCGCCGGCGCCACCGGCTCCGGCAAGTCCTCCTGCATCAACTGCCTGATCACCTCGATCATGATGCGGGCGACCCCGGAGGACGTGCGCATGGTCCTCGTCGACCCCAAGCGCGTCGAACTGACCGCGTACGAGGGCGTCCCGCACCTGATCACGCCGATCATCACCAACCCCAAGCGGGCCGCCGAGGCCCTGCAGTGGGTCGTACGCGAGATGGACCTGCGGTACGACGACCTGGCGGCGTACGGGTTCCGGCACATCGACGACTTCAACGAGGCCGTGCGCAACGGCAAGGTCAAGGCGCCGGAGGGCAGCGAACGGGAGCTGAAGCCGTACCCGTACCTGCTGGTGATCGTGGACGAGCTCGCCGACCTGATGATGGTCGCGCCGCGCGACGTGGAGGACGCGATCGTGCGCATCACCCAGCTCGCGCGGGCCGCCGGTATCCACCTGGTGCTCGCCACCCAGCGCCCCTCGGTCGACGTGGTCACCGGTCTGATCAAGGCCAACGTGCCGTCCCGGCTCGCGTTCGCCACCTCCTCGCTGGCCGACTCGCGCGTCATCCTCGACCAGCCGGGCGCCGAGAAACTGATCGGCAAGGGCGACGGGCTGTTCCTGCCGATGGGCGCGAGCAAGCCGACCCGTCTTCAGGGCGCGTTCGTGACCGAGGCGGAGGTCCAGGAGGTCGTCCAGCACTGCAAGGACCAGATGGCTCCGGTCTTCCGGGACGACGTCGTCGTCGGCGGCAAGCAGAAGAAGGAGATCGACGAGGACATCGGCGACGACCTCGACCTGCTGTGCCAGGCGGCCGAACTGGTCGTCTCCACGCAGTTCGGCTCGACGTCCATGCTCCAGCGCAAGCTGCGGGTCGGTTTCGCCAAGGCGGGGCGCCTGATGGACCTCATGGAGTCCCGGGGCATCGTCGGGCCCAGCGAGGGATCCAAGGCGCGTGACGTTCTCGTGAAGCCCGACGAGTTGGACGGCGTGCTCGCCGTGATTCGTGGGGAGTCTGAGGGGTAGCAGGAAGACACCGTCCGGCGGATGTGCTGGCCGCGGGTGGGCACGTGGACCGTGATCCACCCGTTAGCGAGCCGCGGGCAACCGTTTCGCACGGGCGTACGTCAAGTTGAGCGAGAGGACCGGTGCGGGTCCCACCCCGGACGCCACATCTGTCCCACCATCGGATTGTCCGGCCATTCCGATGGCGTACAAAGTCCTACCGCCGGTTCGCTTCATCCTTTGGCACATCCCTAGACTGAACCCCCAGCACAGGCGGCTACACGCTCGAAAGGCGCCCCCGTGTCCATCGGCAACTCCCCTGAAGACGAGCGTCCCTTCGAAGACGTTTCCGAGGAAGCCCGCCCCTCCGTCGGCCGCGCCCTGAAGGAGGCACGGCTCGCCGCCGGGCTGACCGTCGACGACGTCACCAGCGCCACCCGGGTCCGCGTCGCCATCGTGCACGCCATTGAGGCCGACGACTTCGCGCCCTGCGGCGGCGACGTCTACGCCCGCGGCCACATCCGGAACCTGGCGAAGGCCGTGCACGTCGACCCGGTCCCGCTGCTCGCGCGCTTCGACGCCGAGCACGGCGGCCGCCCCGCCCCGACCCCGGCCGCCCCCCTCTTCGAGGCGGAACGTATTCGCCCGGAGCGGCGCGGACCCAACTGGACCGCGGCCATGGTCGCGGCGATCGTCGTGGTGATCGGCTTCGTCGGCTTCACGGCCTTCAAGGGCGGTGGCGACGACGCGGGTGCCAAGGCGCACGTCGGCGAGGGCTCCACGCCCACCACCGGCACGTCGGCCTCGCCCACGCCGAAGAGCAGCAAGCCCGCCGACGCGGCACCGGCGCCGTCCGACAGCGCCATCGCGGCCGCGCCGCAGGACAAGGTGACCGTCCAGGTCAGCGCCGCCAACGGGCGCAGCTGGATCTCGGCCAAGGACCACAACGGCCGGATGCTCTTCGACGGGCTCCTGGAGAAGGGCGAGTCCAAGACCTTCCAGGACAGCTCCAAGGTCAACCTGATCCTCGGCGACGCAGGCGCGATCCAGCTGTACGTCAACGGCAAGAAGATCGAGGACCAATTCCGGCCGGGTGCAGTGGAGCGCCTCACCTACACCAAGGGCGACCCGCAGGTCGGGTAGTGGCCGACCGGCCCGTACACCAGGGGTCGAACAGGATGGCGAGAGCGGGGTTGGCCGAGATCGGCCAACCCCGTCGACTTGGGCGGTCAGAGAGACAAAGTAGTCTTGAGCCCATGCCTGAACGCCGTACCGTCGCACTAGTCACTCTCGGCTGCGCCCGTAACGAGGTGGACTCGGAGGAGCTCGCAGGCCGTTTGGAGGCGGACGGCTGGCAGCTCGTGGAGGACGCCGCGGAAGCGGACGTCGCCGTGGTCAACACCTGTGGCTTCGTGGAGGCCGCCAAGAAGGACTCCGTCGACGCCCTCCTCGAAGCCAACGACCTCAAGGACCACGGCAGAACGCAGGCGGTGGTCGCGGTCGGCTGCATGGCCGAGCGGTACGGCAAGGAACTCGCCGAGGCCCTCCCGGAGGCCGACGGCGTGCTCGGCTTCGACGACTACGCGGACATCTCCGACCGCCTCCAGACGATCCTGAGCGGCGGCGTCCACGCCTCGCACACCCCGCGCGACCGCCGCAAGCTCCTGCCGATCAGCCCGGCCGAGCGGCAGGACGCCGGGACGGAGGTGGCCATTCCGGGGCACGGTCCCGCCGATCTCCCCGAAGGTGTCGCCCCGGCCTCCGGCCCGCGCGCGCCGCTGCGCCGCCGCCTGGACGGCGCCCCGGTCGCCTCGGTCAAGCTCGCCTCCGGCTGCGACCGGCGCTGCTCCTTCTGCGCCATCCCCTCCTTCCGCGGCTCGTTCATCTCCCGCCGCCCGAGCGATGTGCTGAACGAGACGCGCTGGCTGGCCGAGCAGGGCGCCAAGGAGATCATGCTGGTCTCCGAGAACAACACCTCCTACGGCAAGGACCTCGGCGACATCCGCCTCCTGGAGTCCCTGCTGCCCGAGCTCGCCGAGGTCGAGGGCATCGAGCGGGTGCGGGTGAGCTACCTCCAGCCGGCCGAGATGCGTCCCGGACTGATCGACGTCCTGACCTCCACCCCGAAGGTCGCCCCCTACTTCGACCTGTCGTTCCAGCACTCCGCGCCCGGCGTGCTGCGTGCCATGCGCCGCTTCGGCGACACCGACCGCTTCCTGGAGCTGCTCGACACCATCCGCACCAAGGCCCCCGAGGCCGGCGTGCGGTCCAACTTCATCGTCGGCTTCCCCGGCGAGAGCGAGGCCGACCTGGCCGAGCTCGAGCGGTTCCTGAACGGTGCGCGGCTGGACGCCATCGGCGTCTTCGGCTACTCCGACGAGGAGGGCACGGAGGCGGCGACGTACGACGGCAAGCTCGACGAGGACGTCGTCGCCGAGCGGCTGGCGCGTGTCTCCCGGCTGGCCGAGGAACTCGTCTCCCAGCGGGCCGAGGAGCGCGTCGGGCAGACGATGCACGTGCTGGTCGAGTCCGTGGACGCCGAGGAGGGCGTCCGCGGCCGGGCGGCGCACCAGGCGCCGGAGACGGACGGCCAGGTGCTGCTCGTGGGCGGCGAGGGCCTGGACGTCGGTCGTATGGTCGAGGCGAAGGTGGTCGGTACGGAGGGCGTCGACCTGGTGGCCGAGCCGCTGGCGGAGGCGTTCGCGTGGAGCGAGGAGGCGGGCAGATGACGGGAGTCCCGGCGTCCGCTGCGGGCGGCTCCTCGGGCGCGCAGGGGAGGGGCGTGGGAGCGGCCTCGCGCCGCGCCGGCGCCGACGGGGCTTCGGGCGCTTCCCGTGCCTCCCGATCTGCCGGCTCCGCCCCGTCCGCCGGTTCCGGTGCGGCGGACGCGTCGGGAGCGGCCGGCACCGGCAAGGCACCGCGGGGCGGGAAGATCGCGGCCGCCGCCGTGAACCAGGCCAGTGTGTGGAACGTCGCCAATCTGCTGACCATGCTCCGGCTGCTGCTCGTGCCCTGCTTCGTGGCTCTGATGCTGGCCGAGGGCGGGTACGACCCGGCGTGGCGGTCACTGGCCTGGGCGGCCTTCGCCGTCGCCATGATCACCGACCTGTTCGACGGCCATCTGGCGCGGACGTACAACCTCGTCACCGACTTCGGGAAGATCGCCGATCCCATCGCGGACAAGGCGATCATGGGGGCGGCGCTGCTGTGCCTCTCGGGGCTCGGCGACCTGCCCTGGTGGGTGACCGGCGTGATCCTCGGCCGGGAACTGGGGATCACACTCCTGCGCTTCCTGGTCATCCGCTACGGCGTCATCCCCGCGAGCCGCGGCGGCAAGCTGAAGACGCTCACGCAGGGCGTGGCCGTCGGGATGTACGTGCTGGCGCTGACCGGCTGGCTGGCCACGCTGAGGTTCTGGGTGATGGCCGCGGCGGTCGTGCTGACCGTGGTGACGGGGCTGGACTACGTGAGACAGGCCATTGTGCTGCGCAGGCGGGGAATCGCCGAGCGGCGTGCCGCGTTGGAGGAGACGCAAGCGTGAGTTCGCCGGCCGTCGACGTAGTGGAGCTACTCACGGTGAGGGGCGAGACGGTCGCCGTGGCGGAGTCGCTGACCGGTGGCCTGGTCGCGGCGGAGATCACCGCGGTGCCGGGGGCGTCGAAGGTGTTCCGGGGCTCGGTCACCGCCTACGCCACCGAGCTCAAGCACCGGCTGCTGGGGGTCGACGCCACCCTGCTGGCCGAGCGGGGAGCGGTGGATCCGCAGGTCGCGGCCCAGATGGCGGCAGGGGTGCGGAAAGCCCTGGAAGCCGACTGGGGTATCGCGACCACCGGGGTCGCCGGCCCCGACCCCCAGGACGGGCAGCCCGTCGGGACGGTCTTCGTCGCCGTGGACGGGCCGCGCGTGACCCGAACCGGCGCCGGAGGCGGCGGGAAAACGGCCGCGCTGCGGTTGAACGGCGGCCGGGCGGACATTCGTATGGAGAGTGTACGGAGCGTGCTCGCACTGCTGTTGGAGCAGATCGCGGGCGAACAGACCGGAAACGAGCGGGCACAGGATACGGAACGGAACGGGGGGTTTTGATGTTTGCAGCCCTGAGTGAACACGACATCGCTCCCCGCACGGCCGCGGCGCAAGGCGGTACGGTGGGGCGTGAAGGATGCGGCTACGCGGTCCGAGGAGGGAGCCACCGATGATTCTGCTCCGTCGCCTGCTGGGTGACGTGCTGCGTCGGCAGCGCCAGCGCCAGGGCCGTACTCTGCGCGAAGTCTCCTCGTCCGCCCGAGTCTCGCTCGGCTATCTATCCGAGGTGGAGCGGGGGCAGAAGGAGGCTTCCTCCGAGCTGCTCGCCGCCATCTGCGACGCGCTGGACGTACGGATGTCCGAGCTCATGCGGGAAGTGAGCGACGAGCTCGCCCTCGCCGAGCTGGCCCAGTCTGCTGCGGCCACCGAGCCCGTGCCCACGCCGGTTCGCCCGATGCTGGGTTCCGTGTCGGTGACCGGTGTGCAGCCGGAACGGGTGACCATCAAGGCGCCCGCCGCCGAGGCGGTGGACGTGGTCGCCGCGTGACCTGTCGCACGCGCGCGTGAACCGACGCACACGTGAGTGAGGCCCCGGCCGGGGCTTCTCCGGGGGGACCTGGAGGGGCACGGCCGGGGCTTTCACCTTGTACGGGGGTTTACGGCGGGTCGCGCCGCGCCCGTTTGCCGGTGCCGGGTGGGGCCGCCATCGTGGAGGCCAGTGCGGCGGTCCGCCGTCGGCTGGAGGTGACGGTGGGTGCGATGGCGGGGCCGATAGTGCGCTGGGGGGCCGCTCTGGGGTTCGGCGCGGTGTGGTGGTGGGCGGTGCTGCGGCTGCTGTCGGGCCAGGCGGGGGTGCTGGAGGGGGCCGTCACGGCCGGGGGATGGGGGCTGAGCCTGCTGCCCGTGCACTGCGTGCCCAAGGAGAGGCCCGGGGAGAGGCACAGGGAGAGGCTCAAGAAGCGCACCCGGGGCCGTACGGGGTCGCAGGAAGAGCTGGACGGTTCGGATGACGAGGCGGACGAGGAGTCGGTCGAGGGGCCGCCGGTCGAGGGACCGGGCACGGGGGTGGACGCGGGGCATGAGGCGTCGGCGCTCGCGGACGGCGGTGGAGTGCCGTTTCCCGCCTCCGGGGGGTGGCCGTACGGTGCCTTCGGGGGGTCGCCCTCCGCCGACGGGAAGTGGCCGTTCGGCACCGCGACGGCATCGCCGTCCGACCGTTCGGAGGAGGAACCGGGCCCGTCGTGAAGGACGGGCCGGTCAACCGGTGGTGCGGTGGTAGCGGTTCCGCCACTTCTGCGCGGTGCCCGGCGGTGGCGCGGGGCCCGTCTGGCAGCTCGGACACCAGTACGTGGGCCGCTCCTGGGAGCCGTCGCCCTGGTCGGCGACCCGGACGGAGGTGCCGCAGCGCAGACAGGGGCGGGGTGCCCGGCCGTACACGAACAGGTCATGGCCTCGCAGGCCGGTGGTCCGGCGGACCACGCGGTCGCGGTTGGCCTCCAGAAGCTTCTTGGCCAGGGCGGGCAGCATCGCGGCGCGGTCGCCGGGCAGGGCGCCGACCGGCAGCCACGGGGTCACGCCGAGCAGGAAGCACAGCTCGCTCTTGTAGACGTTGCCGATGCCGGCGAGATTGCGCTGGTCGAGCAGGGCCTCGCCGAGCGGGCGCCCCGGGTCGGCCAGGAGGTTGGCCAGCGCCAGGTCGGGGTCCCAGTCGGGGCCGAGGAGGTCCGGGCCGAGGTGGGCGACGGTGCGGTCCTCCTCCGAGGTGCGCAGCAGCTCCAGGACCTGGAGGCGGTAGCCGACGGCCGCGCGGTCGGCGGTGGCGAGGACGGCTCGGATCTGGTGGCCGGGGCCGCCCTTCCAGCGCTCGCCGGTGGCGTACACCTTCCAGGCGCCTTCCATCAGCAGGTGCGAGTGCAGCGTCAGACCGCCCTCGAACCGGGTGAGCAGGTGCTTGCCGCGGGAGACGGTGTCCAGGACCGTCCTGCCGGTGAGGTCGACCGTGGCGTACTTCGGCACCCGGAAGTCGCTGCGGGCCAGCACCTCGCCCGCGAGGGCGTCGCGCAGCCGCCTCGCGGTCTGCCAGACCGTGTCGCCTTCGGGCATGGGTCAAGGGTGACACGCGCGGGTGGGTGACCATGCAGCGCTGGGCGACCACGTACCGGTGGGGGGGTGACCATGTATTGGGGGTGACGACGTAGGGGTGCGCGTGCGCGTGGCAGCCGCTGCCCGGATCACGCGCGCAGGCGCAGGCCGCGCGGGGTCGCTATGAAGCCCGCGCTCTCCAGGAGGGCGCCGATGGGGGAGGTCAGGGCCGAGGCGCCGTTGACCCGCTCCACCGTGACCGTGCCAAGCGAGCCCGCGCGGGCGGCCGCCGCGAGCGCCTCGGCGGCCTCCCGCAGGCGCGGGTCCTCACCGGCGGTGCCGTCCGCGTCGGCCGGCCAGGCCAGCAGCGTCTTGCCGCCGCGCTCCATGTACAGCGCCAGTTCGCCGTCGACGAGCACCACCAGGGAGCCGGCCTTGCGGCCCGGCTTGTGCCCCGCGCCGGTCGGCGGCTCGGGCCAGGGCAGGGCGGCGCCGTAGGCGTTCGCGGGGTCGGCGGCGGCGAGGACGACCCCTCTGGTCCCGGCGGAGGCGGTACTGCCACGGCGGCCACCGAAGCCGTTGCCGTACGGGAAGGCCTGCCCGCCGCCCCTCGGGCCGCCTTGGCCCGGTGAGGCGAGGTCCCGGGGAGAGACGTAGTCACCGGGGGCCGGGCGGCCGGAGTCCAGCCAGTCGGTGGGACCGCCGGAGGCCGGCCAGTCGGCGTCACCGCCGAATTCGCCGCCGTCCCCGCCGCCGAGTTCGGCGGCGGGGAAGCCGGGGTCGACACCACCGGGGACCCGGGAACCGTCGGGGGAGCCGAAGCCGTCGGGACCGCCGCCCCCGGAGACCGCGCCGGGTAGGCCCTCGCCCCGTTCACGGGCGTTCGCCACCGCGCGCAACCGGTCCACCGCGCCGTCCATCGCGAACTGCGCGGCACCCAGTCCCTCCACCACATAGCCCCGCCGGGCCTGGCCGCTGTCCTCGAAGGCGGACAGGACCCGGTACACCGCCGAGAAGCCGCCCTCCACGCCCTCCGCCGCCACCGCGCCCCGCGTGACCACGCCGTGCCGGTCCAGGAGCGTACGGGCCAGGGCGTGCGCGCGCACGGTGGGGTCCGGGTCGCGGACCGGCAGCAGCGACCAGCGGCCGGCGACGGTCGGCGGGCCGCTGCGGGACGCCGTGCGGGCGGCGGCCGTCAGCGATCCGTAACGTCCGCGCGGGACCGCGCGCTTGGCCCGGTGCGCGGTGGAACCCGCGGTGCGGCCCGAGCCCAGCAGGGAGCGCATCGGGGCGAGCGTGTCGTTGGTGAGCCGTCCGGACCACGCCAGGTCCCACAGCGCATCGGCCAGTTGGGGATCGGTGGCCCCGGGATGGGTGGTCGCGCGGACCTGGTCGGCGATCTGACGGAAGAACAGGCCGTATCCGCCGGACAGGGCGTCCAGGACCGACTGGTGGAGTGCGGTCAACTCCAGTGGGTGCGGGGGCGGCAGGAGCAGCGGGGCCGTGTCCGCCAGGTACAGGGAGACCCAGCCGTCCTTCCCGGGCAGCGCGCCCGCGCCCGCCCACACCACCTCGCCGGCCGCGGTGAGCTCATCCAACATCGACGGGGTGAAGTCCGCGACCCGGGACGGCAGGACCAGCTTCTCCAGCGCGGAGGCGGGCACGGACGCGCCCTGCACCTGCTCGACGGCGCGCACCAGCCCGTCGATGCCCCGCAGGCCGTGCCCCTTGCCGACGTGCTGCCACTGGGGCAGGAACTGCGCGAGCGCGGCCGGCGGCACCGGCTCCAACTCGTGCCGCAGCGCGGCCAGCGAACGCCGGCGCAGCCGACGCAGCACGGTCGCGTCGCACCACTCCTGGCCGATGCCCGCCGGGTGGAACTCGCCCTGTACGACGCGGCCGCCCGCGGCGAGCCGCTGGAGCGCGCCCTCGGTGACCGCCACGCCCAGGCCGAAGCGGGCCGCGGCCGCCGCCGACGTGAACGGGCCGTGGGTGCGGGCATAGCGCGCCAGGAGGTCGCCCAGGGGGTCCTTCACCGGCTCGGTGAACGCCTCCGGGACGCCCACCGGCAGTGCGGTGCCGAGCGCGTCGCGCAGCCGGCCCGCGTCCTCGATCGCGGCCCAGTGGTCGGCTCCCGCGATCCGGACCCGGATGGCCCGGCGGGCTCCGGCCAGCTCCTGAGCCCAGCCCGGCTCGGCGCCCCGCTCGGCCAGCTCGGCCTCCGAGAGCGGACCGAGCAGCCGCAGGACGTCGGCGACACCTTCGACGTCCTTCACCCGGCGGTCCTCGGTCAGCCACTGCAGCTCGCGCTCCAGCTCCCCCAGCACCTCGGCGTCGAGCAGTTCGCGCAGCTCCGCCTGGCCCAGCAGCTCGGACAGCAGCCGCGAGTCCAGCGACAGCGCGGCGGCGCGCCGCTCGGCGAGCGGCGAGTCACCCTCGTACAGGAACTGGGCGACGTACCCGAACAGCAGCGAACGGGCGAAGGGGGACGGCTCGGGGGTGGTGACCTCGACCAGGCGCACCCTGCGCGACTCGACGTCGCCCATCAGCTCGACCAGGCCCGGCACGTCGAAGACGTCCTGGAGGCATTCGCGGACCGCCTCGAGGACGATCGGGAACGAGCCGAACTCGCTCGCCACCTGGAGCAGTTGGGCGGCGCGCTGGCGCTGCTGCCACAGCGGGGTGCGCTTGCCCGGGTTGCGGCGCGGCAGCAGCAGCGCGCGGGCGGCGCACTCGCGGAAGCGGGAGGCGAACAGGGCCGAGCCACCGACCTGGTCGGTGACCATCTGGTCGACCTCGCCCTTGTCGAAGGTGACGTCCGCGGCTCCGACGGGCGCCTGCTCCGCGTCGTACTCCAGGCCGGCCCTCGTCGGCTCCTGGTCGAGCAGGTCCAGGCCCATCAGATCGGCGTCGGGCAGGCGCAGCACGATGCCGTCGTCGGCGTGCATCACCTGCGCGTCCATGCCGTACCGCTCGGACAGGCGGGCACCGAGCGCCAGCGCCCAGGGGGCGTGCACCTGGGCGCCGAAGGGGGAGTGCACCACGACGCGCCAGTCGCCCAGCTCGTCGCGGAAGCGCTCCACGACGATCGTCCGGTCGTCGGGGACGTGCCCGCAGGCCGCGCGCTGCTCCTCCAGGTACGACAGGACGTTGTCCGCGGCCCACGCGTCGAGGCCGGCGGCCAGCAGACGCAGCCGGGCGTCCTCCTGGGGCAGGGAACCCACCTCGCGCAGGAAAGCGCCCACCGCGCGGCCCAGCTCCAGCGGGCGGCCCAGCTGGTCGCCCTTCCAGAACGGCAGCCGGCCCGGCACGCCCGGCGCGGGCGAGACCAGGACCCGGTCGCGCGTGATGTCCTCGATGCGCCAGGAGCTCGTGCCGAGCGTGAAGACGTCGCCGACCCGGGACTCGTAGACCATCTCCTCGTCCAGCTCGCCGACCCGGCCACCGCCCTTCTTGGGGTCCGAGCCGGCCAGGAACACCCCGAACAGCCCGCGGTCGGGGATCGTGCCCCCGGAGGTGACGGCGAGGCGCTGCGCGCCGGGGCGGCCGGTGATCGTGCCCGCGACGCGGTCCCACACCACGCGTGGGCGCAGCTCCACGAACGCGTCGGACGGGTAGCGGCCGGCGAGCATGTCCAGGACGGCGGTGAACGCCGACTCCGGCAGGGAGGCGAACGGCGCCGCCCGGCGGACCAGGGCGAGCAGGTCGTCGAGCTGCCAGGTGTCCATCGCCGTCATCGCCACGAGCTGCTGGGCGAGGACGTCCAGCGGGTTGGCGGGCACCTTGAGGGACTCGATGGACCCGGAGCGCATCCGCTCGGTGACCACCGCGGCCTGGACCAGGTCGCCGCGGTACTTCGGGAAGACCACGCCGGTGGAGACCGCGCCGACCTGGTGTCCCGCGCGGCCGACCCGCTGCAGCCCGGAGGCCACCGACGGCGGGGACTCCACCTGGACGACGAGGTCCACGGCGCCCATGTCGATGCCCAGCTCCAGGCTGGAGGTGGCGACCACCGCGGGGAGCCGGCCCGCCTTCAGGTCCTCCTCGACCAGCGCGCGCTGCTCCTTGGACACCGAGCCGTGGTGCGCGCGGGCGATGACCGGCGGCGCGCCCTGCGCCGCGCCGGAGCCGCCCATCAGCTCGGCGGGGGAGTGGTGCTCGTCCAGGGGCTCGCCGGTCGCCCGCTCGTAGGCGATCTCGTTGAGCCGGTTGCACAGGCGCTCGGCGAGCCGGCGGGAGTTGGCGAACACGATCGTCGAGCGGTGGGCCTGGACCAGGTCGGTGATCCGCTCCTCGACATGCGGCCAGATCGACGGCCGCTCCGCCCCCTCACCGCCGTCGGCGACGGGTGAACCGCCCAGTTCGCCCAGGTCCTCGACGGGCACGACCACCGACAGGTCGAACTCCTTGCCGGACTCCGGCTGGACGATCTCCACCTTGCGGCGGGGCGACAGATAGCGGGCGATCTCGTCGACCGGGCGGACCGTCGCGGACAGGCCGATGCGGCGGGCGGGCCTGGGCAGCAGCTCGTCCAGGCGCTCCAGGGACAGCGCGAGGTGCGCGCCGCGCTTGGTGCCGGCCACCGCGTGCACCTCGTCCAGGATCACCGTCTCCACGCCGGTCAGCGCGTCCCGGGTGGCCGAGGTCAGCATCAGGAACAGCGACTCGGGCGTGGTGATCAGGATGTCCGGCGGGCGGGTGGAGAGGGCGCGGCGCTCGGCCGCCGGGGTGTCGCCGGAGCGGATGCCGACCTTCACCTCCGGCTCGGGAAGGCCGCGGCGGACGGACTCCTGGCGGATGCCGGTCAGCGGGCTGCGCAGATTGCGCTCCACGTCCACGGCGAGGGCCTTGAGCGGGGACACGTACAGCACCCGGCAGCGCTTCCTCGGATCGGCCGGGGGCGGGGTGGAAGCGAGCTGGTCGAGCGCGGCGAGGAAGGCGGCCAGGGTTTTGCCGGAGCCGGTCGGGGCGACCACCAGCACGTCCGCACCCTCGCCGATGGCCTGCCACGCCCCCGCCTGGGCGGCGGTGGGCGCGGAGAAGGCCCCCGTGAACCAGCCACGGGTCGCGGGGGAGAAGCCCTCAAGGGCCCGGTGTGCGTCGCTGACCATGAGTCCATCGTGCACCCGGCCACTGACAACGCCCGCTGACCTGGGCGTGCCCGGACACCCGGGGCGGCCCCACCCTCGCGCGGCGGTGCCGACGACGGAGAATCGGGGGCATGGCGGCAGCGGGTGAGGAACGGGCGCGGCACTGGCGGTACGAGGAACTGCCCGGTGTCGATCTGCTGCGGGCCCGCTACGTCCGCAAGGAGTTCGTGCGGCACACCCACGAGCACTTCGTGATCGCCGCCGTCGTCGAGGGCGTCGAGGTCTTCCACCACGGAGGGTCCGACCAGTACGCGGGGCCGGGGGCGCTGGCGCTGGTCAATCCCGACACACCGCACACCGGGCGGGCGGCGGTGCCCGAGGGATGGCGGTACGGCGCGGTGTATCCGCGGCCGGAGCTGGTCGCCGAGATCGCCGCGGAGACCACGGGCATTCGCGGGACGCCGGGATTCGTCCGCCCCGTGCTCGACGATCCGTACGCTGTCGGGCTGGTCCACCAGGTGCTGCGGGCCGCGGACGAGGGGAACGCGCTGGCCGCCGACACCCTGCTGCGGGTCGCCGTGACGCGGTTGCTGCGGCTCAACGGCGGGGCGCTGCCGCAGCGGGAGACACAGACGGCGGGGGCCCGCATCGCGGCACGCGCGCGTGCCGTCCTGGAGGAGCGGATGGCCGAGCCGCCGAGCCTGGCAGGACTGGCGGCCGACCTGGGCAGCAGTCCGTTCGCGCTGCTGCGGGCGTTCCGCGGCGCCTACGGAATGCCGCCGCACACCTGGCTCACCGACGCCCGGGTGCGCCGGGCCAGGCGGCTGCTGGACGCGGGCGCCGCCCCCTCCCAGGCCGCGGTCGCCGTCGGCTTCACCGACCAGTCGCACCTGAGCCGGCACTTCTCCCGGATCGTGGGCGTGCCCCCGGGGGCCTACCAGCGCGAGCGCAAGAACGTACAAGACGACAGGTCCCGGCTCTTCCTACCCTCGACGCTGTGGCAGAACAGACAGCTCTCGCAGACATGCGCGCCGACGACGGAGGAAAGCCCGACGCCGCCGTCGTACGGGACGCCCTGGGGGTCGGGGTCGCCGTAGGACTGTCCGGGTTCGCCTTCGGGGTGACCTCGGCGGGCAGCGGGCTCACGGTCTGGCAGACGTGCGCGCTCAGCCTGCTGGTGTTCACCGGGGCCTCCCAGTTCGCGCTGGTGGGGGCGCTGGCGGCCGGAGGCAACCCGTTCACGGCGGCCGCGGGCGCCTTCTTCCTCGGCGTGCGCAACGCCTTCTACGGGCTGCGCCTGTCGCAGCTGCTGGCCCTTCCGCGCGCGGTGCGGCCGCTCGCGGCCCAGTGGGTCATCGACGAGACCACCGCGGTGACGCTGGCCCAGCCCACGCGGCGCGGCGCGCGGATCGGCTTCACCGTCACCGGGGTCACCCTGTACGTGCTGTGGAACCTCACCACGCTGCTGGGCGCGCTGGGTGCCAAGGCCCTCGGCGACACCGACGCGTGGGGCCTGGACGCGGCCGGGCCGGCCGTGTTCCTGGCGCTGCTGGCGCCGATGCTGAAGACCGCGACCGAGCGGGCCGTCGCCGTGCTGGCCGTCCTGCTCGGGCTCGGACTGCTGCCCGTGCTGCCGGCCGGGGTGCCGGTCCTGGCGGCCGCGCTCGCCGCGCCGGCCGTGCTGTACCTGCGAGGCCGCCGCGGGAGCGGCGCCCGTGACGACGTTCGAGAGGGAGATCGTTGAACATCTGGATCGCGGTGGCGGTGACCGCTGTCGGCTGCTACGCCGTCAAGCTGGCCGGGCTGCTCGTTCCGGCGGGTGCCCTGGAGCGGCCGCTGGTGAGGCGGCTCGCCGCGTTGCTGCCCGTCGCGCTGCTGGCCGCGCTCACCGCCCAGCAGACGTTCGCCGACGGGCACACGCTGGTGCTGGACGCGCGGGCGGCCGGGCTCGCGGCCGCCGCCGTGGCGCTGCTGCTGCGGGCGCCGTTCCTGGTCGTGGTCGGGGCGGCCGTGGCGGTGACGGCGGGGGTGCGGGCCCTGACCGGGTGAGCTGGTGGGGCAGGGCGTCTGCCGGTGGAGGCTCAGCCGATCGTCCGGCCGTGGGCCCTGAGGGTGCGCAGCGCCTCGATCGTGACCATGGGACGTGCCTCCAGCGCGGGGGCCGGAGCCCACTGGCGCCAGGTGACCGGCCAGCCGCCGTCCTGCTGCTGGCGGGCGGCCAGGTGATCCAGCGAGCGGTTCATCTCCTCGTCCGTGAACCACGCGTGCGCCAGGGAGCCGGGCGTGCGCGCGTAGTCGTGCGGGAAGTGGTGCTCCCCGGGGGCGTAGCCCGGTGCGACCGGGTAGGCCTCCGGCCGCTCCGGGTCCAGCACCACCAGGCGCCGCTCGCGCACCAGGCGGCCGAGCCGGTCGGCGGCCGCACGCGCGCGCGTGCGGTCGGGTGCCGAGTCCAGGAAGGTGATGGCCGCCTCGACCTCGTAGGGGTGGGAGGTCTCCAGGGACTCGACCCGCTGCCAGCAGAAGTCGGTGGCCCGGAACAGCCAGGCGTGCCACACCTCGTTGCGGTGCAGCAGACCCACCGCCGGCCCGGTGGCCAGGAGGTCGCTCGGCGGGTCGTCCACGATCGGCACGAAGGGGGCCGACGGATAGCCGCGCTGGCCGGGACGGACCGCGGGCAGCGCACCGTCGGGAGTGGAGACTGAGGTCAGATAGCGGCACACGCGCTCCACCCGCTGTCCGCCGCAGCGGCCGACGGTGTCCAGCACGTACAGCGCGTGCGTGGTGTGCAGCGGCTGGCTGACAGGGCCGCGCAGATCGGGCTCCAGCGCGTGGCCGTACCCGCCGTCCTCGTTGCGGTAGGCGTCCAGCGCGGTCTCCACCGGATCCGGGCCGCCGTTCAGGAAGTGGTACGCGAACAGTCGCTGCTCCAGCACGCGCGCGGTGAGCCACACGAAGTGCTCGGCGCGGAACAGCGGGGAGGACGCCGGGGGCGGCGGGGGAGAAGGGGGAGCTCCGGTCTCGGCCATGCGTCAGACCGTAGGGCGGAAAGCGGTCTCCCCAGGTGGCCCCGGAACGAGGTCACCCGCAGGGGCGGGATACTGGGATCATGCGGTTGACGGTCTTCTGGGAGCGGATGGCGGAGCACTTCGGCGCGGGGTACGCCGACACCTTCGCGCGCGACCACGTGATGTCGGAGCTTGGCGGGCGCACGGTGCACGAGGCGCTGGCGGCCGGCTGGGACGCGAAGGACGTGTGGCGCGTGGTGTGCCAGGTCATGAACGTTCCGCGGGAGAGGCGCTGACCGGCCCCGAGGACCGCGGGCCGGTGCCGGGCTGTCGGTGGCGTCGGCGAGACTTGCACCGTGGCACCCACTGACGAGACCGGGCAGACGGCCCCGCACGCATCCCCTTTCGCTACGACGCCGCCTCCCCGGTCTCCGGGACCGGCCCGGGGGGCCGCCGGACCGGCCGAGGGAGTTGCCGAGGGTGCCGCCGGACCGGGCGACCGCATGCCCCGCTGGCTGCCGCGGGCCATGGTGCTCGCGATCGGCCTCGTCGCCGCCTTCCAGCTCGGCAGCTGGGCCTTCCACCAGCTGATCGGCCTGCTCCTCAACGTCCTCATCGCGTTCTTCCTGGCCCTCGCCGTCGAGCCCGCGGTCAGCCGCATGGCCGCCCGCGGGATGCGGCGGGGGCTCGCGACCTTCCTGGTCTTCCTCGGTCTGACGATCGCGTCGGCGGGCTTCGTGACGCTGCTCGGCTCGATGCTCGCCGGCCAGATCATCAAGATGGTCGAGGGCTTCCCGGAGTACCTCGACTCCGTCATCAACTGGGTCAACACCACGTTCCACACCGAGCTCAGACGGGTGGACGTGCAGGAGGGCCTGCTCCACTCCGACTGGCTGCGCACGTACGCGCAGAACAGCGCCGCGGGTGTGCTCGACGTGTCCGCCCAGGTGCTCGGGGGCCTGTTCCGGCTGCTGACCATCGCGCTGTTCTCGTTCTACTTCGCCGCCGACGGTCCCCGGCTGCGCCGCACCGTCTGCTCCCTGCTGCCGCCTGCCCGCCAGGCGGAGGTGCTGCGCGCGTGGGAGATAGCCGTCGACAAGACCGGCGGCTATCTGTACTCGCGCGGCCTGATGGCGCTCGTCTCCGGGATCGCCCACTACGTCCTGCTCCAGGCGCTGGGAGTGCCGTACGCGCTCGTGCTCGCTGTCTGGGTGGGCCTGGTCTCGCAGTTCATCCCCACCATCGGGACCTATCTCGCGGGCGCCTTGCCGATGCTGATCGGCTTCACGGTCGACCCCTGGTACGCGCTGTGGGTGCTGGTCTTCGTGGTGGTCTACCAGCAGTTCGAGAACTACATGCTGCAACCCAAGCTGACCGCGAGGACCGTGGACATCCACCCCGCGGTCGCCTTCGGCTCGGTCATCGCAGGCACCGCCCTGCTCGGCGCGGTGGGCGCGCTGATCGCCATTCCCGCGGTCGCCACCCTCCAGGCCTTCCTGGGCGCCTACGTGAAGCGGTACGCCGTCACGGACGACCCCCGCGTCCACGGCCACCGCGGTCGCGGCCCGGTCCCGGGCCTACTCGCCCGCGCACGCCGCCTGTGGCGGGGTTCAGGCCAGTAGATCCAGCAACCGGCCGGCCTGGCGTTCCGCGGTGCCGACGGGGTTGCGAGGATGCTCGGGATCGTCGCCGGCCAGCAGAAACAGCCAGATCAGGGCGAGTAGCCGACGGCATGTCCGCAAGCGCGCTGCCTCCGCCGGGGAAAGATCGAACCGGTCCAGGAATGTCGGGACATCAAGCGGGTGCTCCACCCAGCTCCCCACGTGCTCGGTGATCTCCGCCAACTCAAAGGCGCGATCACTGCGGCCAGAGTCCTCGAAATCGACGACCTGGACCCGGGAGCCGTCCCAGAGATAGTTGGCCAGATTGCCGTCACCAGGGCCGAAGACCGGTGGAACCCCAGCGGGAGTGCCGGCTTTCAAGCCCGATCGGGCAAGCCACGACAACCCGGCCTCCATGGCCTGCCTCACCAGGCCGCCGGCCCGAGGACGTGCTGTCCCGGCCCAGATGTCGAGGTGGCCGATCACTTCGCCTTGGTGTCCGGGCCTGAGGGGGATCTTGGTGATGATGTCGGACGGCACGGCGGAGTGCAAAGCGGTCACCGCCTCGGCCAGCGCCTTGATCTTCTCGTCCCCCACCGCAGCTCCGCGGAGGGGAACACCGGCGAGGCGCGACATCACCACGACAGGCTCGGATGCTGCCAGGTCCGCCTTCCGGGGATCCGGAGCCAGCCCAGGAGCGTGCATGGCGAGGAGCGTAAGCGCTCGCCACTCGCGCTCGGCACGACCGTCGTCCCCCTTCGCGAACCGCTTGATCACGTTGTCAGCGGTCAACTCGATCGTATGGGTGCCCCATCGGCCAGAACTCATGAGACGAGATCCTGCCAGGATCAGGAGTCACTGTCTGTGATGGCGGCTTTCGCGACCCCGGCCCGCAGGTCCGGAGCGTGGCGCCGCCTGCGTTCACCGTCGTGCCAGTGCGGCCAGAAGGCTGTGACGCGATCCCCGTCGCCTCGGGCTCGGCGTCCAGAAGGGTCAAGCGGTCCCACTCCAGTCCCGACGCGTAGCGGATCTGACCTCCGGCGCCGGCGTCGCGCTTGACACGAAAATCGAACATCCATTCTTATGGGAGCTCCGGCGAGGGTCGGCGGCAGGGATTTCGCCCCGGTTTGAGGGGGGATGTGCCTGAGTTGTCCACAGGCCGGATGTGCGTCGGGGCGCATTGTCAGTGGCAGGCGTTAGCGTCTTTGACGTGAAGCGATCGACTCAAGCAAACCGGGTGGAACCCATGGCAGGAACCGACCGCGAGAAGGCGCTCGACGCCGCGCTCGCACAGATTGAACGACAATTCGGCAAGGGCGCGGTCATGCGCATGGGCGAGCGGTCGATGGAGCCGATCGAGGTCATCCCGACCGGGTCGACCGCGCTCGACGTGGCCCTTGGCGTCGGCGGCCTGCCGCGCGGCCGTGTCGTGGAGATCTACGGACCGGAGTCCTCCGGCAAGACGACCCTGACCCTGCACGCGGTGGCGAACGCGCAGAAGGCGGGCGGCCAGGTCGCGTTCGTGGACGCGGAGCACGCCCTCGACCCCGAGTACGCGAAGAAGCTCGGCGTCGACATCGACAACCTGATCCTCTCCCAGCCGGACAACGGCGAGCAGGCCCTGGAGATCGTGGACATGCTGGTCCGCTCCGGCGCCCTCGACCTCATCGTCATCGACTCCGTCGCCGCGCTCGTCCCGCGCGCGGAGATCGAGGGCGAGATGGGCGACAGCCACGTGGGCCTCCAGGCCCGGCTGATGAGCCAGGCGCTGCGCAAGATCACCAGCGCGCTCAACCAGTCCAAGACCACCGCGATCTTCATCAACCAGCTCCGCGAGAAGATCGGCGTGATGTTCGGCTCCCCGGAGACCACGACCGGTGGCCGGGCGCTGAAGTTCTACGCCTCGGTGCGCATCGACATCCGCCGTATCGAGACCCTGAAGGACGGTACGGAGGCGGTCGGCAACCGGACCCGTTGCAAGGTCGTCAAGAACAAGGTCGCGCCGCCCTTCAAGCAGGCCGAGTTCGACATCCTCTACGGCCAGGGCATCAGCCGCGAGGGCGGTCTGATCGACATGGGCGTGGAGCACGGCTTCGTCCGCAAGGCCGGCGCCTGGTACACGTACGAGGGCGACCAGCTAGGCCAGGGCAAGGAGAACGCGCGCAACTTCCTCAAGGACAACCCCGACCTGGCCAACGAGATCGAGAAGAAGATCAAGGAGAAGCTGGGCGTCGGCGTGCGGCCGGAGGAGCCGTCCACGGAGCCGGGCGCGGACGCCGCGGTCACCACCGCCGCGGGCGACACGGCCAAGGCGGCGCCCGCCAAGGCCACCAAGCCCAAGGCCGCCTCGGCCAAGAGCTGACCCGTGACACGGCGAACCGACTGGGCCGAGTACGAGTACGAGCACGCGTACGAGCACGCCGCCTTCGGTGCCCCACGGGGGAGGGGCACCGGGGATGACCTCGACTCGGGCACGGACGGAGACGGCATACACGGGGATGCCGAGCCGGACGGCGGTGTGCCTCGGGGCGACGGAGGACAGCGGCGTGCGGGCGGCCCACCCGCGGGTGGTGCGCGCCGAGGCGGCTCGCGTGACGGCGGGCCGCACGGTGGACGCGGGCGTCGTCGGCGCGGCTTCGGCGAGGCGTCCGCCGAGGACGGGGGCACCGCCTCCTTGCCGAGGGAAGGGCAGGGGGAGCCTCCGGGGGGCCCGGTGGAGCGGGCGCGCGCCCTCTGCCTGCGCCTGCTCACCGGGACCCCGCGCACCCGCAAGCAGCTCGCGGACGCCCTGCGCAAGCGGGAGATTCCGGACGAGGCGGCGGAGGAGGTCCTGTCGAGGTTCGAGGAGGTCGGGCTGATCGACGACAGTGCGTTCGCGGACGCCTGGGTGGAGTCCCGGCACCACGGGCGTGGACTGGCCCGGCGCGCCCTCGCCCGGGAGCTGCGGACCAAGGGCGTCGACGCGGCACTGGTCGACGAGGCGGTCGGCCGGCTCGACGCCGAGCAGGAGGAGGCCACCGCGCGCGAGCTCGTCGCCCGCAAGCTGCGTTCCACCCGCGGCCTCGACCGCGACAAGCGACTGCGCCGCCTCGCCGGGATGCTCGCCCGCAAGGGCTACTCCGAGGGCCTGGCCCTGCGCGTGGTCCGGCAGGCGCTGGAGGAGGAGGGCGAGGACACGGACTTCCTGGCCGACGAGGGGTACTGAGCCG
This sequence comes from Streptomyces cyslabdanicus, assembly GCF_052663305.1. Lineage (NCBI taxonomy): Bacteria > Bacillati > Actinomycetota > Actinomycetes > Kitasatosporales > Streptomycetaceae > Streptomyces > Streptomyces cyslabdanicus. The sequence goes on from NZ_JBQRUW010000049.1 coordinate 32,675, forward strand.
GCGTCCGCCTCGCGACCGGCGAGGGCAGGAGCGAACACCCGCGGGCAGGCACGAACACACAAGGGTGCGCGGGCCTGGCGTGTGCTTCCCGCGCTTCCCGTGACCCCCGCGCTTCCCGCGATTTCCTCTACGCCGACTGAGCGCGGCCGTCCCACGGTGTCACCGGCAGCCCGGCCGAGCGCCATGCCTGGAAGCCGTCCACCAGGTCGGTCGCCCGGAGCAGCCCCAGTTGGTGCAGGGACGCGGCCGCGAGACTCGACGCGTAGCCCTCGTTGCAGACGACGACCACGCGCAGGTCGTGGCCGGTGGCCTCGGGGACGCGGTGGCTGCCCAGGGGATCCAGCCGCCACTCCAGCTCGTTGCGCTCCACGACGAGGGCGCCCGGGATCAGGCCGTCCCTCGCGCGCAGCGCGGAGTAACGGATGTCCACCAGGAGGGCGTCGCCGGCCCGGGCGGCCGCGTACGCCTCGCGTGCCTCGACGCGTTCGTAGCCCTGGCGGACCCGTTCCAGCAACGCGTCGATTCCGACGGGGGGTTGTGGTGTGCTCACTGCCAGTCCTCCGGGCGCTCGACCTGCTCCAGGCGCAGCGTCTGACCGGTGCGACTGTAGCGGCGGATGCGGGGCAGCGGCGGGTGGTAGGCGTGCACGGAGACGGCGTGTCGGTCGGTGGACTCGTTGAGCACCTCGTGCACGTGGTGGCGGCCGAAGGAGCGGCCCCGCCCGGCCGGGAGCCGCCGTTCACGGTCCACCCCGTCGGTGAGTTCGAGGGACTTCCAGCCGTCGGTGGGCAGCCGGGCCGCGAGCGAGTTCTCCTTCAACTCGCCCGCCGCGGTGAGGAAGGCGCCGGCCGAGTCCGCGTGGTCGTGCCACCCGGTGCCGGTGCCGGGCGGCCAGCCGATCAGCCAGGCCTCGCTGCCGCCGGGCCCGTCCAGGCGCACCCAGGTGCGGCCCTCCGGATCGAGCGGAAGCGAGGCGATCAGGTCGGCGTCGGCGGCGGTGCGCCGCACGAAGTCGAGGAGTTCCGCCTGCGTAGGCCCCTGCGCGGAGGGCGCGGACGGCGTGGAAGCGGCGGGAGAGGACTCGGCGGGGGAGAGGCCGGAAGCGGAGGACATGGGGGCGGAGGACCCGGAAGCGGAGGACCCGAGGGGCGAGGCAGACACGTACACCGTCCTGAAGAGCATTCGCGGAGGGCGCGCGGCGGCACGGGATACGGACGGACGTACGCATGTGTGGACGTACGAGCGTACGGGCGTGTGCGGGTCGGGCGGCGCGCGCCGGGGGAGGGGAGGCGAGTTCAACAGGCCGGACGACACACGCAGCCCGCATAGCGGACGAGGTCCATGTGGACCCTCCGCCACAGGCGCACATCGGTGTCGGTCACGTTCCGGAGTAGACCACGGGGGTGCGGACCGGTCAACTCGCCGTAGGCCCTGTGGACCGCACCGCGCGTGCGGTCCACAGGGCTCCGCGATCAGCGCGCGCCCGTCTCGGCACGGTCCTCGGCATGTACGGCGCCGCCCAGTGCGGTCTCCGCCGCGGTGTACAGGTCGGCGGGGCGCACCCCGCTCAGCGCGGTGACCAGGTGCCCGTCCGGCCGCACCAGGAGGACGGTGTGGGGAGCGGCGCCCGGGTAGCTCTCGGCGACCAGCAGTTCGGCGGGGTGCGGCAGCGCGGTCACCGCGGCGGCCAGCCGGGGCATGATGCCGGCGCCCACCCAGTGCCGGCGCTCCCACACACCGGTGCCCGGCGCGATCAGCACCACGAGCAGCGCCCCCCGGCCCAGCCGGTTTCTCAGCTGCACGAAGGAGCCGTCCTCCGCGGTCACCACCACGTCGGCGACCGGGGCACCGGCCGGCGTGTCCACGACGGCCGCCCCGTCGAGGGGCGGCGGTGCGAGCGGCGAGTCCGCGTACACCCCCGGCGCGCCCAGCGAGCCGTCTCCCAGATGGCCGTCCATCAGCAGGGCATCGTGTCCACGGCCGGACCCGGGCACCAGGGACCGCAGTCCGCTGCCCCCGCGCAGCACCGGCAGCAACTGGTCGGCGGCGCGCAGCCGGGCGGCGACGACCACGCGCCGCTCGCTCTGGTAGCTGTCCAACAGCGCCTCGTGCGGCCCGTGGTGCCAGGCGGGCGCCAGCTTCCAGGCGAGGTTGTCGGCGTCCCGCAGGCCCTCGTCAAGACCCTGGGTGCCGAGCGTGCCCAGCAGGTGCGCCGCGTCCCCGGCGAGGAAGACCCGCCCGGCGCGCCAGCGGCGGGCCACCCGGTGGTGGACCGTGTGGACCCCGGTGTCCAGGAGTTCGTACGCCGGCGAGGGCTCGCCGGTCCAGCCGATGAGGGTCTCCCGGATGCGCGCGAGCAGCAGTTCGGGCGTGACCAGGTCCTTGCCGGGCGGCAGCAGCCAGTCCAGCCGCCACACGTCGTCCGGGAGCGGGCGGGCGGCGATCTCCCCGGCGAAGGGGCCGGTCGTCCGCCACGGCGGCAGCCGGTGGAGGAACGCTTCGCCGGGCCGGGGAAGCTCGGTGCGCACCGCGGCGACGGCGTGCCGCTCGACGGCCGTACGGCCGGGGAAGCGGATGTCCTGGAGCTTGCGCACGGTCGACCGCGGGCCGTCGCAGCCGACCAGGTAACTTCCGCGCCACCACGTGCTGTTCGGGCCGCGGGTATGGACGGTGACCCCCGCGGGCTCCTGCTCCATGCCGTCGAGCCGGCTGTCCACGGCGAGTTCGACCAGCGGTTCGCGGGCGGCGGCGGCGCGCAGGGCGCCGGTCAGGACGTGCTGGGCGATGTGCAGCGGCGCGGGTCCGACGTCGTCGAAGGCGATCTCGCGCATCACCTGTTTGCGCCGCAACGACCGCCATCCGGCCCAACGGAGCCCGGCCCCGCCGAGCGGCACACCGGCCAGGCGCTCCACGAGCGCGGCGGTGTCCTCGCGCAGGACGACCGTGCGCGCGGCGCGCGGCGCGTCCGTGCCGGATCCCTCGTCGAGCACGACGGACGGCACCTCCTGACGCGCCAGTGCCAGGGCGAGCGTGAGCCCGACGGGCCCCGCTCCGACAACGATCACCGGGTCCACGGCGCGGCGCCCCCTGCCAGCAGTGGTGTCCTGGGGGTCACAGGTGAACAGGAAGCCGGAGCACGGTGCACGATCACAGAACGTATGCAACAGACTGGGCGCCAGCCGGTCAAGCGGGACGCACGCCGGTGCTCCAGGTGCGCGGTGGCGTGCGCCGCGCGGCGGCTCGCGAGCGCGGCCGACCGCCGTGCTCCTTCTCGGTCCCGGACGCCGGCGGGGGTACGGCGGCACCGACCACCACACCCCCGACGGGTCCCTCGAAGCCGCCTGAGCGGCCGTCAGATCGAGCCGCCCGCACCCGTTCCGTGGGTGCCGCCGACCTGGGCCGGGTTGACCTCCTCATCGTCCACGGCGAGGACGACGCCGGTGCTCCGCTTGCTGCGGCGCAGCCTGCGCTCGAGCCAGCTCGCGAAGCTGGTGAGGGCGAAGTTGAGCAGGACGAAGATGATGGCCACCACGATGAAGCTGGCGACGACGTTGGCGTAGTTGGCCGCGAGCGTGCTGCGGGAGTTCAGCAGTTCGGTGAAGCCGAGCATCACGCCGCCCAGCGCGGTGTCCTTCACGATGACGACCAGCTGGCTGACGATGGCCGGCAGCATGACGGTGACCGCCTGCGGGAGCAGGATGCCGGTCATCGTCTGGCCCTTGCGCAGTCCGATCGCGTAGGCGGCCTCCGTCTGCCCCTTGGGGAGGGCCAGGATGCCGGCCCGTACGACCTCGGCGAGAACCGAGGCGTTGTAGAGCACCAGGCCGGTGACGACCGCGTAGAGGGGGCGCTCCTCGCTGGCGATGCCCGTGGAGCGGACGTAGAACTCGTTGGCGAACAGCATCAGCAGCAGTACCGGGATCGCCCGGAAGAACTCGACCACCGCGCCGGCTGGAACGCGGATCCACCGGTGGTCGGACAGCCTGGCAATGCCGAAGGCCGCGCCCAGCGGAAGGGCGATGACCATGGCGAGCGCCGCGGCCTTCAGGGTGTTGCCGAGGCCGGGCAGCAGGTACGTCGTCCAGGCGGCGGAGGTGGTGAAGGGCTGCCACAGGGCCCACTTGAGCTGGCCCTTGTCGTTCATCGTCGACCAGATCCACCACACGAGCAGTGCGAGCAGGGCGACGAAGACGACGGAGAGGATCACATTGCGCCGCTTGGCCCGGGGGCCGGGGGCGTCGTAGAGCACGGAACTCATCGCTTCACCGCCAGTCGCTTGCCGAGCCAGCCGAGGAAGAGGCCGACGGGCAGGGTCAGGACCACGAACCCGAGGGCGAAGACGGCGCCGATGGCAAGCGTCTGGGCCTCGTTCTCGATCATCGTCTTCATCAGGTAGGAGGCCTCGGCCACACCGATCGCGGCCGCCACGGTCGTGTTCTTGGTCAGTGCGATCAGTACGTTGGCCAGCGGTCCGATCACCGCGCGGAACGCCTGCGGCAGCACGACGAGCCGCAGGGACTGGCTGAAGTTGAGCCCGATCGCGCGCGCCGCCTCCGCCTGCCCGACCGGCACGGTGTTGATGCCGGAGCGCAGCGCCTCGCAGACGAACGCCGCGTGGTAGGCGGCGAGCCCGAGCACCGCCAGCCGGAAGCCCTGGATCTTGAAGTCGGACGCGCCCATCGTCACCCCGAAGATGTCGGCGAGGCCGAGGGAGGTGAAGACGATGAGCACGGTCAGGGGGATGTTCCGGAAGATGTTGACGTAGGCGGTGCCGAAGCCGCGCATCAACGGAACCGGGCTGACCCGCATCGCGGCCAGCAGGGTGCCCCAGACCAGCGAGCCCAGGGCGGAGAGGACGGTGAGTTTCACCGTCATCCAGAACGCCCCTAGGGCGTCGTAACCTTGAAGAAAATCGAACACGATCTCCCGCGCTTCCGGGTGTGTGGCGTACGAGGAGGGCGTGGCGCGCCGCCGCCGTGAGCGCGGCAGGTGGCGGCGCGCCCGGGGAACCCTGCGAGGCCTGCGGATCCCTGCTTACCGGACGAGCCGGGTCACTTGACGATGTCGCCGATCTTCGGCGCGGGCTCGTTCTTGTAGTTCGCCGGGCCGAGGTTCTTCTTGACCGCGGTGTCCCACGAACCGTCGCTGACCATCTTCTCGAGCGCGGAGTTGATCTTGTCCACGGTCGCGGTGTCGCCCTTCTTGACACCGATGCCGTAGTTCTCGTTGCTCAGCTTGAGCCCGGCGAGCTTGAACTGGCCCTTGTACTTGTCCTGGGAGGCGAAGCCCGCGAGGATCGAGTCGTCGGTGGTCACCGCGTCGACGGCACCGCTCTGCAGGCCGGCGATGCACTCCGAGTAGCCCGCGTTCTCCTTCAGGTTGGCCTTCGGAGCGATCGACTTCTGCACGTTCTGCGCCGAGGTGGAGCCGGTCACGGAACACAGCTTCTTGCCGTTGAGGTCCGTGCCCTTGGAGATGTTCGAGTCGGACTTGACCAGCAGGTCCTGATGGGCCAGCAGGTACGGGCCGGCGAAGTCGACCTTCTGCTTGCGCTCGTCGTTGATCGAGTACGTGGCCACGATGAACTTCACGTCGCCGCGGGCCAGCGCGTTCTCACGGTCGGCGCTCTTGGTCTCGACCCACTCGATCTGGTCGGCCTTGTAGCCGAGTTCCTTGGCCACGTAGGTGGCCACGTCCACGTCGAAACCGGCGTAGGAGCCGTCGGGCTGCTTCAGGCCCAGGCCGGGCTGGTCGAACTTGATGCCGACCTTGATCTTGCCGCCACCGCCCGACGATCCCTCGTCCTTCTTGTCGTTCGAGCCGCACGCCGTCGCCGAGAGGGCGAGGGCGAGAACGACGGCCGAGGCGGCGGTGGCCTTGCGGAGCTTCATGTGAACTTCCTTCGGTGTTGAGGAGATGAGAAGCCGTCGGGACGGCGACGGCACGATCACGGGCCGGTGGCGCACGGCGTCACCGGCGGGCCGCCGCGTCAGTGGTGCAGGATCTTCGACAGGAAGTCCCTGGCCCGGTCGCTGCGCGGGTTGCTGAAGAACTGGTCGGGCGCAGCCTGTTCGATGATCCGGCCGTCGGCCATGAAGACCACCCGGTTTGCAGCCGATCGGGCGAATCCCATCTCGTGGGTGACGACGACCATCGTCATACCGTCCCGGGCGAGTTGCTGCATGACCTCCAGCACCTCGTTGATCATCTCCGGGTCCAGCGCCGAGGTCGGCTCGTCGAACAGCATGACCTTCGGGTCCATGGCCAGCGCCCGCGCGATGGCCACGCGCTGCTGCTGGCCGCCGGAGAGCTGCGCGGGGTACTTGTCGGCCTGCGCGCCCACTCCGACCCGGTCGAGCAGCTCCCGGGCCCGCTCCTCGGCCTTCCTCCGGTCCGTGCGGCGGACCTTGACCTGGCCGAGCATCACGTTCTCGAGCACGGTCTTGTGCGCGAAGAGGTTGAAGGACTGGAAGACCATGCCGACGTCGGCGCGCAGCCGGGCCAGCTCCTTGCCCTCCTGGGGCAGCGGCTTGCCGTCGATCGCGATGCTGCCCGAGTCGATGGTCTCCAGACGGTTGATGGTGCGGCACAGAGTGGACTTCCCGGACCCGGAGGGCCCGATGACCACGACGACCTCGCCGCGGGTGATCGTCAACTCGATGTCCTGGAGCACGTGCAACGCGCCGAAGTGCTTGTTGACGCTCTTCAGGACGACCAGATCGGCGGTCGAGGCCACGTCTTCCTTGGCCATCGATACTTCGGTCATCGCTTTCAGGCTCCGTCCTCCTCGGTTTCGGGGGACAGTAACGACCGATGAGACCAGCGTCACCACATCTGAGGGAGATCTGAGCATCACGATCCGGTAGCGGCCGGGCACGTCACGTAGCGCGGCCGGGCGGGGCACGTACCGGCTGGATAACGACACTGGGTGTGCAACCGGAACCCTCTTGACGCCGTCCGCGTCCATCGGCGTCACTGCCATGGTGCACGCGCGCGTGCACGATGTGTACACGCCGTGACCGTACGAACCATGAACCGGAGGGGGCCGGAATGCGACTGCTCCTCGTCGAGGACGACAACCACGTCGCCGCCGCCCTGTCCGCGGTGCTGGCACGGCACGGGTTCGACGTCACCCACGCCCGCAGCGGCGAGGAGGCCCTCCAGGCGCTCGTCCCCGAGAGCGCCTGCTTCAGCGTGGTCCTGCTCGACCTGGGCCTGCCCGACCAGGACGGCTACGAGGTCTGCGCCAGGATCCGCAAGCGCACCAGCACCCCGGTGATCATGGTCACCGCCCGCGCCGACGTCCGCTCCCGCATCCACGGCCTCAACCTCGGCGCCGACGACTACGTGGTGAAGCCCTACGACACCGGGGAACTGCTCGCCCGGATCCACGCCGTCAGCCGCCGCACCGTGCACGAGGACGCGGGCGCCAGCGGCGACAGCACGCTGCGCCTGGGCGCGGTGCACATCGAACTGCCCACCCGGCAGGTCAGCGTGGACGGCACGGTCGTCCAGCTCACCCGCAAGGAGTTCGACCTGCTCGCGCTGCTCGCCCAGCGCCCCGGGGTGGTCTTCCGGCGGGAGCAGATCATCAGCGAGGTGTGGCAGACCAGTTGGGAGGGCACCGGACGGACCCTGGAGGTGCACGTCGCCTCCCTGCGCTCCAAGCTGCGCACGCCGGCGCTCATCGAGACCGTGCGCGGCGTCGGTTACCGCCTCGTCGCCCCGGCGGCCTAGCGGGGACGGGTGAGCTCACGTCTGCTGCCGCTGCTCATCGTCCTGATGGCGGCCGTCCTGCTCGCCCTCGGCGTCCCGCTCGCCGTCAGCGTCGCCGGTGCCGAGCAGCAGAAGGCGGTCGTGGACCGCATCGACGACACCGCGCGCTTCGCCGCCCTGGCCCAGTTCGTCACCGACGGGACCAGCGGCCCCCGGCGCACGGTCCCGGACGAGCGGTTGGAGACCCTCAGCCGCGAACTCGGCAGCTACCACGAGGTCTACGGCATCAGGGCCGGCGTCTTCTACCGGACCGGCATCCCGATGGCCAACGCCCCGGCCGACTGGTCGCTGCCCGCGCGCGGAGAGGTGCGCGACGCCTTCGACGAGGCGTTGCTGAGCCGGCGCAGCCACGACCCGGAACAGGTCTGGCCCTGGCAGCGCCACCGGCTCGTCGTCGCCTCCCCTGTGATCCGGGACGGTGACGTCGTCGCGGTCGTCGTCACCGACTCGCCGACCGGGCAGATGCGTTCGCGGACCCTGCACGGCTGGCTGCTCATCGGTACCGGCGAGATCGCCGCGATGCTGCTCGCCGTCGGCGCCGCGCTGCGGCTGACCGGCTGGGTGCTCAGACCCGTGCGGATCCTCGACGCCACCACCCACGACATCGCCACCGGGCGGCTGAAGTCCCGGGTGGCGGCCGCCGGCGGGCCGCCCGAACTGCGTCGGCTCGCCCGCTCGTTCAACGAGATGGCGGACAACGTCGAGGACGTCCTCGAGCAGCAGCGCGCCTTCGTCGCCGACGCCTCGCACCAGTTGCGCAATCCGCTCTCCGCGCTGCTGCTGCGCATCGAACTGCTCGCGCTCGAACTGCCCCGGGACAACGAGGAGATCGCCTCGGTGCGCACCGAGGGCAAGCGCCTCGCCGAGGTCCTGGACGACCTGCTCGACCTGGCGCTCGCCGAGCACGCGCAACCGGATCTGAGACTCATCGACATCGGCGAGCTGGCCGCCGAGCGGGTGGCGGCCTGGGCGCCGGCCGCCGAGGCCGAGGGGGTGCGGCTGGTCGGCGACTGCCCGGCCACCACGGCCTGGGCCGACCCGGTGGCCCTGTCGTCCGCGCTGGACGCGGTGATCGACAACGCCGTGAAGTTCTCGCCTGGCGGCGAGAGCGTCGAGGTGACGGTCTCCTTCGACCGCGACACGTCGACGATCGTCGTCGCCGACCACGGCCCCGGTCTCACCGACGAGGAGCTCGCCCGCGTCGGCGACCGCTTCTGGCGCAGCGGACGCCACCAGAACGTCAAGGGATCCGGTCTCGGGCTGTCCATCTCCCGCGCGCTGCTCGCGGCGGGCGGCGGCTCGGTTTCCTACGCCCGGCACCGGGAGGAGGAGCCGCGCGGCCTGCGGGTGACGGTGACCGTGCCGAGGTCGGCGCCTACGGCTTGACCGAGCGGTAGTAGCGCCGGGCGCCCTCGTGCAGTGTCAGGGGATCGGTGTAGATCGCGGTGCGCAGGTCCACCAGCTGCGCGGAGTGGACGTGGGCGCCGATGCCGTCGCGGCTCTTGATGACGGTGCGGGTCACCCACTCCGTCAGCCTCGGGTCCATGTCCGCGCGCGTCATCAGCACGTTGGACACCGCGATCGTCGGCACGGTCGCGCCCTGCTGGACCGACGGGTACGCCGACTCCGGCATGTTGGCGGCGCGGTAGTAGCGGGTGGCGCCGCCCTCGGCGTGCAGCCTGGCCACCAGGTCGGCCTCGATCGGCACGAAACGGAACGCGAACTTCTCGGCCAGCCGTTGCAGACCGTCCGTCGGCAGCCCGCCCGACCAGAAGAACGCGTCGAGCTCGCCCCGTCGCAGCCGGTCCGGGGCGGTGCCTATGCCGTCGCTCATCGGGCGGATGCCCGTCTGCGGGTCGATCCCGGCGGTCCTGAGCACCCGCTCGGCGATCAGCCGCACACCGGACTCCGGCGGTCCGACCGACACCCGCTTGCCGCGCAGGTCCGCCACGGAGCGGACGGGCGAGTCGCGCGGGACGACGAGCTGCACGTAGTCGTCGTAGAGGCGGGCCACACCGCGCAGCCGCGCGGCACCCGGTCCATGGCTCACCTCGTAGGTCTCCACCGCGTCCGCCGCGGTGATGGTGAAGTCGGCCCGGCCGGTCGCCACCCGCGCGACGTTCTCCTGCGAGCCGTCGCTGGTCAGCAGCCGCACCTTCAGGTCGGGCATGTCCTTGGCGAACGCGGTGCGCAACCGCACGCCGTACTCCTGGTAGACCCCGCGCAGGGTTCCCGTGCTGAAGGTGATCGTTCCGCTCGGCGGGGCCTCGCCCAGGGGCAGCAGCCACCACAGCAGCAGCCCGAGGACCACGACCCCGGCGGCCGTGCCCGTCAGGCCGCGGCGTCGTCCGATGCGGGGGGACAGCTTTGGCATGCGCGCGATCCTGCCAGCGGTACGCCGAGCTGACCAGGGGCGAGCGACCCGGTGGCCGCCCGGCGCGGTCCGAGCCGGCGGCTACCCTCGCGACATGAGTTCCTCGCCCGCCGATCTGGTCCGTGAGTTCCACCGCGCCTTCGGGCTCGACGCCCGCCGCACGCCGACCCGGGTGCCGCCGGAGCTCGCCGCGCACCGCGGGGAACTGCTGGCGGAGGAGGCGGCCGAGGTCGCGGAGGTCTCCGTCGGCGGCCCGCTCGACCGGCTCGCGCACGAGCTGGCGGACGTCGTGTACGTGGCGTACGGCACCGCCCTGGTGCACGGCATCGACCTCGACGAGGTGATCGCCGAGATCCACCGCGCCAACATGACCAAGCTCGGCCCCGACGGGCAGGTCGCCCGCCGTGACGACGGCAAGGTGCTCAAGGGGGAGCACTACGTGGCTCCCGACGTGTCCGCCGTGCTGCGCCGGCAGGGCTGGGTTCCCGGCGGCGTCTGACGAGGAACGTGTACGGCCCGCGTACGTCCGGGGCGGCGGGCCGCCGCGGTGGACACCGCGCGCACCGCACGGCGAGCACCAGCGCGAGCCCGCACAGCGTGGCCGCGTCCTTGAACGCCCTGCGGGTCGAGCCGTCCAGGTGCGGGAAGGCGAACTGGGGCACCTGCGGGACGAGCGCGACCCAGAACCACGGCGAGCGCGTCACCGAGTCCGCCTCCAGCGCCCCGGCGACCAGCAGCGGCACGACGACGACCAGGTAGTGGTCGTAGGACGGCCGGGACACCAGGAAGGAAGCCAGCATCAGCAGCGCGGCCGTGTCCGCGAGCCGCGCGGGCCCCGGATCGGCGCGGCGCCAGCGCAGCCGGGCGCAGAGCACACCGGCCGCCGCCGCGGCCAGGGCCAGCACCTCGGCCGGTACGAGCGGCAGTTCCAGCCGCGGCAGCACCGCCGGCAGGGAGGCGTCGTACGGACGCATCAGACCGTCCCCGCCCTTGAGCAGGAAGGGCAGGGTGCGGGTGAAGAAGCCGCCCGGGTCCGGCATGATCAGGGCCGCGCCCGCCGACACGGCCAGCGGCACCGCCACCATCCAGGCCAGCGCCCGCCACCGCCGGGCCAGTACCAGCAGGACGATCAAGGGCAGCAGCAGCGGCTTCACCGCCACCGAGACGCCCAGGACCACCCCGGCCGTGTCCCAGCGGCCCCGGTCGGCCAGCAGCAGCGCCAGCGGCAGCGCCAGGGCGCCGACCGCCGTCCAGTTCCCCAGGGTCACCAGGTGGCCTACCGGTGCCCAGCCCAGCACCAGCCCCAGCAGCCCCAGCACCGCGAACCGGCTGCACGCCGGCACCCGGAACAGGCGCACCGCACACCACCAGCCGCCCGCGATCAGCGCCATGCAGGCCAACGGCGCCGCGACACGTACCACGGGCGCCGGGAGCGCGGCCTGCCCGGCGGCGAACAGCACGGCACTGGGCAGGTACAGGAAGCGCCGGTCGGCATACGGAGCGCCCCCGCCCAGCCAGATCTGCCCGGCATGGACGACGAAGGCGTTGTCCATCCCTCCCTGGGTGAACACGACGGCCACGCGCGCGGCGCGGGCGACCAGGACGACGGCGAGGAGGGCCACCGGGAGCGGACCGGCCGGCCGCAGCAGCCACGCGCGCAGCACCGCCGTCGGGGACACTTCCGGCGCGGGTGCCCGCAGGGCGTCACGAAGCTCCGTCACGCGTGTCATTTTGGGCCAGTTGCCCCCATGCGGGAGGAAGTGACCGGCCGTGTCGCCCTCACGTGGACGCAAAGCCTTCCGGCCGGGCCGTCGCTTCCGCGGATCCGCGCGGTGCCCGGCCCGGAAGGCCGTGGCGCTCCGCCCGTCCGGGGGGCTGCCGGGGACCGCCTACCCTTGACGCATGACCAGCAGCAGCGACCGGAGCCCCGCAGTGGACGTTCAAGGACCCAAGAGCTACGAGATCCGCACCTACGGGTGCCAGATGAACGTCCACGACTCCGAGCGGCTGGCCGGGCTGCTCGAGGACGCGGGGTACGTGCGGGCGCCGGAGGGGGCGGACGGCGAGGCGGACGTCGTCGTCTTCAACACCTGCGCCGTCCGGGAGAACGCCGACAACCGGCTGTACGGCAACCTGGGGCACCTCGCGCCGATGAAGGCGAAGCGGCCCGGGATGCAGATCGCCGTCGGCGGCTGCCTGGCGCAGAAGGACCGGGACACCATCGTGAAGAGGGCGCCCTGGGTGGACGTCGTCTTCGGCACGCACAACATCGGCAAGCTGCCCGTCCTGCTCGAGCGCGCCCGCGTGCAGGAGGAGGCGCAGGTCGAGATCGCCGAGTCCCTGGAGGCGTTCCCCTCCACGCTGCCGACGCGGCGCGAGAGCGCGTACGCGGCCTGGGTCTCGATCTCCGTCGGCTGCAACAACACCTGCACCTTCTGCATCGTCCCCGCGCTGCGCGGCAAGGAGAAGGACCGTCGCCCCGGAGACATCCTCGCCGAGGTGGAGGCCCTGGTCGCCGAGGGCGTCTCGGAGATCACGCTGCTCGGCCAGAACGTCAACGCCTACGGCTCCGACATCGGTGACCGCGAGGCGTTCAGCAAGCTGCTGCGGGCCTGCGGCGCCATCGAAGGCCTGGAGCGGGTCCGCTTCACCTCGCCGCACCCGCGCGACTTCACCGACGACGTGATCGCCGCGATGGCCGAGACCCCGAACGCCATGCCGCAGCTGCACATGCCGCTGCAGTCCGGCTCCGACACGGTGCTGAAGGCGATGCGCCGCTCCTACCGTCAGGAGCGCTACCTCGGAATCATCGAGAAGGTCCGCGCCGCCATCCCGCACGCCGCGATCACCACGGACATCATCGTGGGCTTCCCCGGCGAGACCGAGGAGGACTTCGAACAGACGCTGCACGTGGTGCGCGAGGCGCGGTTCGCGCAGGCGTTCACCTTCCAGTACTCCAAGCGCCCCGGCACCCCGGCCGCCGAGATGGAGGACCAGATCCCCAAGGAGGTCGTCCAGGCGCGCTACGAGCGGCTGGTCGCGCTCCAGGAGGAGATCTCCTGGGAGGAGAACAAGAAGCAGGTCGGCCGCACGCTGGAGCTCATGGTCGCCGAGGGCGAGGGCCGCAAGGACGGCACCACCCACCGCCTCTCCGGCCGCGCCCCCGACAACCGCCTGGTCCACTTCACCGAGCCCGAGCAGGACGTGCGTCCCGGCGACGTGGTCACGGTCGAGGTCACCTACGCCGCCCCGCACCACCTCCTCGCCGAGGGCCCGGTGCTCGACGTGCGCCGCACGCGCGCGGGTGACGCGTGGGAGAAGCGCACCGCCGCGGAGGCCGCCAAGCCGGCCGGTGTCATGCTCGGCCTGCCGAGGGTGGGCGTGCCCGAGCCGCTGCCCGTCGCCGCGAACAGCGGCTGCGGCTGCGACTGACCCGTCGAGCGGGCGGCCGCCCGACGCGCGGCCGCCCTGCGGAGCTACCCTGCGGATCATGCTTGTCGCCGCCGCTGTCTGCCCCTGCCCGCCCCTCCTCGTGCCCGAGCTGGCCGCGGGAGCCGCACCCGAGCTGGACCCCGCCCGGGCCGCCTGCGCGGACGCGCTGGGCGTGCTCGCCGCCGCCCGGCCCGACCTGCTGGTGGTCGTCGGGCCCGCGGAGGGCCCCGGGCGCGGCCCCCACCCGGAGGGCACCCGGGGATCGTTCCGCGGCTTCGGCGTCGACCTCGAGGTCCGGCTCGGCCGGGACACCGGCACCGGGGCAGCGGGCGAGCTGCCGCCCTCGCTCGCCGTCGCCGCCTGGCTGCTGGAGCGCGCCGGCTGGTCCGGCGCCTCCGTCGAGGGCCTCGGCGTGGGGGAGTCGCTGGAGCCCGAGCGGTGCGCGGCGGCCGGCCGCGACCTCGCCGCTCAGGCCGGGCGCGTGGCGCTGCTGGTGATGGGCGACGCCAGCGCGGCGCGGACGCTCAAGGCGCCGGGGTATCTCGACGAACGGGCCGAACCCTTCGACGCGGGCGTCGCCCGAGCGCTGGCGCAGGCCGACACATCGGCGCTCATGGCTCTCGACGTGGAGCCGGCCCACGAACTGAAGGCGTCGGGGCGGGCCCCCTGGCAGGTGCTGGCCGGCGCGGCCGAGCGCGCCGGACTCTCCGGCGCGCTGCTCCACGACGACGCGCCGTACGGAGTGGGGTACCTGGTCGCGGCCTGGTCGTGAGAGGGACACGGCGGGCGCGGGGACGCGGCCGGTACGGCCAGGACGGCACGCGTAGGAGACCCGGCACGCGTAGACCCGGCGGGCGCGGGGGGGGGGGGGGGGGGGGGGGGGGTCGTTCTTCTTCCCCCCTTCCCCCCCCCCCCCCCCCCCCCCACGCGGAGGGGGGGGGGG
>NZ_JBQRUW010000050.1:0-77258 GCF_052663305.1 Streptomyces cyslabdanicus
CCCTCGCACCCCTCGCGAGCACAGCGGTGCACAGGGGGTCCTTCCTCTCCTCCCCCCCGCCCCTGTCCTCCGCTGACGCCCGTCAGGACGTGGGCGGCTGTCCCTCCGGCGGTGTCGGCGAGGAAGTGCCGCCCGGCGCCGTGCCGGCGCCCGGTTCCGGGCTCGTGCCCGCATCCGGCGCGGTGCGGGTCTCCGGGCTCGTACCGCCCTTGTGGGCGAGCCGGTCCATGGCGCCCTTGGCCTTGTCCGTACCTGCGTGGATCTTGTCGCTGTACTTGCCCTTGGTCTTCTCGTCGACCACCTTCGCGGCCTTGTCGAGGTTCTGTCCGATCGTGCCCCCGTGGCGCTGGGCGAGGTCCGACACCTTTTCCTTCGCCGGGCCGATCCTGGCCTTCATGTTGTCCAGCAGACCCATGGTTCACCTTCCCTGACGGAGCGGATTCCTTCTCCCCGGCGGTCGAGGTCTCCTCCGCCTCTCCGACCACCGAAGGAGTCGCGCGACCATCGAAGGGAGCCGCGCAAAAACGCCCATACTCACTCGATACCCTATTCGTTCTACCCCTTCACCTGCCGTCACACGACTCGTGCGCGGCACCTCCTGCGGGGTTTGGGAGACTGGTGCGGTGAGCAGCGCACCTTCCGCCCCCCGCGTCATCGCCGTCGTCGGCCCCACTGCGGCCGGAAAATCCGATCTCGGCGTCTTTCTGGCCCAGCGCCTCGGCGGTGAGGTCGTCAACGCCGACTCCATGCAGCTCTACCGCGGGATGGACATCGGCACCGCGAAGCTGACGCCCGAGGAGCGCGGTGGCGTACCGCACCACCTGCTCGACATCTGGGACGTGACCGTCACGGCGTCCGTCGCCGAGTACCAGCGGCTCGCCCGGGAGCGGATCGACGCGCTGCTCGCCGAGGGGCGCTGGCCGGTCCTGGTCGGCGGCTCCGGCCTGTACGTCCGCGGAGCCGTGGACAACCTGGAGTTCCCCGGCACCGACCCCGAGGTGCGCGCCCGGCTGGAGGACGAACTCACGCTGCGCGGCTCCGGGGCGCTGCACGCCCGCCTCGCCGCCGCCGACCCCGAGGCCGCGCGGGTGATCCTGCCCAGCAACGGCCGCCGGATCGTCCGGGCCCTCGAGGTCATCGAGATCACCGGCCGGCCCTTCACCGCCAACCTCCCGGGCCACGACTCGGTCTACGACACCGTGCAGATCGGCGTCGACGTGACCCGCCCCGAACTCGACGACCGGATCGCGCGGCGGGTCGACCGCATGTGGGAGGCGGGGCTCGTGGACGAGGTGCGCGCGCTGGAGGCGCGGGGCCTGCGCGAGGGGCGTACGGCGTCGCGTGCGCTCGGCTACCAGCAGGTGCTCGCGGCGCTCGCCGGGGAGTGCACGCTCGACGAGGCGCGCGCGGAGACCGTACGCGCCACGAAACGTTTCGCGCGCCGCCAGGACTCCTGGTTCCGGCGGGACCCCCGTGTGCACTGGCTGAGCGGGGCTGCGGCGGATCTCACAGAACTTCCGCATCTCGCCCTGGCGTTGGTCGAACGACCGGTCACAGCCTGATCACGTCATGGCATCGGGACGCCCAGGCCGTCATCCGGGCCTCCGGCGCCGTGCCATCATCATGCTCGGATCGACCGAGTGAAGTCCTAGTTGGGAGGGCGCGTGGCGATGGAGGCCGGCCCTCGCGACACCGCACAAGACACCGACCGCATCACCGTGGACCGCGGTGACGCGGATCCGGAGGAGGGCTCGTTGAGCCCGGACGGGCCCGACGAGACGCAGGGCGGCGTGACCGCGGACGGTCCCGGGCCAGAGGAGATGTTCGCCGGGCCCGAGGTGGAGGTCGAGCTGCGCCCGCAGCGGCGGCTGCGCATCTGGCAGCTGGCCCCGATCGTGGGCCTGGCCGTCGTCGGCTCGCTGATGTTCGCCTTCCCGCTGGCCTTCGACGGCGACAACGGCGCCGTGATCGCCATGCTGGGGCTGCTCATCTGCTCCTGCTCGGCCGGCTGGGGCATGATGGCCGCCCGCCGCGTCGGCCACACCTGGCCGGGCCTGCCGCCGCGCGGTTCCGGGCGGCGCCTGGACTGGCGGGTGCTCGGCGCGTACGTCCTCGTCGTCGCCGTGGTCGTGGTGCTCGCCGTGTGGCGAGTGGCCCGCCTGCGCTGACCCCCACACCCGACCCCGGCTCCGCCGGCCCCCGAGCACCACTGGTACCCGCGGTCCGTCCAGCCAGCCCCGACCACCACCCACACCCACACCCGCGCCCGGCCCCTGGCTCCGCCGGCTCCCGGACACCCTTCTTGCCCGGGATCCGGCGTCGTCCCGTGCCCGGGCGGGCTGGGTCCTCGCCGGGTGTGATCATGGGGTCGCCGGAGGGACCCCGTACGATCGAGCCATGAGCACGCGCATCCCCTTCCTCAAGGGGCACGGCACGGAGAACGACTTCGTGATCGTCCCGGACCCGGAGAACGCCGTCGAGCTGTCCCCGGCGGCCGTCGCCGCCCTGTGCGACCGCCGGGCGGGCATCGGCGGGGACGGAGTGCTGCACGTCGTGCGTTCCGCCGCGCACCCCGAGGCCCGCGCCATGGCGGCCGAGGCGGAGTGGTTCATGGACTACCGCAACGCCGACGGCTCCGTCGCGGAGATGTGCGGAAACGGCGTGCGGGTGTTCGCGCGCTACCTCCAGCACGCCGGGCACACGACCGAGGGCGACCTCGCGATCGCCACGCGCGGGGGCGTGAAGACCGTGCACATCGCCAAGGACGGTGACGTCACCGTCGGGATGGGCAGGGCGAGGCTCCCCGAAGGGGACGTCACCGTGAGCGTCGGCGGGCGCAGTTGGCCCGCGCGCAACGTGAACATGGGCAACCCGCACGCGGTCGCCTTCGTCGACGACCTCGACGACGCCGGGGACCTGCTCTCTCCGCCGTCCTTCAGCCCGGCTTCCGCCTACCCGGACGGCGTGAACGTCGAGTTCGTCGTCGACCGCGGTCCCCGCCACGTCGCCCTGCGCGTGCACGAGCGCGGCTCGGGCGAGACCCGCTCGTGCGGCACGGGCGCGTGTGCCGTCGCCGTGGCGGCCGCCCGGCGCGACGGCGCCGACCCGGCCGCCACCGGAACCCCGGCGACGTACACGGTGGATCTCCCCGGCGGAACGCTGGTGATCACCGAGCGGCCGGACGGCGAGATCGAGATGACCGGACCCGCGGTGCTCGTCGCCGAGGGCGAGATCGACGCGAAGTGGCTGGAAACAGCGGTCGGCTGACGGACGGCCGGCTGGACTTCGCAGTTTCGGCGGCCCATGGGAAGGTCATACGTATGCTCGGAGACGGGAACGGGCGGCGAATCCATGGCTGACCGCCTGTCAGGTGACTGAAAGCCGTAAACCTCCTGGCCATCGCTCGAATGGGTGATCCGTTTCACGCTCGCCGAGAGACGGCCGGTCGGGCGTGCTGGGCTCGGTAGCATCAATCACCGGCCCGGACGGGGGATCCGTTGCCAACCCCTGTGCCGCGTACGCCCTGGGGCGCCCCGTCCGCCGGTCCACGCAGCCGGAGGTGCCCATGAGTGCGGATGCCACGAATCCTGCGGCCCCGGGCCCGGTGGCTCCCGCGGGGCCCCGGCGCAGGGCCCGCCCGAGGATCGACCTGCGCCGGCTCGGCCGTGCCGCGCTGCTCGGCCCGGCCGCCCGCGACCGGCTTCCGGACGCCATCGGCCACGTGGTCGAGGCCCACCGTGCGCACTTCCCCGAGGCCGACCTCGAACCCCTGCGCCGCGCCTACGTCCTGGCCGAGTCCTCGCACCGCGGCCAGATGCGCAAGAGCGGCGAGCCCTACATCACGCATCCGCTCGCCGTGACCCTCATACTCGCCGAACTCGGCGCCGAGACCACGACGTTGACCGCGTCCTTGTTGCACGACACCGTCGAGGACACCGACGTGACGCTGGACCAGGTCCGCGAGCAGTTCGGCGAGGAGGTCCGCTACCTCGTCGACGGCGTCACCAAGCTGGAGAAGGTCGACTACGGCGCGGCCGCCGAGCCCGAGACCTTCCGCAAGATGCTCGTCGCCACCGGCAACGACGTCCGCGTGATGTCGATCAAACTCGCCGACCGGCTGCACAACATGCGCACCCTCGGCGTGATGCGCCCGGAGAAACAGGCCCGTATCGCCAAGGTGACCCGGGACGTCCTCATCCCGCTCGCCGAACGGCTCGGCGTGCAGGCGCTCAAGACCGAGCTGGAGGACCTCGTCTTCGCGATCCTGCACCCCGAGGAGTACGCGCACACACGCGAGTTGATCGCGGAGAACGCGAGTCGCTCCGGCGATCCGCTCACCGAGGTCGCCGAGCAGGTGCGCGGAGTGCTGCGCGAAGCGGACGTCCCCGCCGAAGTGCTCGTCAGACCACGGCACTTCGTCTCCGTGCACCGGGTCTCGCGTAAGCGCGGCCGACTGCGCGGCTGCGACTTCGGCCGGCTGCTGGTGCTGGTGAACGAGGACGCCGACTGCTACGCCGTCCTCGGTGAACTGCACACCTGTATGACGCCCGTCGTCTCGGAGTTCAAGGACTTCATCGCCGTACCCAAGTTCAACCTGTACCAGTCGCTGCACACCGCCGTCGCCCGCGAGGACGGGCAGGTCGTCGAAGTCCTCATCCGCACCCACCAGATGCACAAGGCCGCCGAGGCCGGGGTGGTCGCCCTCGGCAACCCCTACGCTCCCCCCGCGGAGGAGCACCCCGCCGGCGACGGCGAGCGCGCCGACCCCACCCGGCCCGGCTGGCTCTCCCGCCTCCTCGAATGGCAGCGGGCCGCGCCGGACACCGACACCTTCTGGTCCACCCTGCGCGAGGACCTCGCCCAGGACCGCGAGATCACCGTCTTCCGGCCCGACGGGGGCACTCTGGGCCTGCCCGAGGGCGCCACGTGTGTGGACGCCGCGTACGCGCAGTACGGCGAGGACGCGCACGCGTGCATCGGAGCCCGCGTCAACGGCCGCCTGGCGACCCTGAGCACCGTCCTGAAGGACGGCGACAGCGTCCAGCTCCTGATGGGCCAGGATCCGGCCTCCGAGCCCTCCCGGGAATGGCTGGACCACGCCCACACCCCGGCCGCCCGCATCGCCATCCAACGCCGGCTGGCCACCCGCCAGTCCGCCGCGGACCGGACCCAGGGCACCGGCGGGGACGCCGCACCCGCCGTGGGCAGCCCTGCGCGCGCCGGCTCCGCCGAGGTCGCGCGGGCCGGTGCGGAGGCCGGCCCGTCGCCGGTTGCGGGTCCCGTCGGCCCGGTCCCGTCGACCGGTCCCGCCGCGCAGGCCGCCCCCGGGTTCGGCACGGCGAGCGTCGCGGTCGTCGGCCGGTCCGACGCGGCCGCACGGCTCGCGGGCTGCTGTACGCCCGTACCGCCCGACGAGGTCACCGGCTTCGCCGTGCGCGGGGGAGCGGTGACCGTGCACCGTGTGGAGTGCGCCGCGGTCGCGCGGATGAGAAGCGCGGGGCGCGCGGAGTTCGGCGTGCGCTGGGGGGAGACCACCGCGTGCCGTGTCACACTGCTCGCGGAATCGTTCGGCCGCCCCCACCTGCTGGCCGACCTCACCGAGGCCATCGCCCTGGAGGGCGTAGAGATCATCTCCGCGACCGTGGCCCCGCCGGCACAGCAGCGCGTCCGCCACACGTACACCCTCCAACTCCCCGACGCGGCCGGGCTCCCGGCCCTGATGCGCGCGATGCGCGACGTGCCGGGCGTCTACGACGTGAGCCGCACCCAGCCTCAACCACCGGGGATGTGAGCCGCGCCTGCCCTGGTCCGCGCGCCCGGGCTGCCGACTCCGCGCCGGGGCTGCCGAGTCCGGGTCCGGGGCGCTCGCTCTCCGCGCCCGCGCGCCACTCCGCTCCACCGCGCCTCCGTGGTCCTGGGCTTGCTCCCATGGGGCTCATTCGGGTGGGTTGGGCGCGCGTCGGCGCGGTGCGGCGGGTGGGCGCTGATAGCCGTGATGCATGCCGCTCAGCCTTGGACCACGTGTCCCGCGTCGCCTGAAGGCGACTCTCCTCGCGTCCGCCGCCTGCGCTTGTCTGGTTGCCGCGAGTGCTCCGCCTCAGCCGCTGGGCATCGGTGACCGGCTGTTCCCGTACCTGGGCAACCCGGGGTACGACGTGTCGTCGTACGACCTGTCGTTCACCTACGCCGGTGACAACGGCAAGCCGCTCCGTGCCGTCACCACGATCGACGCGTGGACCACCGAGGACCTGGAGCGCGTGAACCTCGACTTCGCGCACGGCTCGGTCGACTCCGTGGAGGTCGACGGCCTGCCGGCCGATTTCGCCACCGCCGGCGAGGACCTCGTGGTCACCCCGAAGGTCCCGCTGCCCCGGGGCAGTTGGATGCGCATCACCGTGCGTCACACCAGCGACCCGATGCCCGCGAAGGGCCGCGACGGCGGCTGGGTGCGCACCGTGGACGGCCTCGCCATGGCCAACCAGGCCGACGCCGCCCACCTGGTGTTCCCGTGCAACGACCACCCCTCCGACAAGGCGATGTTCACCTTCCACGTGACCGCGCCCGACGGGTACACGGCCGTCGCCAACGGCCTCCCGGCCGGTGTCACCCGGAACGGCGGAACGACGACCTGGACGTACCGCACCCGGCACCCCATGGCCACCGAGCTGGCGCAGGTGTCCATCGGCCGCTCCGCCGTGGTGCACCGCACCGGCCCGCACGGCCTGCCCCTGCGCGACGTCGTCCCCGCCAAGGACCGCAAGGTCCTCGAACCCTGGCTGGCCAGGACCCCCGACCAGATCGCCTGGATGGAGAGCAAGGTCGGGCGGTACCCCTTCGAGACCTACGGCGTGCTCACGGCCTCCGCCGCCACCGGCTTCGAACTCGAGACGCAGACCCTGTCCCTCTTCGAGAAGAAGCTGTTCACCGAACCCGCCTACCCCCGGTGGTACGTCGAGTCGCTCATGGTGCACGAGCTGTCCCACCAGTGGTTCGGCGACAGCGTCAGCCCCCGCACCTGGTCCGACGTGTGGCTCAACGAGGGCCACGCCACCTGGTACGAGGCCCTGTACGCCGACGAGAAGGCGAACAAGCCGCTGGAGACCCGCATGAAGGCCGCCTACGGCGCCTCCGACCGCTGGCGCGAGGCCGGCGGACCGCCCGCGCGCCCCAAGCCGCCGAAGTCCGGACAGAAGATCGGCTTCTTCCGTGCGAACGTCTACGACGGCGCCGCGCTCGTCCTCTACGCGCTGCGCCAGGAGATCGGCAAGCCCGCCTTCGAGAGCCTGGAGCGGGCCTGGGTACGGGTCCACCGGGACGGCACGGCCACCACGGCCGATTTCGCACGCCTGGCCTCGGGCGTCGCCGGACGTGACCTGAGCGGCTTCTTCCAGGCCTGGCTGTACGGCGAGAAGACCCCGCCGATGCCCGGCCACTCCGACTGGAAGCCCGCCCCGCCGCCGAAGGGGGCGAGGAAGTGAGCGGTCGTGGAAGGAGCGGACGTGGAGGGAGGGGACGTGGAGGGAGCGGACGTGGAGGGAGCGGATGCGAAGGGGACAACCCGGAGGAGGAACCCGGAGGAATAACGCAGTGACGAGACGGGCCGTACCGTGCGACCATCTTCAGACCGGCGCGGCAGGGCCACGGGAATCTCCCGAGGTGCCCGTACGTTGTGACCGATGACGGACTCTCCCACCACGTAAGGACCAAATGACCTCCTCTTCTTCCTCTTCCCAGACGTTTGAGGCGTCCCAGGACAGCAAGCGCCTCGCGCACTCCTACCCCGAAGGTCTCCGGGCCGATGCCCTGATGGAAGAGGACGTCACCTGGAGCCACGAGTTCGACGGAGAGCGGGACGGCGATCAGTTCGACCGTTCCGAGCGGGCGGCGCTGCGCCGTGTCGCGGGCCTGTCCACCGAGCTCGAGGACGTCACCGAGGTCGAGTACCGCCAGCTCCGCCTGGAGCGGGTCGTGCTCGTCGGCGTATGGACCTCGGGGACCGCGCGGGACGCGGAGAACTCCCTGGCCGAGCTGGCCGCCCTCGCGGAGACGGCGGGCGCGGTCGTGCTCGACGGCGTGATCCAGCGCCGTGACAAGCCCGACGCGGCCACCTACATCGGCTCCGGCAAGGCGGCCGAGCTGCGCGACGTCGTCCTGGAGACGGGCGCGGACACCGTCATCTGCGACGGTGAGCTCAGCCCGGGCCAGCTGATCCACCTCGAGGACGTCGTCAAGGTCAAGGTGATCGACCGTACGGCCCTGATCCTGGACATCTTCGCCCAGCACGCCAAGTCCCGCGAGGGCAAGGCGCAGGTCGCGCTCGCCCAGATGCAGTACATGCTGCCGAGGCTGCGCGGCTGGGGTCAGTCGCTGTCCCGGCAGATGGGCGGCGGCAGCGGCGGCGGCCTCGCCACCCGCGGTCCCGGTGAGACCAAGATCGAGACGGACCGTCGGCGGATCCGCGAGAAGATGGCGAAGATGCGCCGGGAGATCGCGGAGATGAAGACCGGCCGCGAGATCAAGCGCCAGGAGCGGCGCCGCAACAAGGTGCCCTCCGTCGCCATCGCCGGCTACACCAACGCCGGCAAGTCCTCCCTGCTCAACCGGCTCACCGGCGCGGGTGTCCTGGTCGAGAACGCCCTGTTCGCGACCCTGGACCCGACCGTGCGCCGGGCCGAGACCCCGAGCGGGCGGCTCTACACGCTCGCGGACACCGTCGGCTTCGTCCGGCACCTGCCGCACCACCTGGTCGAGGCGTTCCGCTCCACCATGGAGGAGGTCGGGGACTCCGACCTGATCCTGCACGTGGTGGACGGCTCCCACCCCGACCCGGAGGAGCAGCTGGCCGCGGTGCGCGAGGTGATCAGGGACGTCGGCGCCACCGACGTACCCGAGATCGTCGTGGTCAACAAGGCGGACGCGGCGGACCCGCTGGTGATCCAGCGGCTGCTGCGGATCGAGAAGCGCTCCCTCGTCGTCTCGGCCCGCACCGGGCAGGGCATCGCCGAGCTGCTCGCGCTGATCGACAGCGAGCTGCCCCGGCCGTCCGTCGAGATCGAGGCGCTGGTGCCGTACACCCACGGCAAGCTGGTCGCCCGTGCCCACACCGAGGGCGAGGTGATCTCCGAGGAGCACACCGCGGAGGGCACCCTGCTCAAGGCCCGCGTGCACGAGGAGCTCGCGGCGGAGCTGGCACCGCACGTGCCCGCCCCCGCGCTCTGACCCACCGCCGCACGGCCCGAGGGCCCGCCCCCTGCGACAGGGGGCGGGCCCTCGGCGTCGTCACCGGGTCACCGGCCGCCGTACGTCCTGCTCATGTTCTGGTACAGCGCCTCCGCGCCCCGCCCGAGCTGCGGACCCGCCAGCCAGGTGTGGTCCGCCGGACCGATCGAGGTGTTGGACACCAGCTTGGTCCTGCCGTCCACCACGCGGAACCAGCCGCCGCCGGAGGAGCCGCCGGTCATGGTGCAGCCGATGCGGTACATCGTCGGGAGCGACGGGCTGAGCGACAGCCGGCCCGGCCGGTCGACGCAGCGGAACATGGTCAGCCCGCTGTACGGAGGCGCGGCCGGGTAGCCCCAGGCGCCCATCGTGGCGACCTGCGTCGCGGGCGGCGCGGAGAAGTCCACGTCCAGGGCCGCTCCGACGGTCTCCTCCAGCGACCGGGCACCGGACTGCGGCTTCACGTGCAGCACGGCGTAGTCGTACGCCGCGCCCGCGCCGCCCGTCTCCGAACCGCCCTGGATCCACTGGCTGGAGGTGGACGCCCAGTCCGCCCACCAGGCGCCGTACGGGGCGACCTCGGAGACCTTGGCGTTGCTCAGCTGCGCCGCGGACTTGCCGAGGTCGTTGTAGGCCGGCACGAACGCGATGTTGCGGTACCAGCCGCCGTCCCGGCCGGCGTGCACGCAGTGGCCCGCGGTCCACACCAGGTTGGACTTGCCGGGGTGGTTGACGTCCTTGACGACCGTGCCCGAGCAGACCATCGAGCCCTGGGGCGAGTCGAAGAAGACCTTGCCGACCGGCGCGGCGTTCTCGTGGTACGGCGTCTTCTCCGCCTGTGCCCGGACCGGTTCCGGGGCCGGGTCGCTGACGCCCTGGTCGGCGGCGGCGTCCTTGGTGGAGATCGTCTTGTTGGCCTCCTGGGCGGACTTCATCCGCTCGGGCTTCCACAGGCCCTCGATCACCGGGTTGACGAAGTCCTTGGCCTCACTGAGCCACTTGTCCTTGTCCCAGTCCTTCCAGCCGCCGTTCTTCCACTTGTCGACGTCGAACCCGTGCTCCTTGAGCTTGTCCGCGATGTCGGCGGGAATCCTGGCCTTGCCGTCGCCGCTGCCGCTGTCCGCGGTCTGTGAAGCCGTGGCGCCCGATGCGCCGGCGGCGTCGGCCGAGCCCGAGCTGTCGCAGGCGGTGCCGGTGAGCGCCAGGGCCGCGACGAGCCCGGTGGCGGTGAGGACGCTGCGCCGGCGCGAGCGCCGGGGCGTGGCGGACCCAGGTATCGACTGCATGGTGCGATGAACCCCCGTCGGTTGGTGTGAGTGCCGGTCGGTGCGCATGCCGGGCGCCCTGCCGGAGCGCCGAGCACCCCTAGTGTCATGAGCTTGTCAGCCGGGCTTCCGTGCGGAGCCGGTCGGAGCGGCACCCCACTATGCCCGGGGAATCGAGGGCGAACGGCGGCGGGATGGTGAAGGTTCCCGTGAGACACCCCGCCGCCCCCGGCCTACTGCCCGGCGAACTTCCCGCTGACCGCGTCGTACACGCCCTTGGCCTCAGCGCCCAGCCGCGGACCCGCCAGCCAGCCGGCCGTCACCGGGCCGATCGAGGTGTTGGAGACCAGGGCGGGCTTGCCGTCCGAGCCGGTCGCCACCCAGCCGCCGCCGGAGGAGCCGCCGGTCATGGTGCAGCCGATGCGGTACATCGTCGGGTCCGAGGCGTTCAGCGACAGCCGGCCCGGCTTGTCCTGGCACTGGTACAGCCGCTGGCCGTCGTACGGCGGAGCGGCCGGGTAGCCGGTCGCGGTCATGCTCCGCACCTGCGGCACGGCCGGGGCGGCGAAGTCCACGGGCAGCGCCGTGCCGACGGTCTCCTCCAGCGACTTGCCGTCGCCGCCCTGCTCGGGCGTCACGTGGATGACGGCGAAGTCGTAGGGGGCACCCTGCCCACCGGTCGGACCGCCCTGCTCGATCCACTGATCCGAGGTCTGCGCCCAGTCTCCCCACCACACGCCGTACGGCGCGACCTCGTCCTTGGCGGCGTTCTGGAGGTCGGCGGTGCTGCGGCCCGCGTCGTTGTACGAGGGCACGAAGGCGATGTTGCGGTACCAGCCGCCCTTCTTGCCGGCGTGCACGCAGTGGCCGGCCGTCCATACGAGGTTCGACTTGCCCGGGTGCGCCGGGTCCTGAACGACCGTCGCCGAGCAGACCATCGTGCCCTCGGGGGCGTCGAAGAACACCTTGCCCGCCGTCGCCGCGTTCGCGTGGTACGTCGGCGAGACCGCACGCGCCGTCACCGGCGCCGGGGTCGGGTCGGTGACACCCTGGTCGCCGGAGAGGTCGTTGTCGTCGACGCCCTTGTCCGGGTCCTTGGCGCGGCGCATCCGGTCGGGATCCCACAGGTCCTTGATGATCGGGTTGACGTAGTCCTTCGCCTCACGGAGCCAGTCGTCCTGGTTCCAGTCCTTCCAGGCGCCGTTCTTCCACTTGTCGATGTCGATCCCGTGTTCCTTGAGCTTCTTCCTGACATCGTCCGGGATCTTGATCTTTCCGTCGCCGGTCACGCCCGAGTCGTCGGCGGTCGCGGCGGAGGAGGGCCGGTCGTCGGCCTCGCTGTCGCCCGGGTCGCAGGCGGTCGCGAAGAGCGCGAGCGCGGAGGCCAGGGTGACGGCGGTCAGCGCGGGTGAGGTTCTACGGCGGGCGCCCCCTCCTCGACGCGTGGTGAAGAACGGGCGTATGGGTCGCATGCTCTGACTCCCCCTGCTGTGAACGGACTTGCTCCTTGCCGCAGCATTCTCACCCTGGGATCGGGGCCAGTTCACCCTGATCCCACGGCGTGCGCGAACGGCACCACACACTATGCGTTCGGCGTGGGGGCCCGCCGACGGGACGGCAACGGTTTCGCTACGGGCGACGGTTCCGTCACGGGCCGTCCGCGGCCGTGGGCGTCGACCGGGCAACTTTCCATGGCAGCAGGGATCTTGAGCGCACCCGTAACCATGTGGACCGTCCGGGGTTGTAGCGGTGAGGGTCCTGATGTCCGCGTCCGGGACCCGTGCCGCGGGCGGCGACCCGCCCGGCAGCGTGAGGCCTGCGCCTCGCGTCAGTGGCGGGCCGACGCCCTGGGACAGCGGGAGGACGAAGAGCCGTGACCGTGACGGAGTCCGCGCCCGGCGGGTGCGTGTCCGCGGAGGGGCGCGCCTCGCTGGCCGTGTTGGCCTACCGGGACGACCTCGACGTCCGGGAACCCGGCGCCCATGCGGGGGCGTTCCGCGGCAACCGGCTCGCCATGGCCGCGGGCACGGCCACCCTGGCTCATGTCCGGGAGAGCCGCCTCGTCGAACGCGCGGCGTCCCTCGGCGTCCACGTACTGACCCAACTACGCGACCTGGCCGGCCACTTCCCCTGCGTCGGCGAGGTGCGGGGACGGGGGCTGATGATCGGCCTCGAACTGGTGAGCCCGGAGGGTGAGCCCGAGGGGGACAGCGGCGGCGGGGCGGGCGTGCCCCACGCCCGAGAGCCCTGTCCCCCCGTACCCGAACTCGCCGCCACCGTCCAACGGGAGTGCCTGCGGCGGGGCTTGTTCGTCGAACTCGGTGGCCGCCATGCAAGCGTCGTACGGCTCCTTCCCCCGCTGACGATCACCGACGAGCAGGTCGCCGCCGTGCTCGGCCGCCTGGCCGACGCGGTCGAGGCGGTGGCCCGGAGCCACACCGGCCGAGGCGGTCAGGAGCGCCGGACCTCTCGGAGGCAGCCGAGCCCCACTGGCCGTCCGGAAGGCGCGGGGTAGCAGCCCCGCCCGCGTCCATCGACGGACGCCGCCCGGGGCGAGCAGGCCCGAGCCGACGCCGACGCCGACGCCGACGCCGAGGCCGAGGCCGAGGCCGCCACCAACGCGGCTCGGCCGCCCGGACCGAGGCACCGGTGCCGGAGGCGGCCCGGACCGAGGCAGCGGTGCCGGAGGCGGCCCGGACGAGCCGTCCGTTGCCCGTAGTCCGTCGCCCGCCGAACCCCGGCCTCCGGGCCCCGGGACCGCATGGACCGCTGAAGACACGACCCCCCGCCCAGCCGCCCCACCGCTTGGTCCGTATCGCACCGCCGCTGCCTCCACCGTCGCCTCCACCACCGCCCGGCCGGTTCGTCAGCCGCCGGACGGGTCGACCCGAACGTCACCCTCAGGAGCCGTCTTGAACCTCACCTCCACCTCCTACGGCCGCTCCCACACCCATGACCCGGTCGAGGAGTTCCCCCGGCAGGCGAGAAGGACTGCGGCCGCCCCGCGGCCCGACGGCACGGCCACCGACCCCCTGGAACACCCTGACCCGCACACCGCCGCCCAGGCCGCGGCCGTGGAGAACCTCCTGCGCTGCTGGGTGCGCGAGACCGGCACCGCCGCCCCGGGCTACGGCACCCTCCGTATCCCCCTCCGGGCCAGCGGGACGGCCCTGCTCGTCCCGGTTCACCACTGGTCCCCGACGGGCTGGCACCGCTTCGGCCTGCCCTACCTGGCCGACGCACCGGAGGACGCCCCGCCGGCCGACGCCGTCACGGTCGCCACGCTGCTCGTGCGGGAAGCACGCGCCAGGAACCGCGCCCCCAGGACTTCGCCGGCGCCCACAGCGGTCGACTCGTCCGCGAACCGGAATTCGGCCGAGCCCTCCGACACCGCCGCCCTGGACCTCGTCGCCCGTGTCGCCGACTCCGTTCGTGGCACCACCCTCTTCCTGCGCGACCGCCGGCACCGTCCCAGCGACGGAACCGACCGCTTCCTCTCCGCCGAGCAGGCCCTCCTGCTCGGACACCCGCTGCACCCGACCCCCAAGAGCCGCGAAGGCCTGTCGGAAACCGAAGTCCGCCACTACTCGCCCGAATTGCGAGGCTCCTTCCCGTTGCACTGGATGGCGGTCGCCCACTCCGTACTCGCCGGCGACTCGGCCTGGACCGAACGCGGCCGGACCGTGCCCGCCGGCCTGCTCACCGCCCGGCTCGCCGGGGCGGGGCTGCCCCTGCCCGACGGATACACCGCCCTGCCGCTGCACCCGTGGCAGTGGGGCGAGATGCGCCACCGCCCGGGTACGGCGGCCCTGCTCGACGCGGGCCTGCTGCGCGACCTGGGTCCCTACGGGCCGCCCTGGCACCCCACCTCCTCCGTGCGCACCGTCCACCGCACCGGCGCGGCCGCCATGCTCAAGCTGTCACTGGGCCTGCGCATCACCAACTCCCGTCGTGAGAACCTCCGCAAGGAACTGCACCGCGGTGTCGAGGTCCACCGGCTGCTGCGCAGCGGCCTCTCGCAGCAGTGGCGCGCCGCCCACCCCGGCTTCGACATCGTCCGCGACCCGGCCTGGCTGGCCGTGGACCAGGACGGAGCACCCGTGCCGGGTCTGGACGTGGTGATCCGGCACAATCCGTTCGACCCGTGGGACGACGTCTCCTGCGTCGCCGGACTCGTGGCACCCCGGCCCTACCCCCGGGCCGGTGCCCCGCTCTCCCTGCGGTCCCGCCTGGCCGAGGTCGTCACCGGCCTCGCCGTCCGCACCGGCCGCCCGTCGAGAGCCGTCGCCACCGAGTGGTTCCTGCGCTACCTCGAGCAGGTGGTCCGCCCCGTGCTCTGGCTGGACGGCGAGGCCGGAGTCGCCCTGGAGGCGCACCAGCAGAACACGCTGCTTCTGCTGGACGACGAAGGCTGGCCGGCGGGCGGTCGCTACCGCGACAACCAGGGCTACTACTTCCGCGTCTCCCGGCACGCGGAACTCGACGCCCGGCTGCCCGGCATCGGCGAGCACAGCGACACCTTCGTCTCCGACGAGGTCACCGACGAACGCTTCGCCTACTACCTGGCCGTCAACAACGTGTTCGGTCTCATCGGCGCCTTCGGCTCCCAACGGCTCGCCGACGAGCGGCTGCTGCTGGCCGCCTTCCGCCGCTTCCTCGCCGACGCGGCCTCCGGCCCCACCCGCACACGCTCCACCCTGCCGGCCCGCCTGCTCGACTCCCCGGTCCTGCGCTGCAAGGCCAACCTGCTGACCCGGCTGCACGGCCTCGACGAACTCGTCGGCCCGGTCGACACCCAGTCCGTCTACGTCACCATCGCCAACCCTCTGTACCTCTGATCCACACTCCGACTCCCGCCTTCCGCACACCCGTCTTCCGAGAGGAGCGCGCCATGCCTCCCACCGATGCCGGCGCCGCCACCGGACAAGGGCCGGCCACCGCTCCCCACCGCCGTCCGACCGAGGCGGGTGCCGAGGGAGAGGACACCCTCGAGCTGCGTCTGCCGGACGACTTCGTCGCGCGCTTCCGAGCGGCGAACAGGACGGGCACCCCGGCCACGGCCGACCTGCTCGACAGCGTGGGTGACTGGGGGCCCACCCCCACACCCGCGGGCGTCTTCCAGTTGGTTCCCGTCCGGCTCGAGCGGGACCTGCCGCTGATCAGTCGCTGGATGAACGACCCCGCCGTCGCGGAGTTCTGGCAGCTGTCGGGGCCGCGGGGTGTGACCGAGGCCCATCTGCTCGCGCAACTCGGCGGCGACGGCCGCAGCTTCCCCTGTCTCGGTCTGCTCGAGGGCACGCCGATGAGCTACTGGGAGATCTACCGGGCCGACCTCGATCCGCTGGCCCGGTACTACCCGGCCCGCCCGCACGACACCGGTATCCATCTCCTCGTCGGTGGGGTCGCCGACCGTGGGCGGGGGCTCGGCAGCACCCTGCTCAGAGCCGTGGCCGACCTGGTGCTCGACCGACGCCGCACATGTGCCCGCGTCCTCGCGGAACCCGACCTTCGCAACGCACCCTCCCTGGCCGCGTTTCTGAGCGCCGGTTTCCGGTTCGCCGCCGAGGTCGACCTGCCCGGCAAGCGGGCCGCCCTCATGATCCGCGACCGGATCCTGCGCGATCTGCTGTGACCATGAGCCACAGTGTCATCACTTCTGGTACACCTCTCAGCCCGATCCGGTTCCCACCCCGCCGGACCCGAGGAGGAGATACCCAGCCACCGGTCCCCGCCTTGATCGCCCGATTGTCGGTCCCGAGCCGTAGGGTGGTCGCGCTATGACGAAGCCCTCCCTCCCCGAACTCCTGCATGCCGCCGTCGCCGCCGTCGGCGGTACGGAGCGCCCCGGCCAGGTGACCATGGCCCAATCCGTCGCGGACGCGATCGACGACGGCTCGCATCTGCTGGTCCAGGCCGGCACCGGCACCGGAAAGTCCCTCGGCTACCTCGTGCCCGCCCTGGCCCATGGGGAGAGAGTGGTCGTGGCCACTGCGACCCTCGCCCTCCAGCGCCAGCTCGTCGAGCGGGACCTGCCGCGCACGGTCGACGCCCTGCACCCGCTGCTGCGCCGCCGCCCGGAGTTCGCCATGCTCAAGGGCCGGTCGAACTACCTGTGCCTGCACCGCCTGCACGAAGGCATGCCACAGGACGAGGAGGAGGGACTGTTCGACCAGTTCGAGGCGGCCGCGCCCACCAGCAAGCTGGGCCAGGACCTGCTGCGGCTGCGTGACTGGGCCGACGAGACCGAGTCCGGCGACCGCGACGACCTGGCGCCCGGAGTGTCCGACCGGGCCTGGGCACAGGTGTCGGTCTCGTCGCGGGAGTGCCTGGGCGCCTCCAAGTGCGCCTACGGCGCCGAGTGCTTCGCCGAGATGGCCCGGGAGCACGCCAAGCTCGCCGAGGTCGTCGTCACCAACCACGCGCTGCTCGCGATCGACGCCATCGAGGGCGCGCCGGTCCTCCCGCAGCATGAGGTGCTCATCGTCGACGAGGCGCACGAACTCGTCTCGCGGGTCACCGGCGTCGCCACCGGAGAGCTCACCCCCGGTCAGGTCAACCGCGCGGTGCGCCGCGCCGCCAAGCTGGTGAACGAGAAGGCCGCCGATCAGCTGCAGACCGCGGCCGAGGGCTTCGAGCGTTTGATGGAGCTCGCCCTGCCGGGCCGCCTGGAGGAGATCCCCGAGGACCTCGGCTATGTGCTGCTGGCCCTGCGGGACGCCTCGCGCAACGTCATCTCCGCGCTCGGCGCCACCCGAGACAGGTCGGTCCAGGACGAGGACGCCGTCCGCAAACAGGCCCTGGCCTCCGTGGAGAACGTGCACGACGTGGCGGAGCGCATCACCAACGGTTCCGAGTGGGACGTCGTCTGGTACGAGCGCCACGACCGCTTCGGCGCCTCCCTGCGCGTCGCGCCCATGTCCGTCTCGGGCCTGCTGCGGGAGAAGCTCTTCGCGGACCGCTCCGTCGTCCTGACCTCCGCGACCCTCAAACTCGGCGGCGACTTCAACGGCGTCGGCGCCTCCCTCGGTCTCGCGCCGGAGGGCACCGAGGGCGACGACGCGCCGCAGTGGAAGGGCGTCGACGTCGGCTCGCCCTTCGACTATCCCAAGCAGGGCATCCTGTACATCGCCAAGCACCTGTCGCGTCCCGCGCGGGACGGTGACCGGGGCGACATGCTCGACGAGCTGACGGAGCTGATCCAGGCGGCGGGCGGGCGCACGCTCGGCCTGTTCTCCTCCATGCGGGCGGCCCAGCTGGCCGCGGAGGAGCTGCGCGGGCGCATCCCCGAGTTCCCGATCCTGCTCCAGGGCGAGGAGACGCTGGGCGAACTGATCAAGAACTTCGCGGCGGATCCCAGGACGTGCCTCTTCGGCACGTTGTCGCTCTGGCAGGGCGTGGACGTCCCCGGGCCCAGCTGCCAGCTGGTCGTCATGGACAAGATCCCGTTCCCCCGCCCCGACGACCCGGTGATGAGCGCCCGCCAGAAGGCCGTGGAGGACGCCGGGGGCAACGGCTTCATGGCGGTGGCCGCCACGCACGCCGCGCTCCTCATGGCCCAGGGCGCCGGACGCCTCGTACGGGCGTCGGGGGACCGCGGCGTGGTCGCCGTACTGGATCCGCGCCTGGCGACGGCCCGGTACGGCGGCTATCTGAAGGCGTCGCTGCCGGACTTCTGGTCCACCACGGACCGCAACCAGGTGCGCAAGTCGCTGGCGGCCATCAACGCGGTGGCCGAGCAGGAGGGGAACTGAGCGCGGGGGTAGCCTGACCGGCGCCGGTCAGGCTACCCCCGCACTCCGCAAGCGCGGTGACCGGGGCCGGCCCCTACGGGGTCCGTACACAGCACGGAGCCCCGGAACCGGCGCAGGGGTCCCGGGGCCCGATCAAGGGGGCAGGTGGGCGAGTGTGCCCGACGCGGTTCTCACACGCGCCGCAGCACCGCCACCACCTTGCCGAGGATGGTCGCGTCGTCGCCCGGGATCGGCTCGTAGGCCGCGTTGTGCGGGAGGAGCCAGACGTGGCCGTCCTCGCGCTTGAAGCGCTTGACGGTGGCCTCGCCGTCGATCATCGCGGCCACGATGTCGCCGTTCTCGGCGACCTGCTGACGGCGGACTGTGACCCAGTCGCCGTCGCAGATCGCGGCCTCGATCATCGAGTCGCCGACGACCTTGAGGACGAACAGCTCTCCGTCACCGACCAGCTGCCGGGGAAGGGGGAAGACGTCCTCGACCGACTCCTCGGCGAGGATGGGGCCACCGGCCGCGATCCTGCCGACCAGAGGGACGTACGACGCGGCCGGCTTGCCGACCGTGTCCGTCGGCTGCAACGCGGTGGCCTGGTCCGAGCCGCGGACCTCGTACGCCCGCGGACGGTGCGGATCGCGCCGCAGGAAACCCTTGCGCTCGAGCGCCATCAGCTGATGTGCGACCGAGGAGGTGCTGGAGAGGCCGACCGCCTGCCCGATCTCCCGCATGGACGGCGGGTAGCCGCGCCGCTGCACGGAGTCCCTGATGACTTCGATCACCCGGCGCTGGCGATCGGTGAGGCCTGAGCTGTCCGCCCGGATTCCCGGAGGTCGGCCCGGCAGGGAGCGCTTGTGCCCCTCTGGATTCGTGGCTTCGTTCATCGCATGCACCGGCTCGAGTCGGCCCTGGGAGCGGTCCTGGGCAGTGATGGTGGCACTGTCTGCGGTGGTGGTCACGTCGGCCCCTCTCGATGGTCTCCCTCCGGCACAACGGTAGTTGCTTTCGAAAGGTTGCGCCAAACACACGTTCGAGTGAAAAAAGGCCGTCAGCCGGACTTGAATCCGTATCTGGGTGTATGGGCAATGTGGTCCCCGGCAGGCAAAGGGGCTCATTGTTGTACTCTTCACCGCCGGGACGGCCGCCTCGTTGGGTGCCGCGTGCCGCCCCAGTCTGCCATCCGGTGCCCCTTCAGTCGGGTACCGCCTCCGGTCTGCCCCGGAGTCCCACGCGTCCTCCGTGCGGCGCTCACGGTATCTCCGTAAGCTCCCTCCGCGGGCGCGGACGCCAGTGGCGCGTTGCCCCTGGTGGCTCTGCCGCCCGGCGTCCGGCCGTATCCGTGCGACACGCGCGCATCGCCTGCCCGTAGGGGGCCAATCCCCACATGTAGTGGTTGGATGGCTACAGCGGCCCACAGATTGTGTTCCCCCCGGTCTTCGGGCCACAGTTCATCGCCTATGCTTGTGCCTGCTTCGCGGGGCCCATGAGGCTGGCGAGGCCCATGAGTCTGCTGTGAGGAGGGTTGGAGTCCCATGCACTGCCCCTTCTGCAGGCACCCCGACAGCCGCGTGGTCGACAGCCGTACGACGGACGACGGCACGTCCATCCGCAGGCGCCGCCAGTGCCCTGACTGCTCCCGTCGGTTCACGACGGTGGAGACGTGCTCGCTCATCGTGGTCAAGCGGTCCGGGGTCACCGAGCCCTTCAGCCGGATCAAGGTCATCAACGGTGTGCGCAAGGCTTGCCAGGGGCGGCCCGTCACCGAGGACGCGCTCGCCCAGCTCGGCCAGCGGGTCGAGGAGGCGGTGCGCGCCAGCGGCAGCGCCGAGGTGGCCGCTCACGAGGTGGGGCTCGCCATACTCGGCCCCCTGAAGGAGCTCGACCTCGTCGCCTATCTGCGGTTCGCGTCCGTCTACCGGGCGTTCGACTCGCTCGAGGACTTCGAGTCCGCCATTGCGGAACTCAGAGAAGGAACGGGGCGCCCCGCCGCGCAGGACGGCGACTGCCCTGGCGTGGGCGGCCAGGAAGACGGCCGCGGGCGTGGTGGGACGACTGAGGCCCCCCTGCCCGCAGGCACCGCCGACTGAGGAGCGGGCCGATCCGGACGGTGCGTCCGGATCCGGCTCGGCGGCGGTGAGGAAGACCTGTCGCGGGTGGCAGCGAGGGTGCCCGCGGCACCAGACAGAACACCGTGCCCCGGAACAACAGGGGCACTTCAGGGCGTTTACGCCCGTACAGGGAGGCGGCATGACAGAGACGGCGAGCGGCCCGGCACGAGGTTCCCGAGCCAAGGGCACCAAGGCCGGCAAGGGGCTGCGTATCGAGCGCATCCACACCACCCCCGGCGTGCACCCGTACGACGAGGTGGCCTGGGAGCGCCGTGACGTCGTCATGACCAACTGGCGCGACGGCTCGGTCAACTTCGAGCAGCGTGGCGTCGAGTTCCCCGACTTCTGGTCGGTGAACGCGGTCAACATCGTCACCAGCAAGTACTTCCGCGGTGCCGTCGGCACCCCGCAGCGCGAGACCAGCCTCAGGCAGCTGATCGACCGCATCGTGAAGACGTACCGGCAGGCCGGCGAGGACAACAAGTACTTCGCCTCGCCCGCCGACGCCGAGATCTTCGAGCACGAACTGGCCTACGCCCTCCTGCACCAGATCTTCAGCTTCAACAGCCCCGTCTGGTTCAACGTCGGCACCAAGCAGCCCCAGCAGGTCTCCGCCTGCTTCATCCTGTCCGTCGACGACTCCATGGAGTCGATCCTCGACTGGTACAAGGAAGAGGGCATGATCTTCAAGGGCGGTTCCGGCGCCGGCCTGAACCTGTCCCGCGTCCGCTCCTCCAAGGAGCTGCTCTCCTCCGGCGGCAACGCCTCCGGGCCCGTCTCCTTCATGCGCGGCGCCGACGCCTCCGCCGGCACCATCAAGTCCGGCGGCGCCACCCGCCGCGCGGCCAAGATGGTCATCCTCGACGTCGACCACCCCGACATCGAGGACTTCATCCAGACCAAGGTCAAGGAGGAGGAGAAGATCCGCGCCCTGCGCGACGCGGGCTTCGACATGGACCTCGGCGGTGATGACATCACCTCCGTCCAGTACCAGAACGCCAACAACTCGGTCCGCGTGAACGACACGTTCATGAAGGCGGTCGAGCAGAGCGGCTCGTTCGGTCTGCGCGCGCGGATGACCGGCGAGGTCATCGAGCAGGTCGACGCCAAGGACCTGTTCCGGAAGATGGCCGAGGCCGCCTGGGCCTGCGCCGACCCGGGCATCCAGTACGACGACACGATCAACCACTGGCACACCTGCCCGGAGTCCGGCCGCATCAACGGCTCGAACCCCTGCAGCGAGTACATGCACCTGGACAACACGTCCTGCAACCTCGCCTCGCTGAACCTGATGAAGTTCCTCAAGGACGACGGCCAGGGCCACCAGTCCTTCGAGGTCGAGCGCTTCGCCCAGGTCGTCGAGCTGGTCATCACGGCGATGGACATCTCCATCTGCTTCGCGGACTTCCCGACCCAGAAGATCGGCGAGAACACGCGCGCGTACCGCCAGCTCGGCATCGGCTACGCCAACCTCGGCGCGCTGCTGATGGCGACGGGCCACGCCTACGACTCCGACGGCGGCCGCGCCCTCGCCGGTGCCATCACCTCCCTGATGACGGGTACCGCCTACAAGCGCTCGGCCGAGCTCGCCGCGGTCGTCGGCCCGTACGACGGCTACGCCCGCAACTCCCAGCCGCACCTGCGGGTGATGAAGCAGCACGCCGACGCCAACGCCACGGCCGTCCGCATGGACGACCTGGACTCGCCGGTCTGGGCCGCCGCCACGGAGGCCTGGCAGGACGTGCTGCGGATCGGTGAGAAGAACGGCTTCCGCAACTCCCAGGCGTCCGTCCTCGCGCCCACCGGCACCATCGGCCTGGCCATGTCCTGCGACACCACCGGTGTCGAGCCCGACCTCGCGCTGGTCAAGTTCAAGAAGCTGGTCGGCGGCGGCTCGATGCAGATCGTCAACGGCACCGTCCCGCAGGCCCTGCGCCGCCTGGGCTACCAGGAGGAGCAGATCGAGGCGATCGTCGCCCACATCGCCGAGCACGGCAACGTGATCGACGCTCCCGGCCTCAAGCACGAGCACTACGAGGTCTTCGACTGCGCCATGGGCGAGCGCGCCATCTCGCCGATGGGCCACGTCCGCATGATGGCCGCGATCCAGCCGTGGATCTCCGGCGCCATCTCCAAGACGGTCAACATGCCGGAGTCGGCGACCGTCGAGGAGGTCGAGGAGATCTACTTCGAGGCGTGGAAGCTGGGCGTCAAGGCGCTCGCCATCTACCGCGACAACTGCAAGGTCGGCCAGCCGCTCTCCGCCAAGAAGAAGGAGGACGAGAAGGCCGAGATCGCCGAGAAGGCCGAGGGCACGATCCGCAGCGCGGTCGAGAAGGTCGTCGAGTACCGCCCGGTCCGCAAGCGCCTGCCCAAGGGCCGGCCCGGCATCACCACTTCCTTCACGGTCGGCGGCGCCGAGGGCTACATGACCGCCAATTCCTACCCGGACGACGGTCTCGGCGAGGTCTTCCTGAAGATGTCCAAGCAGGGCTCGACGCTCGCGGGAATGATGGACGCCTTCTCGATCGCCGTGTCGGTGGGCCTTCAGTACGGCGTGCCGCTGGAGACGTACGTCTCGAAGTTCACCAACATGCGCTTCGAGCCGGCCGGTATGACCGACGACCCGGACGTGCGGATGGCGCAGTCGATCGTCGACTACATCTTCCGCCGCCTGGCGCTGGACTTCCTGCCCTTCGAGACGCGCTCCGCACTCGGCATCCACTCCGCCGAGGAGCGTCAGCGCCACCTCGAGACCGGTTCCTACGAGCCGACCGACGACGAGCTCGACGTCGAGGGCCTGGCCCAGTCGGCGCCCCGGCAGACCGACCTGAAGGCGGTCGCCGCGCCGAAGGCCGAGGTCGAGGCGGCCAAGCCCGCTCCCAAGCAGGCGCACACCAGCGCCGAGCTGGTGGAGATGCAGCTGGGCATCCAGGCCGACGCCCCGCTGTGCTTCTCCTGCGGTACGAAGATGCAGCGGGCCGGCTCCTGCTACATCTGCGAGGGCTGCGGTTCGACCAGCGGTTGCAGCTGACCTGACGGGTACGCCGTGAAGTAAGGGGCGTCGGCCATTGGCCGCGCCCCTTACGCGTGTCGGCTACGACGGGCGCGCCCGACCCATGTCGCGGAGGAAGGTCTCCGGGTCGTCCGCGAAGCCGTGGACGCCGGGGCGGAACTCCCAGGTGCCCGCCTCGTTCCGCGCGAACTCCGCGACCGTGGCCGCCGTCGCGCCGAGCACGCCGCCGAAGTCGTCCTCGGCGAGGACGGTGTAGCCCTCGCTCACGCGCATTCCCGCAGCGAGTACGCCGGCGAAGGTGCGGCGCACCGGACGCTGCTGGATGACGACGCCGACCACCACGCGCGCGTAGCCGTCGTCGAGCCGGTCGAGTTCCAGCGTCATGACCTCGTCCCATCCGAAGCCCTGGCCGTCCCTGCTGTCCCGGTTGAGAAAGATGGTGCCGTCCGGGGAGCGGCTGTCGAAGTGCACCACGTAGGCCGGATCACCCTGCGGATCGCCGGCCTGGTACGTCGCGGCGACCAGATCCAGATCAGTGGGTGGCTGCCCGGCGGGACTGGGATCCCACTTGACCGCGACCTCGACCTTGCCGATCCCCTTGCTGAGTCCGCTCATCCGACTCCCCCTTGCCCGGCCCGTGCGCCCTCTGCCCCAACTTCCCTTCCAAGGAAGCCTGTTGTCCATCGTGCCACGCGTGCGGGGGCGTTTGTGTGGGCGCTGTCCCCACGGGAGTGACCGATGCCACGTCCCAGGGCCTTACGATGGCGCGGTGCTGGTCAAGTGGATTCGCTGCACCGTGGTGGACCGCCGGGGCTTCGAGCGGGGGCAGCGGAAGTGGGCGGGGCTTCTGGGGGAGCCGGGGTTTCGGGGACAGGGGGGCGGGTGGAGCCGGGCACGGCCGGGTGTCGCGCACATCTTCGCCTTCTGGGAGAGCCGTGCCTTCTACGACTCGTTCATGGCCCGCTCCCACGACCGGCTGGCGGCGGCACAGGCCGCCACCTTCAAGGACGCCCAGGTCCGGCTGTTCGACCACCGGTTCGATGTGAAGACGGGCTTCGAACCCCGCTTCTCTGACGCCGACCTGCTGCGGGTCGCCCTCTGCCGGGTCCACGAGGAGCGCGCCGAGCACTTCACGCTGATGCAGGAGAAGGTCTGGAACCCGGCGATGGCCGGCTCGCCCGGCATGGTGCGCGGCCTGTTCGGTGAGGCCCCCGGCAACGAGTTCCTCGTACTGTCCATGTGGCAGTCCTCCGCCGAGCACGGCAAGTACCGCACGGAGCGCGTGGAGCGCCTGGCGCTGCGCGCCCAGACGGAGGCCGACATGGCGTCGCTCACGGGCGACATCGTGGAACTCGAGAGCACCTGGACGGTCTGACGGCGGACGGTGGCCCGCGGGTCGGTGCGGCGCACGCCGTGCGACATATGTGATCTGCGCCGTACGAGGCCCGCGCGAGTCCTCGATCGGCACCCACCCGATCTACTGTTCTGGCATGGCACGACCACGGCGCATCATCCTTGTCCGGCACGGCGAGTCCACGGGCAACGTCGATGACTCCGTTTACGAGCGCGAACCCGACCATGCGCTGGCGCTCACCGAGCGGGGCCGGCGACAGTCGGAGGAGACCGGCAAGGAACTGCGGGAACTGTTCGGACCCGAACGCGTGAGCGTCTACGTCTCCCCCTACCGGCGCACCCACGAGACCCTCCGCGCCTTCCAGCTGGACCCCGACCTCATACGGGTGCGCGAGGAGCCGCGGCTGCGCGAGCAGGACTGGGGGAACTGGCAGGACCGCGACGACCTGCGCCTTCAGAAGAGCTACCGGGACGCCTACGGGCACTTCTTCTACCGCTTCGCCCAGGGCGAGTCCGGCGCCGACGTCTACGACCGGGTCGGCGGCTTCCTGGAGAGCCTCTTCCGCAGCTTCGAGGAGCCCGACCACCCGCCCAACGTGCTCCTGGTGACCCACGGCCTGGCGATGCGGCTCTTCTGCATGCGCTGGTTCCACTGGACCGTCGGCGAGTTCGAGAGCCTTT
This sequence comes from Streptomyces cyslabdanicus, assembly GCF_052663305.1. NCBI lineage: Bacteria > Bacillati > Actinomycetota > Actinomycetes > Kitasatosporales > Streptomycetaceae > Streptomyces > Streptomyces cyslabdanicus. Next base: position 25,385 of record NZ_JBQRUW010000050.1, read on the forward strand.
CGAACCCGGGGAACGCCGAGATGCGGATGCTCGTTCTCGGGGACGACGGCAAGTACACGCTCGACCGTCCGTTCGTGCGGTGGCGTGAGCCGGAATGGTACGGGATCACTGGATGGAGCGGTTGAGCGATGACCTTTGACTCCTCTCCGGGCGTACGCCTGGAGCGCGCCCTGGCCAGCGCGCGCGGGCTCGCGGTGGGGGACGCGCTGGGCTCCCAGTTCTTCGCTCCGGTGAACCATCCGCTGCTCAGGCGCCGCGAGCTGCCGTCCGGCCCGTGGCAGTGGACGGACGACACCGAGATGGCCTGCTCCGTCATCGCTGTCCTGGCCGCCCACCACCGGGTCGACCAGGACGCCCTGGCGCAGTCCTTCGCCCGGCGGCACGCACCGGAGCGCGGGTACGGCGCGGGGACGGCCGGGCTGCTGCGGCGGATCAGCGAGGGCGGCGACTGGCGGACACTGGCACCCGCGCTGTTCAAGGGGCACGGGTCGTGGGGGAGCGGCGCCGCGATGCGCACGGCGCCGCTCGGCGCCTGGTACGCGGACGACCCGGAGCAGGCCACCCACCAGGCCGAGATCTCCGCCTACCCCACCCACCAGCACCGTGAGGCCGTCGTGGGCGCCATGGCCGTGGCCGCGGCCGCCGCGCTGGCCGCCGCCCCCGGCGGCCCGCCGAGCGCGGAGGCGCTGCTCGGCGGCGTCATCGACCTCGTACCGGCCAGAAGCGCTGTGGGCGCCGGTCTGCGGCGCGCCCGCGACATGCTCGACTACGACGACGCGGCCACCGTCGCCGCGGTCCTCGGCTGCGGACGGCGCACGACGGCGCACGACACGGTGCCCTTCGCGCTCTGGTCGGCCGCCCGGTCCCCGGCCGACTTCGAGGACGCGTTCTGGACGACTGCCCGGGTCGGCGGTGATGTGGACACCACCTGCGCCATCGTGGGCGGCGTGCTCGCCTCGGGGAAGGCCGGGGCTCCGCCCGTCGAGTGGGTGCGGCGTACGGAGGCGCTGCCTGACTGGGTGCCGTCGTCCCTGTGATCTCCGCTGTCCCTGTGATCTCCGCTTCGCGGGCCGTTGCTCGTGCAGGGGGCGAGTGGCCGGTGCTTCGCGGCCGCGCGCTTCGCACATGGATTCACGAATGCGACCCGAAGCGGGCGCGTCGCTTCCAGGTCTGATCTCCGAGGGGCGGTCGAGCCGACGAGCAAGCTTCCTTGCGGACGTCCTCACCCCTGGAACACGGCCGGGAAAGCGAGGTCCGGGGCGGCGAACGGCCCTGTGTACGAAGTCGTCCGGACCGCTGTGACGCGCCGCGCCGGAATGTGCGCGAGCGAATAATCGGGCCGTGTTCCCCAAGGGGTGACCGGCCGGACGGCGGTTCCGTCGTCGTCCCCGACCGGCCACTGACCGCCCGGGTGCGGGACGCCCCGGCGCATGAGGGAACCAGGGTGTCGCAGCAGGATCGGGGCAGCGTACGCTAAGGGCGCCATGCCGTACGAACCACCTACTCACACCGTCGAGCGCTCCCTCAGGGCCACGACCGGAGCGAAGGTCATTGCCGGTGTCGACGAGGTGGGGCGCGGCGCTTGGGCCGGACCCGTCACCGTCTGCGCGGCGGTCACCGGACTGCGCCGGCCGCCCGTGGGGCTCACCGACTCCAAACTGCTGACCGTCAAGCGACGCACCGAACTCGCCGCGGTACTGCGGGAGTGGGTGACCGCGTACGCTCTCGGGCACGCCGGCGTGGAGGAGATCGACGACCTGGGGATGACGGCGGCGCTGCGGCTCGCAGCCGTGCGCGCCCTGGAGGGGCTGCCCATCCCTCCCGACGCGGTCATCCTCGACGGGAAGCACGACTACCTCGGCGCCCCGTGGAGGGTCCGTACGGTCATCAAGGGCGACCAGTCGTGCGTGGCTGTCGCCGCGGCGTCGGTGATCGCCAAGGTTCACCGCGACAAAATGATGGCCGAACTGGGTGTCGAACATGCAGACTTCGGCTTCGCGGCCAATGCCGGGTATCCGTCGCCCGTGCACAAGGCCGCGCTGGAGGAGCGGGGACCCACCCCGTACCACCGGATGTCGTGGGCGTATCTTGATGCGCTGCCCCGGTGGCGGCACCTCAAGAAGGTCCGCGTCCGGGCAGACGGAGGCGTTCCGGAGGTCGAGGGCCAGCTCGGCTTCGACTTCTGATCGTTCCCCTCGGCCCGATGTGCCACCCGCTCACGCGAGCCGCACCAACGTTTGATAAACATCAGCTCATGCCTCTCATTCCCGAGGAGCCTCAGATTCACGAGAGTGCCCAGGGTCCCCGCGCCACGCCGTCCGCCGGACGCACCGCGCCGACCCCTCGCCCCGTTCCCGGCCCCCGTCCCGCGGCCCCGCCGCGCCCCGGGCGCCCAGGTCCCGCACGGCCCGCGCCGCCGGCGCAGCGCGCGCCACGGGAGTCGGCACCGGCCAAGCCCGGACCGTCCCGGCCGACCGCCCCTGCCGCCTCGGCGGCCCCGCAGATCCAGATGGTCCCGGCTTCCGCCGACGGCGCGCTCGACGCCGCCGAGGAAGCGGTCGACCTGCTCCTGGAGTCGGGCCGTGCCCCCGGCGACGTACTGGTGATCACCACCGGTGAGTCGCATCCGTGGGCCGCGCACGAACTGTCCTTCGGTGAGACGTCCTACTGGGCGCAGCACGACACACGCGACGACGTGTTCTACGCGGACGCCGCCGTGGCCTCGCGTGCCGCGTCCCGCCCGGTGGTCGTGGTCGCCGTCAACGGCGGCGCCCAGGCCGCTGCTGCCACGGCCCTGACGCTGGCGCACACCAAGGCCGGGGCGCTGCTGGTCGTCTGCGGCGACCCGCAGCAGATCAACTCGGTGCTGGGCGCGGCTGTCTGAGCCGCGGCCGGCCCGTCCGGCGGTCCTGAGCCCGCGTGGCTTCGAGCCTGTGCGGTTCGAGCCTGTGCGGCTTCGAGGCCGTCCGGCGGTCCTGAGCTCTCTTCTGGTGGTCGTGAGCCCGCCGGGGGCCGAGGGAAGGCGACGTCGTGCCCGCCGCGCCGTCCTGCCGGCGGCGGGGCCTTCGTCGTGCGTACTCCGCTTGACCGTCCGGCATGGGCGGACGACCGGGGTGTGCCGTCCGTCAGCGGGCCGCCGCGCGGCGCAGCACCTCGGAGGCCGCGCCGCCGGTGCGCGGCAGCGGGGACAGGGCCTCGGCGGCACCGAAGGGCTCGGGCGCCGAGTGCGCGTGCGGCCGCCGGCCCCCGCGGCCCTCGCCGAGAACCTGCCAGCCGTCCCGGGTCAGCGTGACGTACGCCCCGCAACGCAGCCCGTGCAGCGTGCAGGCGTCACGCAGCCCCCACATCCACGCTCCGTCCTCCTCGGTCCAACGCGCGTCCCCGTCACGGCAGTAGAGCAGTACGGCAGTGCGTACCGGGGTGCGGCGCCGCAGATCGTGCGGGATGATCTGGCGCAGTTGGGCCAGCAGCACGTTGCGGAACATCCAGCCGTCGGCAGCTGCCTGCCGACGCGCGAAGGAGGCGCTCGCCCGCAGCCGCTCGTCCGGGTCGAGGACCGCGACCACGGCGGTGGCCGGCCTGGGGTGGTGCCGGGCGTGCAGTCCGCTGACGACCTCCCGCGGATTGCGCAGCAGAGGGATGCCCGCGGCCGCCCACTCCGCGGGTTCGAGTACACGGTGGACGGAGGCGGCGGACGTCGACAGCGATGCCGCCGAGGACGGAGCGAATCCGAAGGTCACGTTCCTCCCTTCGGCTGTGCGCCCACACTGCGCGCGGGGTCGGATTCGGGGGAGCGCACACCGCAGGAGAGCCCTACCGGCCAACGGCTGAGCCGTGCGGGGAGCGGAGTTCAATTCTTCCTGTCGAACTTGGATGCGGCAACGAGCAATTGAGGGCACCGGCCGTTATCGGCTGACCCATGGCATATATCCCTACCCGGCGCTCCTCCCGCGACTCCCGGGACCGCCCGCGCCGTGCACAGGGGCCGCGGACGCGCCCCGTCAGCCCTGCACTGCCAGGACCAGTGGCATCACCGCCTGCGTACCGGTCCTTCTGAGCAGGCGGGCGGCGACCGCGAGGGTCCAGCCGGTCTCGGTGAAGTCGTCCACGAGCAGCACCGGGCCCGGGTTGGCGGCCAGGGCGGAGACCAGAGCGGGCGGTACGGTCAGCGCCCCGTCCAGGGCCTTCAGGCGCTGGGCGCTGTTGCTCCGCGGCACCCGGCGCGCGTCCGGCGTGTACTCCACGCCGCCCAGCAGCGGCAGGCGGCCGACCTCCGCGATGTGCGCGCCCAGGGAGTGGATCAGCCGGGGCCGGGTGCGAGAGGGCATGGTGACCACGCCGACCGGACGCGGCCCCGCGTCCACCGCGCCAGGGGCCCAGCCGCCGGGTCCCTTCGCCCAGTCGGCCAGCACGTCCACCACGGCCCGCGCCACGTCTTCCGGCAGGGGAGCGTCGGCTGTGCGGGACGCGAGCATCGGCCGCAGCCGGTTGCCCCAGCCGATGTCCGAAAGGCGTCCCAAAGCCCTTCCCTCAGCGGCCTGTTCACTGGCCGGGATGCGTCCTCTGAGATCGACGCCGACCGTCGGCAGACCCGTCGGCCACATACGGCGGGGCTGCACCTCCACACCGGCCCGGCCGAGGTCCACGCGCGCGGCGTCCAGCGCCCCGGTGGAGGTGTCCGCGGTGAACCGGGCGCCCGCGCAGTTGTCGCAACGGCCGCAGGGCCGGGCGCTGTCGTCGTCGAGCCGGCGTTGCAGGAACTCCATCCGGCAGTCCGTCGCCGCCGCGTACTCGCGCATCGCCTGCTGCTCGGCCTCCCGCTGCCGGGCCACCCACTCGTACCGTTGCGCTTCGTACGTCCACGGCCGGCCGGTCGCGATCCAGCCGCCCTTGACCCGCTTGACCGCTCCATCCACGTCGAGCACCTTGAGCATCGCCTCCAGCCGGGAACGGCGCAGCTCGACCAGGGGCTCCAGGGCGGGCAGCGACAACGGCCCCTCCGTGCGGCCGAGTACGTCGAGGGTGCGGCGCACCAGATCCTCGGAGGGGAAGGCGAGCGACGCGAAGTACTCCCAGATCGCCTCGTCCTCCTTCCCGGGAAGCAGGAGCACCTCGGCGTGCTCCACACCGCGGCCCGCGCGGCCCACCTGCTGGTAGTAGGCGATGGGGGAGGACGGTGACCCCAGGTGCACGACGAAGCCGAGGTCGGGCTTGTCGAAGCCCATGCCCAGCGCCGAGGTGGCGATCAGGGCCTTGACCTTGTTCGCGAGCAGGTCCTCCTCGGCCTGCTGCCGGTCGGCGTTCTCCGTCTTGCCCGTGTAGGACGCGACGGTGTGGCCGCGCTGCCGCAGGAACGCGGTGACCTCCTCGGCCGCGGCCACCGTGAGCGTGTACACGATTCCGGAACCCGGCAGGTCGTCGAGGTGGTCGGCGAGCCAGGCCATCCGGTGCGCGGCGTCCGGCAGCCTCAGCACGCTCAGGCTGAGGCTCTCCCGGTCCAGCGGGCCGCGCAGCACCAGGGTGTCCGAGGCGTCGCCGGTCCCCAGCTGTTCCGCGACGTCCGCGGTCACGCGCGCGTTGGCGGTGGCGGTGGTGGCGAGGACGGGGACGCCGGGCGGGAGCTCGCCGAGCATGGTGCGCAACCGCCGGTAGTCCGGCCGGAAGTCGTGGCCCCAGTCGGAGATGCAGTGCGCCTCGTCCACCACGAGGAGTCCCGTCGCGGCGGCGAGTTTGGGCAGGACCTGGTCGCGGAAGTCCGGGTTGTTGAGCCGCTCTGGGCTGACCAGGAGGACGTCGACCGCCCCTTCGGCGATCTCGCTCTGGACGGTGTCCCACTCCTCGGTGTTCGCCGAGTTGATCGTTCGGGCGTGGATGCCGGCGCGGGCAGCGGCCTCGACCTGGTTGCGCATGAGGGCGAGGAGTGGGGAGACGATCACGGTGGGGCCGCTTCCGCGTGCCCGGAGCAGGGAGGTGGCCACGAAATAGACAGCGGACTTTCCCCAGCCGGTGCGCTGCACGACCAGGGCCCGGCGCCGGTCGGCGACCAGGGCCTCGATCGCCTTCCACTGGTCCTCGCGCAGTCGGGCCGTGCCCGTGCTGTCGGCGACCAGGCGGGCGAGGACCGTGTCGGCCGCCTTCCGGAGGTCGGCGTTGCTCGTGTGCTCCATGCGTTCCATACAACAGGACGGCAGTGACAACCGGGAAAAGCCGGGGCGGTCGGGAGCCCGGTGGTCAGGAAATCGGTGGCCAGGAATCGGCGGTCGGGAGCCCGCGGTCGGCGGGCCGGACCACGCGCGAGGGCTGCGGTTGACGTGTCCTCGTCCAGAGTTGTCCACAGGCTCAAGCGGACTTTTGCATTCCGCGAGATCGTCATCACATGACGAATCACAGCGAAACGACCGGATCCTTCGAAAACGGGGACATCGCGTACGACGGATCCACCCCCGAACACCAGATCACCCTTCGCACCCCGGCCGAACTCGCCGACGCCCTGCCCTATCTGCTCGGGTACCGCCCCGAGGACAGCATCGTCCTGGTCGCGCTGAACGACCGGGGCGGGCGCGGCCGGTTCGGCGGCCGTGCCCGGCTCGGCATTCCCGCCGGCACGGACGACTGGCCCTTCGCCGCCCGTCAGCTGGCCCACGGCCTGATCGCGGGAAGCGAGCGCAGGGGTGCCAAGCCCGAGCAGATGGTGGCCTTCCTCTGCCAGGAGCCGGCGGCGGGCGAGTCGGGACGCGACGTCGTGCGGAGGCTGGAGCCGCTGGCCCAGAAACTGCGTACGGAATGCGGCCGTCTCGACGTCCCCGTGATCGAGGCGTTGTGCATCTCCGGCGGGCGCTTCTGGTCGTACTGCTGCCCGACCGAGGGATGTTGTCCCAGCGAGGGGCTGCCCATGGGACTGCCCGGCACCTCCGTGCTGGCCGCCGCGGCGGCGTACGCGGGCATCCAGGTCAGGGGCAGCCTGAAGGAGCTGCGGGCCAGGATGCTGCCCTGGGAGACCGCCGCGGCCCTGGAACAGGAGATCGCCCTGGACGCCGCGGGCCTTTCCCTGGTGCCCAGGATCCTCGACGAGGCCGAGCGCGCTTCGGTGGCCGAGGAGACCCTGATTCTCGCCGAGCGCGTCATGACCCGGTTCGCCGAGGCGCCCTTCCTGCTCGGTAGCGTCCGTGAGGACCTCCGTGACGACCAACTGCTCGACCACGAGGAAGCGGCGTCACTGATCCTCGGCCTCCAGGACCGTACGACACGCGACCGTGCCGCGGCGTGGATGGAGGGGGACGAGGCCGAGCCGGCCCTGCGGCTGTGGCGGGCGCTCGCCCGCCGCTGTGTAGGCCCGTACGGAGAGCACGCCGCGGCGCCCCTGACCCTGGCCGGCTGGGTGGCCTGGTCGGCCGGGGACCAGCTGGAGGCCCGGGAGGCCCTGGCCATGGCTCTGGGCGCGGACCCCGACTACCTCTTCGCCCGGCTCCTGCACCAGGCCTGCAACGAGGGGCTGGACCCCGAGTCGGTCCGGCGCTGCCTGCGCACGGAGCGCCAAGGGCGCGCACGGTCGACGGTCCCGGACGCGGGTCCCGTCGCGAGAGCGGCCGAGGTCGACACCCCGCGGGGCGAGCCGGCCGTCGGGGACGACATGGCAGCACGGGGCGACGTGGCATCAGGGGGCGTCGCGGCAGCAAGGGGAGACGTGGCCGCTGAGGGTGTTGGGGACGCCGGGGGCGCTGGGGACGCCGGGGACGACGAGGACGCCGCTGTGCCGCACGAGGTGAGCGGAACCGATGGCGGTGCTGTCCCGGTGGCTCCTGACCCGGCGTCCCGCCGTCGTCGCCGGACGCGCGTGGGCGAAGCCGTGCCGGCCGGGTCGCGCCCCGGGACCTCACGGACTGACGGCGCGCGCCCGGGCCTCTCCAGGGCACCGGGGCGCCCGTGTACGCGCACCTCGGGACGGAGTGGAGCGCGTCGCCGGGGTGCCGACAGGCCGGGCACCGACCGGGGGAGCGGCGCCACCGAGAAGCGCCCGTGAACGAACGCCGGCGGGGCCCGCGGGGGAGTGGAGGACCGATGCGGATCCGCCATCGATGCGACCGGAGAAGGGAGTGTTTATCGTCAGGCAGACGACTATGATCGCGGCATGCCCTACGACCCGTCAGCCTTTCCGCCTTTCGCCGTCACCGTTGACCTGGTCGTGCTGACCGTGCGCCGCCACTCCCTGTGCGCGCTGGCGGTGCGCAGGGGCGAGCCACCGTTCCAGGGCCGGTGGGCGCTTCCCGGAGGTTTCGTACGGGAGGACGAGGATCTGGCGCAGGCGGCGGCGCGGGAGCTGGCCGAGGAGACCGGACTGTGCGTGCACGACCCGGTCGCCCCGGTCCAGGACCACGGTGCGCATCTGGAGCAGCTCGCGACCTACGGCGACCCCAAGCGTGACCCGCGGATGAGGGTCGTCAGCGTCGCGCACCTCGCCCTGGCTCCCGACCTGCCCGCGCCTCGGGCGGGTGGCGATGCCGACCACGCCCGTTGGGCACCCGTGGAGGAACTGCTGCAACAGGGTGGCTACGGCCGTGACGGAGAGCCGGTGGCGCCGCTGGCCTTCGATCACGCCCAGATTCTTGCGGACGGAGTGGAGCGGGCCCGTTCGAAGATCGAGTACTCCTCGCTGGCGACCGCGTTCTGTCCGCCCGAGTTCACCGTTGGTGAACTGCGCCGGGTCTACGAAGGGGTGTGGGGCGTGGCTCTCGACCCGCGCAACTTCCACCGCAAGGTGACAGGCACCCCGGGTTTCCTCGTGCCGACCGGAGGGACGACCACCCGCCAGGGCGGCCGGCCGGCCCAGCTCTTCCGGGCCGGGGGAGCCACGCTGCTCAACCCGCCGATGCTGCGCCCGGAGGTCTGACCCGCGTCCGTCTGTCGCCGCCGTGCGTCGGCGTGCGTCGGCGTGTTCGACCAGCGGATGACCGGGCCCGCCGAACCAATCCTGTTGCTTCGCGAGAGGAAGGGGCCAAGCAAGGGGCCGGCCAAGGAGCCGAGTAGGGTGGACAGTTGTCGAATGCGGGGCCCGACAGCCGGAGAGAGCGGACACGAGGGGCTCCCTTGCTGCGGGTGATCCAGGCCTTCGGGCCGACCAGCGATTCCCGAAGGATTTTCCGCGTGGCCACGGCGACTGCCGCGGCCGTCTCGGACTGCTCGCCGCGAAGCCGGTCGTGGCCGCCACCGCGACCGCGCTGACGGTCGTCTTCCTCACGGTCGGCTGCGATGTCGAGGTGTTCTGTGCCGTCCACGGGCAGGAGCTCACTCGGGTTCCCGGCGACTGGCTGTCGCTGGGCGTGAGTTGGATCGGCCTCGTGGCGGGATGCGCCCGGGCCGGGGTGCTGGCCGCAGGAGTGTTCCGGTCCACCACGGCGGGGCTCGCGACCGTGCCCGCCGTGGTGCAACTGATTGCCCAACCCGTGGGCGGCGCTCTGGCGTTGAAGCTCCCGCGCCGTTGTGCGCGTAGCTGCTGACCGCGCTGCGGAGCCGGAGCCGATGACGGCCGTTCGCTCCCTTTCGGTCGGGCTCTGTACGCAACTTCCCAGGGAGAGCCCATTTCTTTCCGATAAGGCGTCAATTGCGACGAAGTGAGCGATCACCCTTTCGTGTGCTTTTCACCAAAGCCCTCAAGGGAGTTGGAGGCGGCGCCGACAAAAGATCCGTGAGTACCCTTGCGCACACCATGATGACCGCCGCCCGCTCCGCAGACTCCGGCCTGGTCGGCCCGGGCGAACTCGACCGATACCCCTACACCGAGGCGACCGCCCCCGACCGCGTCGCGAGCCCCTCCTGGGAGGGGCCCGACCCGGAGCTGGGGCGCGTGGGCCGGCGTACCGCGGGCAGCCGCGGCCGCGGACTGCACGGCCAACTCGTCCAGCAGCTGGGACAGATGATCGTCTCCGGGGACCTGGGCGCCGACCGTCCGCTGGTGCCCGAGGAGATCGGCCAGCGCTTCGAGGTCTCCCGCACCGTCGTCCGCGAGTCGCTCCGCGTCCTGGAGGCCAAGGGCCTGGTCAGCGCCCGCCCGAACGTCGGTACGCGGGTGCGCCCGGTCAGCGACTGGAATCTCCTCGACCCGGACATCATCGAGTGGCGGGCCTTCGGACCGCAGCGCGACGACCAGCGCCGCGAGCTGAGCGAACTGCGCTGGACGATCGAGCCGCTCGCCGCGCGACTCGCCGCCGGGCACGGGCGCGAGGACATCCAGCAGCGCCTGTCCGACATGGTCGAGATCATGGGGCACGCCCTGGGGCAGGGTGACGCGCTCACCTTCTCCCGTGCGGATGCCGAGTTCCACTCGCTGCTCATCCAGATCGCGGGCAACCGGATGCTGGAGCACCTCTCCGGGATCGTCTCGGCCGCCCTCCAGGTGTCCGGCGGCCCCGTCACGGGCTGCGACCGGCCGAGCGAGGCCTCACTGGCGCAGCACGCCCGGATCGTCGACGCGGTCGCGGGCGGCGACGGCGCCGCGGCGGAAAGCGCCATGCGCCAACTGCTCACGGTGCACCCCGAGGTCGAGCGGGTGGTCCCCGCGCCGCGCGAGCACTGAACCGCTCGGGCATCGGTCCCTGTGTGGGCGGCACGGCCCGGGGCCTGCCGTCCTCCGGTGGGGTCCTGCGAGAGGCGGTTCGCCGGCCGACCGCGTCCGCAGGTCCGCGGGTCCCTCCGTGAACCGGCCGACGGGGGCGCGCGGGGCAGGACGAGCCGCGGGCAGGACCGGACGGGTCGCGGGTGAGATCGGCGAGCCGCGCGCGGGATCGTGTCCGTGGCGGCCGCCCCATTGCATCTGCCCACCTCTGACCGTTTTTACGCACTTACGGGGTGTGATTGGGGCCACGCAGATTGGGCGTAACACTCCTGGGTACAACGCGATGACCTAAGAGGTGACAGCCGAGGAAGGAATACGGACGCCGTGCACGGCGCTGTGCGACTTCCCGGCCCCCGCCCGCGCCGTCGGCCCAATCCCCAGGCCGGTGGTCGGCTCCTGTCCATGACGGACGGGGCCGGAAGCCGTTTTCCAACGTTCCGAGAGGTTGTTCGTGTCGGCCAGCACATCCCGTACGCTCCCGCCGGAGATCGCCGAGTCCGTCTCTGTCATGGCGCTCATTGAGCGGGGAAAGGCTGAGGGGCAGATCGCCGGCGACGATGTGCGTCGGGCCTTCGAAGCTGACCAGATTCCGGCCACTCAGTGGAAGAACGTACTGCGCAGCCTCAACCAGATCCTCGAGGAAGAGGGTGTGACGCTGATGGTCAGTGCCGCGGAGCCCAACAAGCGCACCCGAAAGAGCGTCGCAGCGAAGAGTCCGGCCAAGCGCACCGCCACCAAGACGGTCGCGGCGAAGACGGTGACCACCAGGAAGGCCACCGCCGCCGCTGCTCCGGCGGCGCCCGCCGTCGGCGCGTCCGTCGAGGACGAGGCCCCCGCGAAGAAGGCCGCTGCCAAGAAGACGACCGCCGCCAAGAAGACGGCGGCCAAGAAGACGACGGCCGCCAAGAAGACGACGGCCGCCAAGAAGACCAGCGCCGCCAAGAAGGACGACGCCGAGCTGCTCGAGGACGAGGTGCTCGAGGAGGCCAAGGGTGCGGAGGAGCCCGAGGGCGCCGAGAGCGCCGGCTTCGTACTCTCCGACGAGGACGAGGACGACGCGCCCGCCCAGCAGGTCGCCGCGGCCGGCGCCACCGCCGATCCGGTCAAGGACTACCTCAAGCAGATCGGCAAGGTCCCCCTGCTCAACGCCGAGCAGGAGGTGGAGCTGGCCAAGCGCATCGAGGCGGGCCTCTTCGCCGAGGACAAACTGGCGAACTCCGACAAGCTCGCCCCCAAGCTCAAGCGCGAGCTGGAGATCATCGCCGAGGACGGCCGCCGCGCCAAGAACCACCTCCTGGAGGCCAACCTCCGTCTGGTGGTCTCCCTGGCCAAGCGCTACACCGGCCGCGGCATGCTCTTCCTGGACCTCATCCAGGAGGGCAACCTCGGTCTGATCCGCGCGGTGGAGAAGTTCGACTACACCAAGGGCTACAAATTCTCCACGTACGCCACCTGGTGGATCCGTCAGGCGATCACGCGCGCGATGGCCGACCAGGCCCGCACCATCCGTATCCCGGTGCACATGGTCGAGGTCATCAACAAGCTCGCGCGTGTGCAGCGCCAGATGCTCCAGGACCTGGGCCGCGAGCCCACCCCGGAGGAGCTGGCCAAGGAACTCGACATGACCCCGGAGAAGGTCATCGAGGTCCAGAAGTACGGTCGCGAGCCCATCTCGCTGCACACCCCGCTGGGCGAGGACGGCGACAGCGAGTTCGGTGACCTCATCGAGGACTCCGAGGCGGTCGTCCCGGCCGACGCGGTCAGCTTCACGCTGTTGCAGGAGCAGCTGCACTCGGTCCTCGACACCCTGTCCGAGCGCGAGGCCGGCGTCGTCTCCATGCGCTTCGGTCTCACCGACGGTCAGCCGAAGACCCTCGACGAGATCGGCAAGGTCTACGGCGTCACGCGTGAGCGGATCCGCCAGATCGAGTCCAAGACCATGTCGAAGCTGCGCCACCCGTCGCGTTCCCAGGTGCTGCGCGACTACCTCGACTAGTCCGGTCGTATGACACAGAGAGCCCGGCCCCCGCGAGGGGCCGGGCTCTCCGTGCTGCGCGTCGCGCCACTCTGCATGACTCTGGGTGTTCCATGATCGCCCGAGAGTGAGGAGCATCCATGCGACGCCGTATTGCCCGTGCCCTGATCGGGCCGCTGGTCCTGGCGGCCGCGGGAGCCGCGATACCGTTGGCCACCGCGGCCCCCGTGGCCGCCGACAGCGTTGTCATCGGCGGTTTCCCCGGCGATGTCTCGCAGAGTCCGTGGACCGTGGCGCTCTCCAGCCGTGCCCGGTTCGGAGGCACCCGTGCGGGGCAGTTCTGCGGGGGCGTGGCCATCGGCCGCACCGCGGTGCTCACCGCGGCCCACTGCCTGTCAGCGGAGGCCGTGGGCGCGCCACGCACGCCGGATCTGAAGGTGATCACGGGACGCACGGATCTGCTCTCCGATCAGGGCAAGGAGGTCCCCGTGCGTGGCACCTGGATCAATCCGCACTACGACCCCGCCACCAATGCCGGTGACTTCGCCGTACTCACGCTTGCCGAGCCCTTGCCGAAGAGAGCCGTCATCCCCATGGCGGGCGCCGGCGACCCGGCGTACTCGCCGGGCACGAGTGCCACGGTCTACGGATGGGGGGACACCACGGGCGCCGCCTCCTATTCCACCAGCCTGCATGCCGCGTCCGTCCACGTCCTGCACGATGCGGAGTGCCAGAAGGCCTATCCGGGTGGCGGTGACGGTACGTACCGGCCCGAGAGCATGCTGTGTGCGGGGGAGAGTGGCGGAGGCCGGGACGCGTGCCAGGGAGACAGTGGGGGCCCGCTGGTCGCGCAGGGGCGGCTGATCGGCCTTGTGTCGTGGGGCAGCGGCTGCGGGCGCGCCGGGAGCCCCGGCGTCTACACGCGGGTGTCCGAGGTCGTCCGGGCGCTGGCCCGGACCGGCGCGAAGGCGCCGCGCCCGTCGTCCGTCGAGTCCTGATTGGCGTCCAGGGGCACAGGGACGGGCGGTCGCTCCTGGATGCCAGGAGCGACCGCCCGTTCACCGGCCTGCGCGGGAACTCGCTCGTCGGGCGGGATGTCAGCGCTCTTCGTCGGAGGCGTTCGCCGGAACGGCGGTCAGGCGCTCGGTCTCGTCCTGTATCTCAGCGGCGATCTTCTTGAGTTCTGGCTCGAACTTGCGACCGTGGTGGGCGCAGAAGAGCAGTTCTCCGCCGCTCAGCAGGACGACGCGCACATATGCCTGCGCGCCGCAGCGGTCGCAGCGATCAGCGGCCGTCAGTGGGCTCGCGGGGGTCAGAACAGTAGTCACGTCGCCTCTTCTCTAGCTCGACGAGCTGTCGTACCAGGGTCAACATCCAACCAGCCCCAAACGTTCCCGATCGTGGCTTTTCCTCGAAAAATCAATTCCAGGCCGGTTGGTTGCTGCCGGTTTGGCGGCGAATGTGCCGTATTGCGTGTCTATGTGTCGTACGGGTTCGCGCTGTCGGTCATGGTCGGTCCTCCCCGGCCGGGTTGCCGGTTGTGAATGAGGACGTGCCCGGAGCCTAAATGGTTCATGCCTCGAAGGGAACGTGATATGTGCTTCACTCGGCTGAAGGATCGAACGTGTATGCGACTCTCTACTAGTCTGGGTTCCTGTCGAGGGTTGCGTTACAAGGGCCCTACCAGGCCTCGGTACCCTCTGAGCGGCTACCCAAGCCGTGCCCGTACCCAACGGGACCCCAACTGAAATTCAGCGAGGAGCGAACCGCGTGACCGCCGAGACGTCCGTGCCGTCCACAGCGCTGCTGGCAGGAGCAGACCGCGACGGGTCCAACTACACCGCTCGGCACCTGCTCGTCCTCGAGGGACTCGAAGCCGTGCGCAAGCGTCCGGGCATGTACATCGGCTCGACCGACAGTCGCGGCCTGATGCACTGCCTGTGGGAGATCATCGACAACTCCGTCGACGAGGCCCTCGGCGGCTACTGCGACCACATCGAGGTCGTCCTGCACGACGACGCCTCGGTGGAGGTGCGGGACAACGGCCGCGGCATCCCGGTCGACGTCGAGCCCAAGACGGGCCTGTCCGGTGTCGAGGTCGTGATGACCAAGCTGCACGCAGGCGGCAAGTTCGGCGGCGGCTCGTACGCCGCCTCCGGCGGTCTGCACGGCGTCGGCGCCTCCGTGGTCAACGCCCTGTCCGCCCGGCTGGACGTGGAGGTGGACCGAGGCGGCCACACCCACGCCGTCAGCTTCCGGCGCGGCGTGCCCGGCGCGTTCACCGGGGGCGGACCCGACGCCAGGTTCGAGCCCGGGAGCGGTCTGCGCAAGGCCAAGAAGATCCCCAAGACCCGCAGCGGCACCCGCGTGCGCTACTGGGCCGACCGCCAGATCTTCCTCAAGGACGCCAAGCTCTCCCTCGAGACCCTGCACCAGCGCGCCCGCCAGACGGCGTTCCTGGTGCCCGGACTGACCATCGTCGTCCGTGACGAGTACGGCCTCGGGGACGGCGGCAGCAAGGGCGAGGAGTCCTTCCGCTACGACGGCGGCATCAGCGAGTTCTGCGAGTACCTGGCGAGCGACCGGGCGGTCTGCGACGTGCTCCGCTTCACCGGGCACGGGACCTTCAAGGAGACGGTCCCGGTCCTCGACGAGCACGGGCAGATGACGCCCACCGAGGTCACCCGCGAGCTCGGTGTGGACGTCGCCCTGCGCTGGGGGACCGGCTACGACACCACGCTGCGGTCCTTCGTCAACATCATCGCCACCCCCAAGGGCGGCACGCACGTGGCCGGCTTCGAGCAGGCCGTCACCAAGACCGTGAACGAGGTGCTGCGCGCCAAGAAGATGCTCCGCGTCGCCGAGGACGACATCGTCAAGGACGACGCCCTGGAGGGCCTCACCACGGTCGTCACCGTCCGCCTGGCCGAGCCCCAGTTCGAGGGCCAGACCAAGGAGGTCCTCGGCACCTCGGCGGCCCGCCGCATCGTGAACAACGTCGTCACCAAGGAGCTCAAGGCGTTTCTGACCTCCACCAAGCGTGACGCCGCACAGCAGGCGCGCGTGGTGCTGGAGAAGGCCCTCGCCGCGGCGCGCACGCGCATCGCGGCCCGCCAGCACAAGGACGCGCAGCGCCGGAAGACGGCCCTGGAGTCCTCCTCGCTGCCGGCCAAGCTCGCCGACTGCCGCAGTGACGACGTCGACCGCAGCGAGCTGTTCATCGTCGAGGGTGACTCCGCGCTCGGTACGGCGAAGCTGGCGCGGAACTCCGAGTTCCAGGCGCTGCTGCCGATCCGCGGCAAGATCCTCAACGTGCAGAAGTCGTCCGTCACGGACATGCTGAAGAACGCCGAGTGCGGCGCGATCATCCAGGTGATAGGAGCCGGCTCGGGCCGCACCTTCGACCTGGACGCGGCCCGCTACGGCAAGATCATCATGATGACCGACGCCGATGTCGACGGCTCCCACATCAGGACCCTGCTCCTGACGCTGTTCCACCGCTACATGCGGCCCATGGTCGAGGCGGGCCGGGTGTTCGCCGCGGTGCCCCCGCTGCACCGTATCGAGCTGATCCAGCCGAAGAAGGGCCAGGACAAGTACGTCTACACCTACTCGGACCGCGAGCTGCGCGACAAGCTGCTCGCGTTCCAGGGCAAGGGCGTGCGGTACAAGGACTCGATCCAGCGCTACAAGGGTCTCGGCGAGATGGACGCCGACCAGCTCGCGGAGACCACCATGGACCCGCGCCACCGCACCCTGCGCCGGATCAACCTCTCCGACCTGGAGGCCGCCGAGCAGGTCTTCGACCTCCTGATGGGCAACGACGTGGCACCCCGCAAGGAGTTCATCGCAAGCTCGGCCGCGACCCTGGACCGCTCGCGCATCGACGCCTAGCCAGGGCACACCGGTTCCCTTCGGCGCGGGCGTGGGCGCGGGTACAAGTGCGGGTGCGGGTCTTCCCTCCGGGGGAGGCCCGCACCGCCGTGTCGGTGCCGGCGCGGCCACCGACGGGCTGCGTCACCTGATGGAGTGAAGAGCGGAGAGAAGAGAAGTCAGGGAACTTCCGCTTCTGTCCATCCTTGGACATGCAGCCAAGCAACGACCGCTTCCGCGCCGGAGGTGGCGGTCCCGGGAACGTGCCCGGGACCGACGAAGGCCAGGATCCGGAGCCCGAGGACATCAGGTACCGCGACCCGTGGTACGACGCGCTGGCCTCCGGCTGGGGTGACGGCAACGGCACGGGAGCTCCCACCGCACCCGTACCGGCGGCCCACCGGGAGGGGGCGGCCGGGCCGGAGGCCGGCGCGGCGGCCGAGGCGTACCTCGAGGTGCAGCGCAGCGCGGCGTTCCAGGAGGTGCGCAACCGGTACCGGAGGTTCGTGATGCCGGCGGTCGCCCTCTTCCTCGCCTGGTACGTGGGATACGTCCTGACCGCGACGACCGCGCCCGGGCTGATGGCGCGGCCGGTGGTGGGCGCGTTGAACGTGGGAATGCTGGCGGGCCTCGGGCAGTTCCTCAGCACCTTTCTCCTCGCCTGGGCCTACGCCCGGCACGCACGGCTGCGCAGGGACCGGGCGGCGCTCGAACTGCGCTGGGACACACAGGAGCTGACGCGCGGCGTGCGCGGTGGTGCCTCGTGACGGGCAACCACCAGACGCTGGCGCTCGTCCTGTTCAGCGTGTTCGTGGCGGTCACTCTGGGGATCACCACCTGGGTGAGCCGCAACCGGCATGGATCCGCGGAGGAGTTCTACGCGGGCGGCCGGCTGTTCTCGCCCATGGAGAACGGTTTCGCCATCGCGGGCGACTACGCGTCGGCCGCCTCCTTCCTGGGCGTCCCCGGACTGATCGCCCTGTTCGGCTACGACGGGGTGCTGTACGTGGTGGGCTTCCTCGTGGCCTGGCTGGTCGTGCTCTTCCTCGTCGCCGAACTGGTCCGCAACTGCGGGCGGTTCACGCTCGCCGACGTGGTCGCGGCGCGGATGAGCGAGCGGTCGGCGCGGATCGCGGCGGGAACCTCCTCGGTCACCGTGTCCGTTCTGTACCTGGTCGCGCAGATGGTGGGCGCGGGCAGCCTGGTGGCGTTGCTCCTGGGCCGGACCGGCGCGGGGACGCAGGCCTGGACCGTCATCGGCGTCGGCGCCCTGATGGTGATCTACGTCTCGCTGGGAGGGATGCGGGCCACCACCTGGATCCAGATCGTCAAGGCGGTCCTGTTGCTGGGCGGCACCGTCGTGCTGACCGTGCTCGTCCTGGTCAGGTTCCACGGCGACATCGACCGGCTGCTGCTCACCGCGGCCGAGCGCAGCGGCCACGGCGACGCCTTCCTGGTGCCCGGACTGAAATACGGCGGGGACCTGACCGCGCGCCTGGACTTCATCAGTCTCGGTCTTGCGCTGGTGCTCGGCACGGCGGGGCTGCCGCACATCCTGTCCCGCTTCTACACCGTGCCGACCGCGCGGGCCGCCCGGCGCTCGGTGATCTGGTCCATCGGGCTGATCGGCGGCTTCTACCTGATGGCGATCGTCCTCGGCTTCGGCGCGGCCGCGGTCGTCGGTCCTGACGCCCTGCGCGGGTCCAACGCGGCCGGGAACACGGCGGTCCCGCTGCTGGCCCTCGACCTCGGCGGCGGCGCCGACTCCACGGCGGGGACGGTCCTGTTCGCGGTGGTGGCCGCGGTCGCCTTCGCCACGATCCTCGCGGTGGTGGCCGGGATCACCCTCGCCTCCTCGGCGTCGGTGGCCCACGACCTGTACGCGTCGCTGCGCCGCCGCGGCGCCCGGCAGTACGGCGAGGTGGCCGTGGCGCGCGTCGCCGCGGTCGGCGTCGGCCTGGTGGCCATCGCCCTCGGTCTGCTCGCCCGCAACCTCAACGTGGCCTTCCTGGTGGGCCTGGCGTTCGCCGTCGCCGCCTCGGCGAACCTGCCGGTGCTGCTGTACTCGCTGTTCTGGCGCGGTTTCACGACCCGGGGCGCGGTGTGGGCCGTGTACGGCGGACTGGTTCCCGCCCTCGGGCTCGTCGCGCTCTCCCCGGTGGTCTCCGGCAGCCCCGACGCGCTGTTCCCGGGTGTCGACTTCCAGTTCTTCCCGCTGGAGAACCCCGGCCTCGTCTCCGTCCCGCTGGGATTCCTCGCCGGCTGGCTCGGCACCGTCACCTCCACCGAGGTGCCGGACGAGGCCAAGCACGCCGAGACGGAGGTGCGGTCGCTGACGGGGGCGGGGGCCGTGTAGCGACGCCCGGCACCGCACCGCGGCGTCAGGAGCCTCCGTTCCGCCGTGCGGCGCGGGGAGGACGGGCTACGGCGCCACCCAGGCGTAGCGGTGCTCCGGCCGCCCCGTGTCGCCGTACTTCAGGGACAGGCGCAGGCGTCCGGCCTGCTCCAGGTGGCGCAGGTAGCGCTGGGCGGTGGAGCGGCTCAGGCCGGTGCGGGCGGCCACCTCATGGGCGGACAGGGGCTGGTCGGCGCGGTGCAGCACACCGCAGATGAGGTCCGTCGTCGGTTCCGAGTGGCCGCTGGGCAGCCCCGGGGACGCCGGCGCGGGCGCGGTGCGCAGGGCGCCGAAGATCCGGTCCACCTGCTCCTGCCCGGTGACGCCGCGTCCGCCGACGCGGTCGACGGTGCGGCGCAGGGCGGCGTAGGACTCCAGGCGGGTGCGCAGCGCGGCGAAGGTGAACGGTTTGACCAGGTAGTGCAGCGCGCCCAGGCGCATCGCCTGCTGGACGGTCGCCACGTCGCCGGCTGCCGTGATCATGATGACGTCGGTGCCGATGCCCTGTTCCCGCATGCGGTGGACGAGTTCAAGACCGGTGCGGTCGGGCAGGTAGTGGTCGAGCAGGACCAGGTCCATGCCACCGCGCTGCACGGTGGTCAGGGCCTGCGCGGCACTGTGCGCGCGGGCGGCCACCCGGAAACCGGGAACCTTTCCCACGTACTTGGCGTTTATCTCAGCGACACGGAAGTCGTCGTCGACCACCAGGACGTCAATCATCGGGCCACTTTCCCTGAAGGCCATGCGGGCGTTGAGCCGTTGTCCGGCTCCGTTGTTGTAGCGCGAGCAAAACGAGCACAACAGGTGCTTGCGAGCAAAAGAACGGATTGCGCTCAGAAGACTGCTGCTGTGGGCGGGGCCACATCTACCGTCCCGGCCATGAGCGCAGACACCAGCCCCGCCATCGAACTGCGGGGCGCGAGCAAAACGTTCAGGACCCCGTCCGGGGGCCTGCACACGGCGGTCCGGGACCTCGACCTCACCGTGCGGCGCGGAGAGTTCGTGGCCGTGGTCGGCCCCACCGGCTGCGGCAAGTCGACGACCCTGACCCTGGTCAGCGGGCTGGAGGAGCCCACCGAGGGTGATGTGCTGGTGGCCGGCGAGCCCGTGCAGGGCGTCGGCGGCAAGGTCGGCTTCGTCTTCCAGCAGGACGCCACCTTCCCCTGGCGTACGGTGCTGTCCAACGTGATGGCGGGACCGCGCTTCCGCGGCGTACCGAAGGCGGAGGCGAAGGAGAAGGCGCGCGCCTGGCTGGCCCGCGTCGGGCTCTCCGCCTTCGAGGACCGCTACCCGCACCAGCTCTCCGGTGGTCAGCGCAAGCGCGTCGCCCTCGCCGCCACCTTCGTCAACGACCCCGAGATCCTGCTGATGGACGAGCCGTTCTCGGCGCTCGACGTGCAGACCCGGGCCCTGATGTCGGACGAACTCCTGGAGCTGTGGGAGGGCACGGGCGCCTCGGTGGTCTTCGTCACCCACGACCTGGAGGAGGCCATCGCGCTGGCCGACAAGGTCGTCGTCATGACCGCAGGGCCCGCGACCGTGAAGCAGGTCTTCGACATTGGTCTGCCGCGGCCGCGCAAGGTCGAGCAGGTGCGCCTGCAGCCGGAGTTCATCGACATCTACCGCGAGATCTGGGATTCGCTCGGCGAAGAGGTCCGCATCACCCGTGAAAGAGGTGCGGCTCATGTCGCCTGAGGTTCTCAGCACTCCGGTCGCCGAAACGGTCAAGACCCCGGACCGCGCGCACTCCAGGGCCCGCGCCGCCCGCAGACGCAAGGTGGTCGTCGGCACCGCCCGCGCCCTGGTGCTGGTGGCCGTGCTCGGCCTGTGGGAGGTGCTGTCCCGGGCCGAGGTCATCGATCCGTTCAACTTCTCGATGCCCTCGAAGATCTGGGACCAGATCTGGACCTGGACCATGCACGGCACCGCGCAGGGCTCGCTGGGCGAGCAGATCTGGTACACGCTCTACGAGGCCCTGATCGGCTGGGTGTTCGGCGTGGTGGTCGGTGTGATCCTCGGTATCGCGCTCGGGCGCATCACCTTCCTCGCCGACGTCCTCGGCCCCTACATCAAGGTGCTCAACTCCCTCCCGAGGATCGTCCTGGCGCCGATCTTCGTGATCTGGTTCGGGCTCGGGCCGCTCTCCAAGATCGCCTCGGCCGTGGTGCTCGTGTTCTTCCCGGTGTTCTTCAACGCCTTCCAGGGCGCCCGGGAGGTCGACCGCAACCTGGTGTCCAACGCGCGGATCCTCGGCGCGAGCGACCGCAGGGTCACCTTCCAGGTGGTCATCCCGTCCGCGACCTCGTGGATCTTCACCAGCCTGCACGTCAGCTTCGGCTTCGCCCTCATCGGCGCCATCGTCGGCGAGTACATCGGCGCCACCAAGGGCATCGGCCTGCTGGTCGCGACCTCCCAGGGCACCTTCAACGCGGCCGGTGTGTACGCCGCGATGGTCATCCTCGCCGCGGTCGCGCTCGTCGCCGAGGGACTGCTCACCTTCACCGAGCGCCGCGTCTTCCGCTGGAAGCCGGCGGGCTCCGGGGACTGACGGCCCACTGCCGTACCGGCTCTGTTCCCCCTTCTTCTTCGTTCTCCGTACTGCTCTCTCACAAGGACGTGAACCTTCATGCGCAAGACCGCCAGATTCGCGGCGTCGGCCGCCGCCGGCCTGCTCGCCCTGTCCTCCCTCACCGCCTGCGCGAACGAAGCGAGCTCCACCTCCGACTCGGGCAGGAGCAAGGGCGAGGGCGAGCACGTCAAGATCATGGTGGGCGGCCTGGACAAGGTCATCTACATGCCCGCGATGCTCACCCAGCGCCTCGGCTACTTCGCCGACGAGGGCCTGGATGTCGAGCTGCTGAGCGAGCCCGCCGGCGTCCAGGCCGAGACCGCCCTCGTCTCCGGCCAGGTCCAGGGCGCCGTCGGCTTCTACGACCACACCCTGGACCTTCAGACCCACAAGAAGTACGTCGAGTCCGTGGTGCAGTTCTCGCACGCGCCCGGCGAGGTGGAGGTCGTCTCCAACAAGGCGGCGGACAAGATCACTTCACCGAAGGACTTCAAGGGCAAGAAGCTCGGCGTCACCGGCCTGGGTTCCTCCACCGACTTCCTCACCAAGTACCTGGCGGTCAAGAACGGTGTGAAGGTCAGCGAGTTCAGCCCGGTCGCCGTCGGCGCGGGGCCGACCTTCATCGCCGCACTCGAGCAGGGCTCCATCGACGCCGGAATGACGACCGATCCGACCGTCGCGACGATCCTGAAGAAGAAGGCGGGCAAGGTCCTCGTCGACATGCGCACGCCCGAGGGCTCGCAGGAGGCGCTCGGCGGCCCGTACCCGTCGTCCAGCCTCTACATGCAGACGGACTGGGTCAACAGTCACAAGGAGACCGTCCAGAAGCTGGCCAACGCGTTCGTCAAGACGCTCAAGTGGATGTCCACCCACAGCGCCGACGAGATCGCCGCCAAGATGCCCGCCGACTACTCCCAGGGCGACCAGGCGCTCTACGCGGAGGCGATCAAGAGCACGCTGCCGATGTTCACCACCGACGGCGTCATGCCCCAGAACGGTCCGGAGACCGTCGAGAAGGTGCTGAAGGCGTTCAACCCCAGCATCCAGAAGGCCGACGTGGACCTGAGCAAGACGTACACCACCGAGTTCGTCGAGAAGGCCGCGGGCTGACATCCGTAGGCAGGGGTCCCTCCCGGGGCCTGTTGCGAACAGGTCCCAGCCACGGCCTCAGGCGCGGGCCGCCCACACGTAACGGTGTTCCGGGCGGCCCGCGCCGCCGTACTTCAGCGTCAGCCGGGCCCGCCCGGTGCGCTCCAGGAACTTCAGACAGCGCTGGGCGGTCTGCCGGCTCACCCCGGTCCGTTCGGCGACCTCCTGGGCCGACAGGGGCCCGTCGGCCCTCATCAGGGTCCGGCGGACGAGTTCGGCGGTGGCGGGGGAGTGCCCCTTGGGCAGCCCGGGTCCCGGCGGCGCCGACAGCGCCCCGAAGAACCGGTCGACCTGGGCCTGTTCGGCCTCCCCGCCGTCGTCCAGGGCGCGGCGCAGCGCCGCGTACGCCTCCAGTCTGGACCGCAGCCCGGCGAAGGTGAACGGCTTGATCAGGTAGTGGAGCGCGCCGTGCCGCATCGCCGCCCGCACGGTCGACACGTCGCGGGCCGCCGTCACCATGATCACGTCGGTCAGGTGGCCGCGACCGCGCATCTCCCGCACGACCGACAGACCCGTGTCGTCGGGCAGGTAGTGGTCCATGAGGACCAGGTCCAGGCGCGGCAGCGTCTCCAGCCGGAGGAGGGCCTCGGCCGCGCTGTGCGCCTCACCGGCGACGCGGAAGCCCGGCACCTTCTCCACGTAGGCGGCGTTGACCCGCGCCACCCGGACGTCGTCGTCCACGACCAGGACCTCGATCACCGCTGCTCCTCGCCGGCCGCCGCGGCGGGGCCGAGGACGGCTGCTGGCTCCGGTTCCGGCTCGGCGAGCGCCTCGGGGAGGACGACCGTGAACTCCGCGCCGCCGCCGTATGCCTCGCCGACCGCGACGGTTCCGCCCTGCCGCTCGGCGAGCCTGCGCACCAGGGACAGACCGATACCGCGCCTGCCGTGCGCCGGCGGCTGCTTGGTCGACCATCCCTCCGTGAAGATCAGGTCACGCCGGCCCGCCGGGACCCCGGGTCCGGTGTCGCGCACCCGGAGCACGGCGGTACGTACCTCCGCGCGCAGCTCGACCTCCACGCGCGCGTGGGGGGTCGCCGCGACGGCGTCGAGCGCGTTGTCGACCAGGTTGCCGACGATCGTCACCAGCCCCCTGGGGTCGACGAGCCGGTCGGGCAGGTGCGTGCGGTCCGACAGCCACAGCGCGACCCCGCGCTCGGCCGCGACGGTCGCCTTGCCGACGAGCAGGGCGGCGAGCAGGGGGTCCTGGATCTTCTCGGTGACCTGCTCGGCGGTGGCCCGGTGGTCGCCGACCACCTCTCCGACGAACTCCACGGCGTCGTCGTACATCTCCAGCTCCAGCAGCCCGAGCAGCGTGTGCATGCGGTTGGCGTGCTCGTGGTCCTGGGCGCGCAGGGCGTCGATCAGGCCGCGCGTCGAGTCCAGCTCCCGGCCCAGTTCCTCCAGTTCGGTGCGGTCGCGCAGGGTGGCGACGGCGCCCCCGTCGTCGGTCGGCATCCGGTTGGCGACCAGGACGCGCTGCCCGCGCACGGTGAGCAGGTCGGTGCCCGTCACCCGCCCGGCCAGGACGTCGGTCGTACGGCCCTGGCCGAGCGCCTCGTCGAGCGACTGGCCGACCGCCGCGTCGTCGAGGCCGAGCAGCCGCCGTGCCTCGTCGTTGAGCAGCCGGATCCGCCCGCCGCGGTCCAGGGCCACGACCCCCTCCCGGATGCCGTGCAGCATGGCCTCGCGCTCGGCGAGCAGGGCCGCGATGTCCGAGAAGGCCAGGTCCCTCGTCTGCCGCTGGACCCGCCGGGAGACCAGCCACGCGGCCAGCGCGCCCACGGCCAGGGCGCCGCCGGCGTAGGCGAACAGGCCCGGGATGGCGTCGATCAGCTTGGCCCGCACGCTGCCGTAGGCGATGCCGACGGAGACCGCCCCCACGATGCGGTGGTCGTCGTCGTACAGGGGCACCTTTCCGCGTGCCGAGCGGCCCAGCGTGCCGGTGTCGATCTCCATGACCTTCCGGCCGGCCAGGGCCGTCGCGGGATCCGTGGACACGGGCCTGCCGATCTGCTCCGGATCCGTGTGCGACCAGCGCGTGCCGTGCATGTCCATCACCACGACGTACTCGGCGCCGGTCGCCTTCCGGATCCGCTCCGCCTCCCGCTGCACGGGCCCGTCGACGCTCGGAGCGGTGTGCTGGAGGTCCCGTGCGATCTGCCGGTTCTGGGCGGCGGTCTCGGCGATGGCGAGTGCCCGGCGCATCGCCTGCTCGTCCAGCTGGTGACCCAGCGGCGCGAGGAACAGGCCGGTCGCGAGCACGGCGACTCCCGCGGCGATCACCAACTGCATCAACAACACCTGCGAGAAGACACGTCGCGGCAGGCCCAGCCGCCGGCGGCGTGCGGGAGGAGAGGCGCTCATGGCCATGACAGTACGTCGGGGCGCGGGGGCTGCTCCCGGGTGTGGTGCGGATCTCCCGCCGTGCGCCTCGGTGGTCGTCCACGGCCGATGGGCCGTCAGCAGGCGAGCGGTGCGGTCGCCCGTTCGCGGACGGCGACGACCTCCATGCGTGTCGGCCCGCCCAGCAGCGAGGCGCCGCAGCTCTCCGGGTGCGGCGGCAGAGCGGCCCGCTGGACGACGGTCACATGCCACCGGCGTCCGTCGGCATGGGCGACGGTGACCTCCCAGCACGGCGCCGAGTCGATGGTGAGCAGGTCCTCGGTGCGCACGACGCTCAGCGCGTCCGCGCGGTACTCGCCCGCCGCCTCCCGCACCGCCAGTTCCGCGGCCTGCCCGGGCCGCTCCCAGGCCGTGCGGCCCCGGCAGCCCTCGAGGACCACCCGGCCCTCGCTCACGCCGTGCAGGACCTCCTTGGCCGCGTGGGCCTCGGCCCTGCCGTAGGCGTATCCGAACGGCAGTACGAGCAGCGTCGGCGAGAAGCGGTGGCCGCCCAGGTGCGTGACCTCCCAGACGTCCTGGACTCCGGAGGAGGCGAGCTCGGCCGCGAGGGGGCGGCCGAGGAGGGCGCAGCACTGGTCCCGCTTGCCGTTGGTGCACACCAGCGCGAGCGGATCACCTGTGTGGGGTTCGCCCCGCAGAGCGGCGTCGAAGGTGTGGTGGTCACCCTTGCCCAGGGCGGCGAAGTCGAGGGCCAGCAGGTCGTCCGGGTCGGTGGTCGTGGCGCTGTGCAGCCATACCTTTCCCGGGATGGTGTGGGCCGCGTACACATGCCGTACGGACCGTACGGGCCGGGTGCGGCGATCGGCGTGCCGCCCCGGACGGCGGATGAGCGCGACACGGACGCCGGTGCCCTGCACCGCGCGCTCCAGCGCACGCCCGAGCGCGGGGTCCAGGTGGCTCGAGGTGAGTGCCTTGGCACCCCAGGGGCCGGGCTGTTACAGCAGCAGCCAGGTCGTCGCCGTGGCCGCGGTGGCGGCCACCGGCTCGTCGAGCTGCCGGGAGGAGGTGGAGCACGTACTCACGCAGGTGAGCCTAACCTGACTCCGGCCGGAGCAGCGTCCAGCCCCCGGAGTGTTCTGCTCCGGATACCGCCGCGCCGACGGTTCGGCAGCCGTGACGCCCACGGCTCGTATCCTTGGTCGGCATTCCATCCTCGTACGTGCGCCGGTTCTTGAGCCGGCGCGCGCGTCGGCGTGAGAGAGGTCGCACGGTGAGTCAGCCGAGCCGGTACCCGAGTCCGAGTCGCAGCGCGGCGCAGATCCCGGTCGTGGTGCTCGCCGGATTCCTCGGCTCGGGCAAGACCACGCTCCTCAACCACCTGCTGCACCGCAGTGGCGGCAGCCGCATCGGCGCGATCGTCAACGACTTCGGGGCCGTCGAGATCGACGCCATGGCGGTCGCGGGAGCCCTCGGGGACTCGACCGTCTCCCTCGGCAACGGGTGCCTGTGCTGCGCGGTCGACGCCAGTGAGCTCGACGTGTACCTCGACCGGCTGACGAGTCCGGCCGCCGGTGTCGACGTCGTCGTCATCGAGGCCAGCGGACTCGCCGAACCCCAGGAACTCGTCCGCATGGTGCTGGCCAGCGACAACCCCAGGGTCGTCTACGGCGGGCTCGTCGAGGTCGTCGACGCCGTCGAGTTCGACGACACCCGCGCGAGGCATCCCGAGATCGACCGGCATCTGGCGCTCGCCGACCTCGTGGTCGTCAACAAGACCGACCGGGCCGGCGCCGGTGGGAAGGTGCTCGAACTCGTACGGACCCTGGCCGACGGGGCCGCCGTCGTCCCGGCCTCGTACGGCCGGGTGGACCCCGAGTTCCTCTTCGACTGCCGGCCGAGCGAGGAGCGGGTCGGACAGCTCTCCTTCGACGACCTGCACGTGCCCGACGCGGACGATGCCCACGACCACCATGCCGGGCATCCGCACGCCGGCTACGAGAGCCTCTCCTTCGTCTCCGACGTGCCGTTCGATCCCCGCCGGCTGATGCGGTTCCTGGACAGCCGTCCCGACGGGCTCTACCGGATCAAGGGGTACGTCGGCTTCGGCCCGTACGATCCGCGCAACCGGTACGCCGTGCACGCCGTCGGGAGCTTCCTGCGCTTCTACCCCGAACCCTGGCCGGACGGCGAGCCCCGCCTCACCCAGCTGGTGCTCATCGGTTCCGGCATCGACGCGGGCGCCCTCGGCAAGGAGCTGGAGGCGTGCAAGCGGGTCGCTCCGCAGACCGACGAACACGGAATGTGGGGCGTCCTGCGCTACGTCCGGGACCCCGAGCCCCACGACCCCACGATCCCGGCCCCGGACCCGGTCCTCGCGGACCCGCCCCCGGACCTGGTGGACCCCTCGGTCTAGACGAGCCTGGGCATCCTGGCCTCGGGTCTCGCGGGACCGGTCCCGCCCCGGTCCCGACCCTTCCGGTCCCGGTGCCGGGACCGGAAGGGGCCCTCGGGCTAGGCGGGGCCGGCCACCACCCCCACCGTCTTCGGCAGGGACACGCCCGAGCCGTCGCGGCGCGGGTCGATGTCCGGGAGTTCGGCCGGGCTGCCGTTCTTCTGGGCGGCACGGGCCGGGACCGGGCCCGCCCAGGCGAAGGCCAGGCAGTCCTCGCCCTTCAGGAGCCGCTGGCAGCGCACGCCGCCGGTGGCGCGGCCCTTGCGCGGGTACTGGTCGAACGGCGTGACCTTGCCCGTCGTCTGCACGGAGTCGTCCAGCGTGCCGCGCGAGCCCGCGACGGTGAGGACGATCGCGTCGGCGGCCGGGTCGACGGCCGTGAACGAGATGACCTTGGCGCCGTCGGCGAGCTTGATGCCGGCCATGCCGCCGGCCGCGCGGCCCTGCGGGCGGACCTGGGAGGCCTGGTAGCGCAGGAGCTGGGCGTCGTCCGTGATGAAGACCAGGTCCTCCTCGCCGGTGCGCAGCTCCACCGCCCCGACGATCCGGTCACCCTCCTTGAGCGTGATCACCTCCAACTCCTCCTTGCTGGAGGGGTAGTCGGGGACGACCCGCTTGACGACACCCTGTTCGGTGCCGAGCGCCAGGCCCGGCGAGGACTCGTCCAGCGTGGTCAGGCACACCACGGTCTCGTCGTCCTCCAGGGAGACGAACTCGGCCAGCGGAGCGCCGCCGGAGAGGTTCGGCGCCGACGCCGTCTCCGGCAGTTGGGGCAGGTCGACGACGTTCACGCGGAGCAGGCGGCCCGCCGACGTCACCACGCCCACCTCGCCCCGGGCGGTCGCCGGGACCGCCGAGACGATCACGTCGTGCTTGTGCCGCTTGCCGTCCGCGCCCGGCGGGAACGGCCCGGCGTTCGCCGTGCGGGCCATCAGGCCGGTCGAGGACAGCAGGATCCGGCACGGGTCGTCCGCCACCTGCAACGGCACCACGGCGGCCGGCGCGTCGCTCGCCTCCAGCAGCATCGTGCGCCGCGGAGTGCCGAACTTCTTCGCGACCGCGGCCAGTTCGGCCGAGACCAGCTTGCGCAGCTCGGTGTCCGACTCCAGGATCCGGGTCAGCTCCTCGATCTCCGCGGTGAGCTTGCTCTTCTCCGCCTCCAGCTCGATGCGGTCGAACTTGGTCAGGCGGCGCAGCGGGGTGTCGAGGATGTACTGGGTCTGCACCTCGCTCAGCGAGAAGCGCTCCATCAGGCGCTCCTTGGCCTGCGCGGAGTTCTCGCTGGCCCGGATCAGCCGGATGACCTCGTCGATGTCCACCAGAGCGGTGAGCAGGCCCTCGACCAGGTGCAGCCGGTCGCGCCGCTTGCTGCGGCGGTACTCGCTGCGCCGCCGTACGACGTCGAAGCGGTGGTCGAGGTAGACCTCCAGCAGCTCCTTCAGACCGAGCGTGAGGGGCTGCCCGTCCACCAGGGCGACGTTGTTGATGCCGAAGGACTCCTCCATCGGCGTCAGCTTGTAGAGCTGCTCCAGGACGGCCTCCGGCACGAAGCCGTTCTTGATCTCGATGACCAGCCGCAGTCCGTGCGCGCGGTCGGTGAGGTCCTTGACGTCGGCGATCCCCTGGACCTTCTTCGAACCGACCAGGTCCTTGATCTTGGCGATCACCTTCTCCGGGCCCACGGAGAAGGGCAGCTCGGTGACGACCAGACCCTTGCGGCGGGCGGTCACGGTCTCCACCGAGACCGTCGCGCGGATCTTGAAGGTGCCGCGGCCGTTCTCGTAGGCGTCCCTGATCCCGGACAGACCGACGATCCGGCCACCGGTGGGCAGGTCGGGGCCCGGGACGTGCCGCATCAGGGCGTCCAGGTCCGCGTTCGGGTGGCGGATCAGATGGCGGGCGGCCGCGATGACCTCGTTGAGGTTGTGCGGAGGCATGTTCGTGGCCATGCCGACGGCGATGCCCGAGGCCCCGTTCACCAGCAGGTTCGGGAAGGCGGCCGGCAGGGCCACCGGCTCCTGCTCCTGGCCGTCGTAGTTGGGGGCGAAGTCGACGGTGTCCTCGTCGATGGACTCCGTCATCAGGCCCGTGGCCTCGGCCATCCGGCACTCGGTGTACCGCATGGCGGCCGGCGGGTCGTCGTTGCCCAGCGAGCCGAAGTTGCCGTGGCCGTCGACCAGGGGGACGCGCATCGAGAAGGGCTGGGTCAGGCGCACCAGGGCGTCGTAGATCGACGCGTCGCCGTGCGGGTGCAGCTTGCCCATGACCTCGCCGACGACGCGGGCGCACTTCACGTAGCCGCGGTCGGGGCGCAGGCCCATCTCGTTCATCTGGTAGACGATGCGGCGGTGCACCGGCTTGAGTCCGTCCCGGGCGTCCGGCAACGCGCGGGAGTAGATGACCGAGTACGCGTACTCGAGGAAGGAGCCCTGCATCTCGTCGACGACGTCGATGTCGAGGATTCTCTCCTCGTACGAGTCGTCGGGCGGCGGGGTCTTCGTGCTGCGGCGGGCCATCGCTGCCGGCTCCTTGCTGAAGCGTGACGGGATCTGACGCCGACCATTGTGGACCGCCCGGCTGACAACCCGGACCACGCCCCGTCCCCACAGTGCGCGTTCCGGGGTCCCGTCCGGCCTCCGGGCCGCCCTCCCGCCCGTCCACGGCCGCCTCGCGCCCCGTCCCGCTCCCGGGTGCCGCCGGGGCGCGTCGCTTTCCGTCTCGCTCTCGGCGTACGGACCGTGGGAACTTCGCCAGGGGTCCGCACGCTTGCATACAGTGGCAGGACCGGCAGGAAAAGGGCGGTTCGCAGACCGCCACCGCGATCGAAGGGACGTACATGCCCAAGGGTCACACGGCCGCAGCCGAAGCAGGATCCGGCGGCCTGACAGCGACCGAGCACCGGCTGGCCAACGGCCTGCGCGTGGTGCTCTCCGAGGACCACCTGACCCCGGTCGCGGCGGTGTGCCTCTGGTACGACGTCGGCTCGCGCCACGAGGTCAAGGGACGCACCGGTCTGGCTCACCTTTTCGAGCACCTGATGTTCCAGGGCTCCGCCCAGGTCAAGGGCAACGGCCACTTCGAGCTGGTGCAGGGCGCGGGCGGCTCGCTCAACGGCACCACCAGCTTCGAGCGCACCAACTACTTCGAGACCATGCCCGCCCACCAGCTGGAGCTCGCCCTCTGGCTGGAGGCCGACCGCATGGGCTCCCTGCTCGCGGCGCTGGACGACGAGTCCATGGAGAACCAGCGCGACGTCGTCAAGAACGAGCGCCGCCAGCGCTACGACAACGTCCCCTACGGCACCGCCTTCGAGCGGCTGACCGCCCTCGCCTACCCGGAGGGCCACCCGTACCACCACACGCCGATCGGGTCCATGGCGGACCTGGACGCGGCCACCCTGGAGGACGCGCGCGCGTTCTTCCGCACGTACTACGCGCCGAACAACGCCGTCCTGTCGGTCGTCGGTGACATCGACCCGGAGCAGACGCTCGCCTGGATCGAGAAGTACTTCGGCTCCATCGCGTCCCACGACGGCAAGCCCGAGCCCCGCGACGGCTCCCTGCCCGAGGTCATCGGCAGGCAGCGGCGCGAGGTCGTCAAGGAGGAGGTCCCGGCCCGCGCCCTGATGGCCGCCTACCGTCTGCCGCACGACGGCACGCGCGCGTCCGACGCGGCCGACCTGGCGCTCACCATCCTCGGCGGCGGCGAGTCCTCCCGGCTCTACAACCGGCTGGTGCGCCGCGACCGCACGGCCGTCGCGGCCGGCTTCGGACTGCTGCGGCTGGCCGGCGCGCCCTCCCTGGGCTGGCTGGACGTGAAGACCTCCGGCGACGTCGAGGTGCCCGTCATCGAGTCGGCCATCGACGAGGAGCTCGCCCGGTTCGCCGAACAGGGCCCGACGGCCGAGGAGATGGAGCGTGCCCAGGCCCAGCTGGAGCGCGAGTGGCTGGACCGCCTCGGCACGGTCGCCGGCCGCGCCGACGAACTGTGCCGCTACGCCGTCCTGTTCGGCGACCCGCAGCTCGCCCTGACCGCCGTCAAGCGCGTCCTGGAGGTGACGCCCGAGGAGGTCCAGGAGGTCGCCAAGTCCCGGCTGCGCCCCGACAACCGCGCGGTGCTCGTCTACGAGCCGACCGCCGCCGACGCGCAGGACGACGCCCAGGACGCGGACGCCGCGGCCACCGACGAGACCGAGGAGGCGGCGAAGTGACCGAGCTCGCCACGATGGAGTTCCACCCCCAGCCCCGGGCCGGCGCGGCCAAGCCGTGGGCGTTCCCCGCACCCGAGCGCGGGACGCTGGACAACGGCCTGACGGTGCTGCGCTGCCACCGCCCCGGCCAGCAGGTCGTCGCCGTCGAGGTACTGCTGGACGCACCCCTGGACGCGGAGCCGGCCGGCCTGGACGGCGTCGCCACGATCATGGCGCGCGCCTTCTCCGAGGGCACCGACCAGCACTCCGCCGAGGAGTTCGCCGCCGAGCTGGAGCGCGCGGGCGCCACCCTCGACGCGCACGCCGACCACCCCGGCGTACGGCTGAGCCTGGAAGTCCCCGCCTCCCGCCTGGCCAAGGGACTCGGCCTGCTGTCCGACGCCCTCAGGGCGCCCGCGTTCGCCGACAGCGAGGTCGAGCGACTGGTGCGCAACCGGCTCGACGAGATCCCGCACGAGCTGGCCAACCCGGCCCGCCGCGCCGCCAAGGAGCTGTCCAAGGAACTCTTCCCGGCCGACGCGCGCATGTCGCGTCCGCGCCAGGGCACCGAGGAGACGGTCGGCGCCATCGACGCGGCGGCCGTGCGCGCCTTCTACGACCGGCACGTGCGCCCGGCCACGGCCACCGCCGTGGTCGTCGGCGACCTCACCGGCGTCGACCTCGACGAGCTGCTGGGCCGGACCCTGGGCGCCTGGACCGCCTCGCCCGCCAAGCCGCGGCCCGTGCCGCCGGTGACCGCCGACGACACCGGCCGCGTGGTCATCGTGGACCGGCCCGGCGCCGTCCAGACGCAGCTGCTCATCGGCCGGATCGGCCCCGACCGGCACGCCCGCGTGTGGCCCGCCCAGGTGCTCGGCACCTACTGCCTCGGCGGCACCCTCACCTCCCGCCTGGACCGCGTCCTGCGCGAGGAGAAGGGATACACCTACGGGGTGCGGGCGTTCGGTCAGGTGCTGCGGTCGGCCCCCGACGGGTCGGGCGCCGCGATGCTCGCCATCAGCGGCTCGGTCGACACCCCGAACACCGGCCCGGCCCTGGACGACCTGTTCACGGTGTTGCGCAAGCTCGCCGCGGAGGGCCTCACCGACCCCGAGCGGGACGTCGCCGTGCAGAACCTCGTCGGTGTGGCGCCGCTGAAGTACGAGACGGCGGCCGCCGTGGCCGGCACGCTGGCCGACCAGGTCGAGCAGCACCTGCCCGACGACTACCAGGCGACGCTCTACCAGCAGCTCGCCGCGACCGGCACGGTGGAGGCCACCGCGGCCGTCGTCAACGCGTTCCCGGTGGACCGTCTGGTGACGGTCCTCGTCGGTGACGCGGCGCAGATCAAGGAGCCCGTCGAGGCCCTGGGCGTCGGCCGGGTCGTCGTCGTCACGGCCGAGTAGAGGCCCGCCTCGCCACCGCCGAGCGCGGCGAGGGGCACACGCGCGCATGGGGCCCTGGTGACCGAAACGTCACCAGGGCCCTGCGTTGTCCTGAAGTTGTCCGAATTGAGGGGGAGGTTGCCTGTCTGCCCTGTGGTGTGCGCTACAAAACATCTGATCCGTTTGGGGATTGAAAGCGGTCCCGTCTAGCGTCGGTCCGGCTGTTCGTCGGGCAGTGCGCCGCGTCCGCGGCACCGGACAGTCATCGCCGAGTCCCCGTACGGCGCGAGCCAGGGGAGCCGGGGACCCACCGTCCCTGGGGTGAATCGGCCGTCCGCGCGCGACGCGCGGGGCCGTAGGAGACCTTCCTGCTCCGAACCCGTCAGCTAACCCGGTAGGCGACAGGGAAGGAAAGGACCCACGTCTCCATGGCGTTCACCCGCGCCGCCGGGAAGCACCGACGGCCGAGCCGGATGCACCGCACCACCGCCCGCGCGGCGGGCGTCGCGGCCCTGGCCACCACCGGTGTCATCGGCACGCTCACCGCCCCGGCCCTCGCCGCCGACGTTCCCGCCCTCGAGGACACCGGCCTCACCCCGGTAGTCACCCTCGGCGACAGCGTCGCCGCGAAGATCGAGGCCCAGGCCGTCGCCCAGCACCGGGCCGCCGCGCGCAAGCAGGCCGAGGCGGCCGCGCGCAAGAAGGCCGCGGAGCGGGCGGCGAAGGAGCGCGAGGCCAAGGCCCGCGCCGCCCGCGAGGCCGAGCGCAAGCGCCTCAACGCCTTCGTGGCGCCGATCCTCGACTCCTACATATCGACCGGCTACCGGGTCGGTGGCTCCCTGTGGTCCTCCGGCACCCACACCGGTGTCGACTTCCACGCCGCGAGCGGCACCCCCGTCCACGCGGTCGGCCTCGGCACCGTCGTCGACGCCGGCTGGGGCGGCGCGTACGGCAACCAGGTCGTGATCAGGATGGCCGACGGCATGTACACCCAGTACGGGCACCTGTCGTCCATCGCGGTCTCGGTGGGCCAGCGGGTCGTCCCGGGCCAGCGGATCGGCCTGTCCGGCGCGACCGGCAACGTCACCGGACCGCACCTGCACTTCGAGGCCCGTACGACCCCGGACTACGGCTCCGACGTCGACCCCGTGGCCTACCTCCGCAAGCACGGCGTCCACGTCTGATTCCCTGCGCCGACGCGGCGAAGCCGTGCCACCCGGACGGGGCGGCACGGCTTCGGTGCTTCACCGGTCCTGCCGGTCAGACCGTCTCGGGAAGCTCCTCGAGCCCCTCGGCGACCAGCTTGGCCAGCCGGTCCAGCGCGGCGTCCGCGCCGTCGGCGTCGGAGGCCAGGACGATCTCCTCGCCGCCCTCGGCGCCGAGGCCGAGCACGGCCAGCATGGAGGCCGCGTTGACGGGCGTGCCGTCGGCCTTGGCGATCGTCACGGGGATGCCTGCGGCCGTGGCGGCCCGGACGAAGATGGAGGCGGGGCGGGCGTGGAGACCCTCGGCCCAGCCGACGTTGACGCGGCGCTCAGCCATGTGTTGCTGCCCTTCAGGTGATCAGGGTTGTCTAGACCAGTTTTCCATATGTGGAACAGGTCCGGAGCGGCGCGTGCGCCGCTCCGGGTGGCATCGGACCGCGGCCTCGGTCCGATGGGTGTCCTCCACAGACTGCCTCGCGCCGCTGTCGGACGCGAGCCGTACGCTGGGGCGCATGCAGACCTCGCCGGACCGGCACGAGTACCCCGCCCACTGGGAGGCCGACGTGGTGCTGCGCGACGGCGGCACCGCGAGGATCCGCCCCATCACCGCCGACGACGCCGACCGTCTGGTCAGCTTCTACGAACAGGTGTCGGACGAGTCCAAGTATTACCGCTTCTTCGCGCCCTACCCGCGTCTGTCCGCGAAGGACGTCCACCGCTTCACGCACCACGACTTCGTGGATCGGGTGGGACTCGCGGCCACGGTCGGCGGCGAGTTCATCGCCACCGTACGCTACGACCGCGTCGGCGTGGACGGCATGCCCGCCTCGGCGCCCTCCGACGAGGCCGAGGTCGCCTTCCTGGTGCAGGACGCCCACCAGGGACGCGGGGTCGCCTCCGCGCTCCTTGAGCACATCGCGGCCGTCGCCCGCGAGCGTGGCATCCGCCGCTTCACCGCCGAGGTGCTTCCGGCCAACACCAAGATGATCAAGGTGTTCACGGACGCCGGGTACACCCAGAAGCGCAGCTTCGAGGACGGCGTCGTACGCCTGGAGTTCGACCTCGAGCCGACCGACCGCTCGCTGGCCGTACAGCGCGCACGGGAGCAGCGGGCCGAGGGGCGGTCGGTACGGCGGCTCCTGGCGCCCGGCTCGGTCGCCGTCATCGGCGTGGGCCGCGCGCGCGGCGGCGTGGGCCGCGGCATCCTCGACAACATCCGCGACGCCGGGTTCACCGGCCGACTGCACGCCGTGAACCGGGCCTTCGGCGAGGACCGCGAGGAGATCGACGGGGTGCCCGCCCACCGCTCGGTGCGGGACATCGACGGGCCCGTGGACCTCGCCGTCGTCGCCGTGCCGGCCGAGCACGTCCCGGACGCCGTCGCCGAGTGCGGCGAGCACGGCGTGCAGGGGCTCGTCGTGATCTCCGCGGGCTACGCGGAGAGCGGCCCCGAGGGACGTGAGCGGCAGCGCGCGCTCGTACGGCAGGCGCGGACGTACGGCATGCGGATCATCGGGCCCAACACCTTCGGGATCATCAACACCTCGCCGGACGTCCGGCTGAACGCCTCCCTCGCCCCCGAGCTGCCCCGGCCCGGCCGCATCGGTCTGTTCGCCCAGTCCGGGGCCATCGGCATCGCGCTGCTGTCCCGGCTGCACCGGCGCGGCGGCGGGGTCACCGGGGTCACGGGCGTGTCGACCTTCGTGTCGGCCGGCAACAGGGCGGACGTCTCCGGCAACGACGTCATGCAGTTCTGGTACGACGACCCCGACACCGACGTCGCCCTGATGTACCTGGAGTCCATCGGCAACCCGCGCAAGTTCACCCGCCTGGCCCGGCGCACGGCGGCGGTGAAGCCGCTGGTCGTGGTGCAGAGCGCGGGCTCCGCCCCGCAGGGGCACGCGGTCCGGGCGACGCGGCTGCCGCACGCGACGGTGTCCGCGCTGCTGCGGCAGGCCGGTGTGATCCGGGTCGACACCATCACCGAACTGGTCGACACCGGCCTGCTGCTCGCCCGGCAGCCGCTGCCGCCGGGGCCGCGCGTGGCGATCCTCGGCAACTCCGAGTCGCTGGGCGTGCTGACCTACGACCGCTGTCTCGCGGAGGGGCTGCGCCCCCAGCCGCCGCGGGACCTGACGACGGGGGCCTCGGCGGAGGACTTCCGGGTCGCGTTGTCCCGGGCGCTCGCCGACGAGACCGCCGACGCGGTGGTCGTCACGCTGATACCGGCGCTGGGGGAGGGGGCCGCCGAGAACGCGGCCCTGGCCGAGGCGCTGCGCTCGGCCGCGCAGGAGGTGCCCGGCAAGCCGGTCCTGGTCGTGCACGTCGAGTTCGGCGGGCTGGCGGAGGCCCTGTCCGCCGCCACCAGCACCGCCCCGCCGCCCGGCCCGGGCCCCCAGCCGGGAGCGACCCCCCTGCTCCCACCGCCCACCACCCCCCGGCCCACCCCGTCCTCCCCGCCCTCCCAGGCCGGCCCGGGCCATCGGGCGGGCGCTGCTTCCCCCGCGGGCCCGGGCCCTGAGCCCGGCGCGGGACCGCGGGCGGGCGCGGGCCTCGGGCCGGAGCCGACCCACCAGGTGGACGCGGCCTCCCTGGCCGACCCGAACCCGGAGACCGGCACCGGCCCGAAGGCAGGCACAGGACCGCAGCGAGGTCCGGAGCACACCGGTGTTCCTGGTCATGCTGCTGGTCCGGAACGCACCGGTGTTCGTGGTCATGCCTCCGGTCCGGAACGCACCGGTGTTCGTGGTCATGCCTCCGGTCCGGAGCACACCGGTGTTCCTGGTCATGCCTCCGGTCCGGAGCACACCGGCCTTGCTGGTCATGCCCCCGGTCCGGAGCACGCCCGCGTTCCTGGCCACGCCTCCGGTTCCGGCCATGTCCGCGGCCAGGGCCGTGTCTCCGGTCACGGCCAGGCCTTCGGCGTGGGATCGCAGCCGGGTCCCGGCCCCCGGCGACCGGCCCCCGCCGTGTCCGAAAGGGCCGCGGCCCCGGGCGCGGGATCCGCGTCCGTGGCGCCGTCCGGTGCGGCGCCCGAGCCGGTTCGCACCGGGACGCGTCTGGTCACCGCCTATCCCGCCGCCGAGCGCGCGGTGCGGGCCCTCGCCGAGGCGGTCCGGTACGGCCAGTGGCGCAGGGAGGCCGCGAACCCGGGCAAGGTGCCGGAGTACGAGGACATCGACGAGAAGGGCGCTGCCACGTTCATCGGCGGACTGCTCGAGCGCGGGCAGG
Source organism: Streptomyces cyslabdanicus (assembly GCF_052663305.1). NCBI lineage: Bacteria > Bacillati > Actinomycetota > Actinomycetes > Kitasatosporales > Streptomycetaceae > Streptomyces > Streptomyces cyslabdanicus. The sequence continues at coordinate 62,762 of NZ_JBQRUW010000050.1, forward strand.
GCCTCACGCTCGGCACGGAGGAGACCTGCGAGCTGCTCGGCCGGTACGGCATCCACGTGCGCCGGGCCCTTCCCGCCCCCACCCCCGACGCCGCCGCGGAAGCCGCCCGCGCCCTCGGCTACCCCGTCGCCCTGAAGGCCACCGCCCCGCACCTGCGGCACCGCGCCGACCTCGGCGGCGTACGGCTCGACCTCACCGACGAGGAGCAACTCCGCCGCTCCTACGCGGAGTTGGCCGACCTCTTCGGCAAGCCCCAGGAGCTGCGGCCGGTGGTGCAGGCGATGGCACCCCGAGGGGTCGACACCGTCGTGCGCGCGGTCATCGACCCGGCGGCCGGCGCGGTGCTCTCCTTCGGGCTCGCCGGGGTCGCCTCCCAGCTGCTCGGCGACATGGCGCACCGGCTGATCCCGGTCACCGACCGCGAGGCCACCTCCCTGATCCGCTCCATCCGCACGGCCCCCCTGCTCTTCGGCTGGCGCGGCTCGGCCCCGGTCGACACGCCCGCGTTGCAGGAGTTGCTGCTGCGCGTGTCACGGCTGGTCCACGACCACCCGGAGGTCGTCGCCGTCACCCTGGAACCGGTCGTCGTCGCCCCGCACGGGCTGAGCGTCCTCGACGCCTCCGTACGCCTGGCACCCCCGCCCGCCCGCGACGACCTCGGCCCGCGCACGCTCCCGGTGTACTGAGCACCCTCGCCCGCCCAGCGGATCGGCCACGGAGGTCCGGTCTCACGGGGAACTCCCGGTCAGCCGGGTGCCGTTCCGCTACGGTCCGCGGAACCGGTGCGCGCCCTACCAGGGCCGCATGGGCCGCGTTCCCGTGCGCCGCCCGTCCCCGTCGAGCAGGTGCCCCATCCGCTTGACCGTTCGCAGCCCGACGATCCGGTCGGTGATCGTGAGGGAGGGGAGCCGGGCGCAGAGCGCGGTTTCGCGGCGCTGGATCTCCCCGATGTCGCGCAGCCAGTACGTGGCGAGGACGGCCGAAGTCCCGGTGACGGCGGCGACGAGACGGCATTCGGGCAGGGGCGCCAGCGTTCGGTGAAGGGTGTTCAGGTCGCGGGCGGGGACCCGGCCGCGGAAGGTGACGGACACGGGCAGTCCCGTCAGCCGCGGGGCCATGTCGCAGCGGAAGGCGAGCACGCCCGAGTCGGTGAGACGGCGCAGCCTGCGGCGGACGGTCGCGGCGCTGGCGTCCGTGCGCTCGGCCAGCACGGCGAGCCCCAGACGGCCGTCGCACACCAGAAGATCGAGAAGAGCACGGTCGAGGTGGTCCAGTTCCGCGGAGGGATCCGCCTCACGGACACCACCGACGGCAGGTCCGAGCGCGCTCAGTTGCGCGGAATCGAGGGAGTGCAGCCGCCAACGGCTCCCCTCCGCGTAGAGCGAGGTGGCGAAGAGGCATTCCGCCGCGCTCACCCCGGGCAGTACCTCCAGGCGCTCGGTGAGGAAGCGGGTCAGCGAGCGCATGTCCGGGGCCAGCACGTCGAGCAGCAGATCGACGCTGCCGGGCGCGGTGAGCTCCACGGTGACGACCTCCTCGAAGGCGGACACGCGTTCGGTCAGACGTCGCCGTGTGCCCGGGCGGCAGCGCAGCAGTACGAACGCGGTGCAACGGGTGCGGGAGAACGCACGGCCCGGGGACGCGTACACCCAGGCGAGCCCTTCCGCGCTCAGTCGCTCCCAACGCCGCGCGAGCGTGCTCGCCGTCACCCCGAGCAGCGGCGCCAGTTCCGACCATGAGGCCCGGGGCTGCACCTGCAGTGCGTGCACCAGGGCGAGGTCCAGCTCGCTCACGATGCCCGTTTCTCGCATCCGACGTGCCCTCCTCGCACGATTTCCGCGAAGTTCCGGGCCGGTTCGGCCGGTGCCCGCACAGTATCCCCCACGTCGGGTTCCAGCCATCAGAAGCAGAGGTGAAAGAACGGTGACCAGAGGGATCGCTTCCAGCCGCGGACTGCTCGCGACCATGACGGTGATCGTGGTGTGCAGTGGCGTCGTACAGGGGTACCTGACTCCGCTGCTGCCGAAAGTCGGCCGTCATGTCGGCATCGGCGGCGTCGGCCAGAGCAACCTCTATCTGCTGTCCCAGCTCGCGTTCGCGGTGATGACGCCCCTGCTGGCGCGGCTGGGCGACATCCACGGGCACCGCAGGCTGCTGCGCGCATGCGTCGCGATGGTGGCGGGCGGTTCCCTGCTGATAGCGGTGTGGCCGACGACGGCGACGCTCGCCGTCGGCGTGACCCTGCAAGGAGCCGTCGTCGGCTTCTTTCCGCTGCTGGCCGGCATCCTGCGCTCCCGCGCACCGGAACGCGGCCGGGTCGGCATGTCCGTCCTGGTCGGTGCGCTGCTCATCTCGATCGGCGTCGGTGGCCTCGTCGCGGGTGCGCTCAGCGAGGAGCACGCCGTTGCCGGGCTGTGGACGGCCGTGCCGGTCGGCGCGCTCGCGGTGACCGCCGCCCTGCTGCTGCCGGACAGCGCCACCGCCCGCGGGGGGAACTTCAACGTCAAGGCGGCGATCCTGCTCACCCTTGGCCTGGTGGCCCTGGTCCTCGTCCTGACCCAGGGCGACACCTGGGGCTGGCTGTCCCCCGACTCCCTGGTCACAGCTGTCCTGGCGGTGTCCCTGCTGGTGGTCTGGGTGATGGTCGAGCACCGGTCCGCGCATCCCCTGGTCGATGTGCGGCTCCTGCGCGCTCCCCGCCTCGCGGTGGTCAGCGCCCACACCTTCTGCGCCGCCTTCGGCGCCATCGGGTTCCTGGGCGCGAACGCCGTGTTCCTGGGGTCCGATCCGGAGGCGACGGGTTACGGCATGGGCCTGGGCTCCCAGGCGATCGCGTTCGTCTCCCTCGCCATGGTCGTGGCCGGCTGTCTGGGCTCGACCGCGACCCCGCGGCTGTCGCGGCGGGTCGGGGACCGCGCGGTGCTCTGCGCGGTGGGTGTCATCGGTGCGACCGGCTTTCTCTCCTTGATCCTCTTCCACGACTCCCTGTCGCGGTACCTCGTGGGGGCCCTGATCGTCGGACTGGCCACCGGCATGTTCGAGTCGATCACGCGCGCCCTGTCCGCGGAGGTCGTCGCGGAGACCGAGACCGCGCTCTCCGTCGGCCTCAACGAACTGGCGCTCTCCCTGGGCGCGGCCATCGGGGCGGCCGTGATCGGCGGGCTGTTCGCGGGCCACCGGCTGAGGGGCGGCCACATCGCACTCACGGGGTATCTGTGGTGCTGGGGGGTGTGTGCCGGTGTCGCCCTGCTGGGCGGACTGCTCGGCCTGGGCTTCCGCCCCGTGCCCGCCGCCGGGACCGGACAGGTGCGTCCCTCCCTCGCGCAGAGCGGAGAGCCGGCATGACACGGGCGCGGCACCACGTCATCGGGCCGGAGGTCAGGGGACACGCCGTAGCCGAGGCGACCGGAACCGTCCGCGGCCGGCGGGACCGCCTGGTCGGCCTGAGCCACAGTCTGTACGACGAGCCGGAGACGGCTCTGCGGGAGCACAGATCGGCCGCCAAGGTCGCCGCCCTGCTCACCGAGGCCGGCTTCGCCGTCACCCGGGGCGTCGGGGACCTGCCCACCGCGGTGGTGGCCACCTACGGCACGGGCGACCTGGTCGTGGCCCTGTGCGCGGAGTACGACGCGCTGCCCGGGATAGGACACGCCTGCGGCCACAATGTGAACGGGGCGGCGGCGGTCGGCGCCGCGCTCGGTCTCGCGGCGGTCGCCGACCTGCTCGGCATCACCGTGAAGCTCGTCGGCACGCCGGCCGAGGAGGACATCGGCGGCAAGGTACTGCTCCTGGAAGCCGGGGTGTTCGACGACGTGGCGGCGGCCATGATGGTGCACGCGGCGCCGGAGGACACCGTCGGCGCCTCGTCGCTGGCCGTCAGTGCCTGGGACGTCACCTACCGGGGGAGGCCGTCGCACGCCGCGCTGGCCCCCTGGGAGGGCGTCAACGCGCTCGACGCGATGACCCTCGCCCACACGGCGATCGGCCTGCTGCGCCAGCAGCTCCCGCCCGGCACCCTGGTGCACGGCGTCGTCTCCGAGGCCGGGCAGGCCGTGAACGTGATCCCGGCACTCGCCCAGGCCCGCTACGAGCTGCGGGCCCCCACGTCCGAGCAGCTCGCGTACGCCCGGCGACGGGTACGGTCCTGTTTCGAGGCGGGCGCCCTCGCGACGGGCGCGGAACTCGAACTCGTCCCGCACGGCCACGACTTCGCCGATCTGCGACAGGACACCTCCATGACGGAGTCCTACGCGCGGGCACTCGGGGAGCTGGGCCGCACACCGGTGCCGCGGCACGGGGAGCTGATGGCCTCGACCGACATGGGCAACGTCTCCCACGTGGTGCCGACGATCCACCCGACCGTCGGATACGACACCGGGGGCGCGAAACCCCACACGGCCGAGTTCGCCCGGTACGGCAAGAGCGAAGGCGCCGACCGGGCCGTCATCGACGGGGCGACGGCCCTGGCGCACGTGGGGGTGGAACTGGCCACCGACGCCGTGCAGCGACGCAGGCTCCTGGACGGTGTCGCCGACCGCCGCCACCGTCCCGGCGGTTCGGCTGCCGCCCGCCCGCCTCGCTGAAAAGCGTTCGCACCGCACTCCGGGGGCCTGCCGGCCGCGTGGCCGACAGGCCCCCGCAGGTCTTCGCCCGGTGCGGCACGTGCGGGACGGCCCTGCCGTCCGGGCGGACCGGGTTGCCGTCGACTGGCCCGGACCGCCCCCACCCACGGATTAGGATGGACGGCATGGCCAAGACCAGTACGACGACCCAGGGGCTGCGCTCGGCGATCGAACGCAGTGGCTACTACCCGGCTCTCGTGGCCGAGGCGGTGGAAGCCGCCGTGGGCGGGGAGCCCATTCGGTCGTTCCTGGTCCATCAGGAGACCACGTTCGACCAGAACGAGGTGCGGCGGCACGTGACCGTGCTCGTTCTCACCGGCAACCGCTTCATCGTCAGCCACACCGACGAGCAGGGAGCCGACAGCACCTCCCCGACGCCGTACGCCACCACGTCCACGGAGTCGGTGAAGCTCGACCGGATCTCGTCGGTCGTGGTCAGCCGCGTGGTCGCCAACCCGGAGCAGTACACGCCGGGCACGCTGCCGCGGGAGGTCGTGCTGACCATCGGCTGGGGCGCCGTGTCCCGCATCGACCTGGAGCCCGCCGCCTGCGGCGACCCCAACTGCGAGGCCGACCACGGCTACACCGGCAACTCGACGGCGGACGACCTCAGCCTGCGCGTCAGCGAGGCCGGTGACGGCCCCGAGACGGTGCGGCAGGCCCTCGCCTTCGCCCAGGCGATCTCCGAGGCGACCGCGGACCTGACCCGCTGATGACCCGCCCCTTCTTCCCCGACGACGCCGCCACCGCCTGGGGCCACCCGGAGCCGCTGGCCATCGCCTCCGCACCCGTCCCCGAGTACGGAACCGGCTCGCTCGCCGACCTGCTGCCCACGCTGGCCGCCGGCATGGGCGTACCGGGGACGACGGCCGTGATCGGCGAGCTGGCCCCCGTCGACCGCGCCTGCGTCTTCCTGATCGACGGCCTCGGCTGGGAGCAGCTGAAGGCCCACCCCGCCGACGCGCCCTACCTGACCTCCCTGCTCGGCAGCTCGCGCGGCGGCACCGGCCGCCCGATCACCGCCGGATACCCGGCGACCACGGCGACCTCGCTCGCCTCCGTCGGCACCGGCCTGCCTCCGGGCGCGCACGGCCTGCCCGGCTACACCGTGCGCAACCCGGCCACCGGCCAGCTGATGAACCAGCTGCGCTGGCAGCCGTACAGCGACCCGCGCGCGTGGCAGCCCCACCCCACGGTCTTCCAGCTCGCCCAGCAGGCGGGTGTGCACGCCGCCCAGGTGTCCTCCCCGGCCTTCCAGAACACCCCGCTGACCAAGGTCGCCCTCAGCGGCGGCACGTTCCTGGGGCGGCTGACCGGCGAGGAGCGCATGGACGTCGCGGCCGAGCAGCTCGCCGCCGCCGACCGGACCCTGGTCTACACGTACTACTCCGAACTCGACGGCGCCGGCCACCGCTACGGCGTCGACTCCGACACCTGGCGCGGACAGCTGATGCACGTCGACCGGCTCGTCCAGCGCCTGGCCGAACAGCTCCCGCCGCACAGCGCGCTCTACGTCACCGCCGACCACGGCATGCTCGACGTCCCGTTCGACGAGCAGCACCGCATCGACTTCGACGAGGACTGGGAGCTGCGCGCGGGCGTGGCCCTGCTCGGCGGCGAGGGACGCGCGCGGCACGTGTACGCGGTGCCGGGTGCCGAGGACGACGTGCTCACCTGCTGGCGCGAGGTGCTCGGCGAGCAGTTCTGGATCGCCTCCCGGGACGAGGCGGTCGCGGCGGGCTGGTTCGGGCCGCGGGTCGACGAACGGGTGTACGCGCGGATCGGCGACGTGGTCGCCGCCGCCCGCGACGACGTCCTGCTCATCGCCTCCGAGCAGGAGCCGAAGGAGTCGCTGATGGTCGGCAACCACGGTTCGATGACCCCTGCCGAGCAGCTGGTCCCCCTCCTGGAAGTACGCTCCTGAGGCCACTTCCGTGCCCACCCGCCGTACCCCACCGTCCTCCGCACTCGCCGAAAGGTGCCCAACTGCCCATGCCCGAGCTGGTGTTCTTCTCCGTAACCATGGACTGCGGGAAGTCGACCAACTTTCTTGGCTATCCGCCATCCAGTGGGCGCGTCGTGGCTGGAGTTGTGGGGAGCGCTTCCATAGTTGCCCGTGTTGCGTGCGCTCGGCATGGTTCTTTGCGAAAGGCCTCACAGTCCTGATGTCCGAATTGGTGTTTTTCTCCGGAACGATGGATTGTGGGAAGTCGACTCTGGCGCTACAAATTGCACACAACCGGTCGGCTCGCGGTCTGCAGAGCGTGATCTTCACGCGGGACGATCGCGCGGGGGAGGGCAAGCTGTCGTCGCGCCTGGGGTTGGTGACCGAGGCGGTGGAGGCTGCTCCGGAACTGGATCTCTACCACTTTGTGGTGGAGCGCATGTCGCGGGGCGGCAAGGTCGACTACGTCCTTGTGGACGAAGCCCAGTTCCTGCTGACGGAGCAGATAGACCAGCTGGCCCGGATCGTGGACGATCTGAACCTCGATGTGTTCGCGTTCGGCATCGCCACGGACTTTCGGACCAAGTTGTTCCCCGGCTCGCAGCGGCTCATCGAGCTGGCGGACCGGGTTGAGGCGCTCCAGGTCGAGGCGATGTGCTGGTGCGGTGCGCGGGCCACCCACAACGCGCGCACGCTGGGCGGCGAGATGGTCGTCGAGGGCGAGCAGGTTGTGGTGGGGAACGTGGGCATGGCTGCGGAGATCGTCGGGTACGAGGTTCTGTGCCGCCGTCATCATCGCAAGCGGATGACGAGCGCGACGGCGCAGGCGGCGGTCCTGTCGCCGGACGTGCTGCCGGTCACGTCGAGCTGACCTTCGCTGGGGCGGCGCAACCGGGGAGCTCGGGATGTCGGCTGGGGGCGCGAGGCTGTGACTCGTCGCTGCGAGTGGCGCGGCTGATCGCTCGGGCGTGACGCAGGCATTGGCGCAGGTGCGAGTCCTGGGCAGTGCCACAAAACGTGGCTGGCGTGCGCACCTAGCGGCGACGACATCGCGGCGCAGGATGCCTGGGCGGAGTTCGTCGGCCACCACCTGACTCGGCCTGTGACCTGGCATGGTACGGACTTCGTTTCGATCACCAACAGAGTCACGGCACTGGGTACCACCCCAGGGCCGGCAGGACGCCTAGGCGCATGAGAACTTCATGCGCCGACCGTGAAACGGCCACTGTTGCCGGAATCAAGTCGCACGCAAGTATGACTGCCAACACAGACACGTCGGCGAAAAGGAGATGTTCCATGGCAGTCGTCATGCAGCAGCGTTGCGAGTCCGCTGAGTCCTCAGGTGCTTCTGTGGCCGGGTCGTGCCTGATCATTGAGAACCTGGACGACGCGGACCGGACCGGCATCGTTACGGGCATCTGCATCGCCGCGGCGAATGGGCGCGCTGTGGCCAGAGAACCGTACTCGGCATGACCGCCTCCGGGGGGGAGCGGAACGAGCCGACAGGCGACGGCGAAGGGGCGACAGTCGGGTTCAAACTCCACCTGCGTCCGTTCGTCGTTCCGGGAGAGGCCGCGTACCTCGTCTCCCGGCGCGGTGTGACCGCGTTGCGCGGCCGACCGGCCGAGGTCCTGGTGCCGCTGCTCGACGGCACGAGGGACGTGGCCGCGATCCTGCGCGATGCGGGCCCGTCGCTCGGCTGTGAGTCCGTCACGAGCGCGCTCGATGCGTTGACGACGGCTGGCCTGCTCCGCTCCCACCCGCGGGTGGCGTCTCCCGGAGAGCCCAGCGACACCACCCGCGCCGCCGAGGCTTACTGGGACCTCGCCGGGCTCGACGGCGCGACCGCCGCCAACCGGCTCACCACTGGGTCCCTGTCGGTCGAGACGGCGGGCGGCGCCGACACCGCCGCGGTGCGCGCCGCCTGCGTCGCCAGCGGGATCGGCCTCGCGGACCGACCCGAGACGGCGGATCTCACACTCGTCCTGTGCGACGACTATCTCGCGCCGCGCCTCGGCGACATCGACCGCGCTCACCGGGCGGCCGGCCGCCCCTGGCTGCCGGTCAGGACCAGCGGCGACCAGCCGTGGATCGGCCCATTCTTCCGGCCCGGCGAGGGGCCCTGCTGGCACTGTCTGCGCGTGCGGCTCGACGGGCACCGGCACTCCGAACTCCCGCTGCGCCGTGCCCTCGGCCTGACGGCGCCGCCGCTCCTTCCGGTTGCCTCGCTCGCGGCAGGGCGCTCCCTCGCCACCGACCTCGCCGTCCTGGAGGCCGCCAAGTGGCTGGCCGGGGTCCGCAACCCCGAGCAGGGCGAGCTGTACACGTGGGACACCCTGCGCATGCAGGTGTCCGCTCATCGGGTGGACCGGCTGCCGCAGTGCGCTGCCTGTGGAAACCCGAGTCTGGTGGCGGAGCGGACCAGGCGGCCGTTCGTACCGGTCTCCCGCCTTAAGGCGTCGAGTGGCGGAGGTGGACACCGGGCCCTCACGTCCGCCCAAATGCTCGCCCGGTACGGCCACCTCATCGATCCGGTCACCGGCATCGTCAAGGAGGTCCGGCCCGCGCCGTCCACCCCGCCAGGGATCAACTCCTGCGTCTCCGGGCCCAATCTGGCCATGGCAGCGCACACGCTCGCAGGACTGCGGTCCGGGCTGCGCGCGCTCAGCGGCGGCAAGGGGCTCACCGAGAGCGAGGCGCGGGTAAGTGCCCTTTGTGAAGCGGTGGAGCGCTACAGCGGCACCCGGCACGGAGACGAGTTGGTGATCCGGGACAGCTACCGGGGGCTGGGGGCCGAGGCCGTGCACCCGTACGCCTGCCAGCTCTACGACGAGCGGCAGTTCCGGGAGCGGGACGAGTGGAACGCCCGACACTCCAGCTTCCAGTACGTACCCGTGCCCTTCGACGAGACGCGCCCCACCGAGTGGACCCCGGTCTGGTCCCTCACGGACCGCATCACACGGCTGCTGCCCACCTCGATGCTCTACTTCACGCGCGACGGGAAGTCCCCGGACGGCCTGTACGCCGACTCCAACGGCAACGCGGCCGGAAGCAGCCCCGAGGACGCCCTGGTCCAGGGATTCCTGGAGCTCGTGGAGCGGGACGCGGTGGCTATGTGGTGGTACAACCGCACCCGTCAACCGGGCGTAGACATCGACGCGTTCGACGAGCCCTACGTCGAGCGGATCCGCGCCGCGAGCGCGCGCATCCACCGCGAACTGTGGGTTCTCGACCTCACCTCGGACTTCGGCGTTCCCGTGCTCGCGGCTCTGTCGCGGCGCACCGACAAGCCAGCTCAGGACATCGTATTCGGCTTCGGCGCCCACGCCGATCCCCGCGTGGCGCTGCGCCGGGCCCTGACCGAACTCGGCCAGCTGCTCTCGACGGTGTGCGAGGCACGAGCCGACGGCACCGGGTACGCGGTCACCGACCCGGAGCCGCTGAACTGGTGGACCACAGCCACGGTCACCACCCACCCCTACCTGACTGCGGACCCGGAACAACCCGCCCGAACCCCGCACAGCTGGCGGTATGTGCCACGGGTCGATCTTCGCGACGACGTCGAGGCGATCACCGGCCTGGTGCGCGAGCGCGGCATGGAGCTGCTGGTTCTGGACCAGACCAGACCAGACCTTGAAGTTCCGGTAGTGAAGGCCGTGGTCCCCGGCATGCGCCACTTCTGGGCTCGGTTCGCTCCCGGCCGGCTCTTCGATGTTCCCGTGCGCCTCGGCAGACGCGCCGAACCCATCCCCTACGAGGAGCTCAACCCGGTGCCTTTGTTCGTCTGACTCGGCTGATTCAGCGGCATTGATCGATCTGACGTCCCGATAGCAGAAAAAATGCCTTGACCTGCGAGGATGTGAGTGTCTACATCGTATCCGGCACAGGAGTCAGGGCACCTTTCTGGTGAGCGGGCGTACAGGGTGGGGCTTCCCGGCGCCCTCGCCGCCGTGCTGCCGTTCCTCCGTCAGCTGGAAGATCACCAACGAGGACGAGAAGGCGATTGCGAAGCTGCCTGAGCAGGCGTGGGAGGCCGTGCTAACAGGACGGCACCCTCCAAGAGGACTACTCCCTGGCTGAGTTGACCGGACTGAATGCCCGGGAGGGCTGGCCCGACGGCCTGCGGCTGATCGTTCGCCGGGTCAGACCCTCGGGCCGGCAGATCAAGAAGCTGACCGATTTCGGGAAGAAGACCGGCCGCCGCTACAGCATCAACCGCCACGAACATCGGCCGGACGTGGGGCATCGCCGGCTCCCACCAGCCGCAGTTCCTCGATGCCTTCCACCGCGATCACGCCGAGGCAGGGTGCGAACGAACAAGGCGCTCGGCCTGCACAACCTTCCGTCGAGAGCCTGGGACGTGAATCGCGGCTGGATGCTCACCGCGAACCTCGCCGCCGACCTCGACTCCTGGGTTCGCCTCCCGGGCCTGCACGATGCCGACGACCTTGCCGACGCCGAGGTCCACACCATGCGTTTCCGGCTCTACCACCTGCCCCGAAACACGCCCGCTGCCGCTGGCTCGGCATCGAGACCACCTGGCCCTGGGCGAGTGCGTTCACCACCTGCTGGCACCGGCTCACCCCCCGGCCGTCACCTGCCAGCCGGCCCCCGCCCCCAACGACGAACAGAACGAAGCAGTCAAGCACCACCCGGGAGACGTGGAACCCCGGCGCAACCGCAGCGTCACGCGACGACCCCACCCGCGCTCACGCGGCACAAACGGGACGAACCGTCGGGCCAATCGGCGATCGACACAATCGAGGCTGACTAGTCAATTCACGGTAGTCTCAACGTACTTCTGGTCGTCACGGCCTTCATATATCATCCGCACTGCGTCTGCGGCGAAAGCCGTGGAGCTGGGGGAGGAGGCTGCGAACGATGCAGAGTCAGGACGAGTTAGGCGGTGCGGGGGAAGGGGTGACACGCCTTCCGCCCGGGCGGAGTCGAGATCTCCCGGCTCCACGGGTGGCCCGCACCGTCCTGGTGGCGGCGCTGGTCAGCTACTCGATCGTCATCGCGCTCAACGTCCTGACCGTCTCGCTGCCGCCGTACGGGACGGCCGTTGCGATCACCGGCCTCGTGCTGGTCCTCGTGCTGCAGCTGGGGCACTCCATGCCGGGTGCCAACCGTGCGCCCCTGCGCCGACGCGTGCTAACCCTGAGCGCGCAGGCGCTGTTCTCCTACCTCCCACTGGTGGTGTTCCGCGCCGAGTGGGGCTCCATGGCGGGATTTCTCGCGGGTTCGCTATTGCTTCTGCTGCCGCCTCGGGTCGGTTGGAGCCTGTACGCGGCCGTCGGTGCCAGCCTGCTCGTGCCCACGCTCCTCGAAGGCTATTCCGTGCTCGACACGGTGTACCTGTGCCAGTCCACGCTTCTGACAGGCCTGGTCACCTTCGGGCTGACGCGGCTGAACGAGCTGGTCGCGGAGGTGCACGCGACGCGCGGAGAACTCGCGCACGCCGCCGTCACGGAGGAGCGGCTGAGGTTCGCCAGGGACCTGCACGACCTGCTCGGCTTTGGGCTGTCCACGATCACGCTCAAGAGCGAGTTGGTGCACCGGCTCATCGACAGCAACCCTCGGCGCGCCATGGCGGAGGTCGAGGACGTGCTCACGGTCTCCCGCAGGGCTCTGGGCGACGTCCGGCGGGTCGCCCGCGGATTCAGGGACATGTCCCTGGAACAGGAGATCAGTTCGGCCCGCTCGGTGCTGGCGGCGGCCAACATCGAACTGGAGGCGCGGGTGTCCGCCGAGCGTTGCAGCCCGGAAGCCGACTCGGTCCTCGCGGCCGTGCTGAGAGAGGCGGTGACCAACCTGCTGCGACACAGCCAGGCCGGTCACTGCACCATCGAGGCCGGGCGGCACGGCGCGATCGCGCGTCTTCTGGTCGTCAACGACGGGGTCCGGCCCGGCTACCGGGACCCGGCACCGGACGGCGGCAGCGGGCTTTCGAACCTGGAGGACAGGGTGAGTTCCATCGGCGGGCGGCTCGAGACCGGCAGCGGTGGGCAGTCCACATTCCGCCTCCTGGCCGAGGTGCCCGCGCAGGCCGGCGGTTCGTGGCGGCCTTTAGGCGGCGAAGAAGCAACAGTGGGGAGCTCCGCCGCCTGAGACGTGTCCGTCCCCGCGAGCCCCGGAATCCGTAGAACGAGATTCCGGAGCCGTGTTGATTTCCGCTTGGTACCATCCGGCCAATGCGTCAAAGGTAGGGATTACGGGGGGGCCGTGATTCGAATACTGCTGGCTGAGGACATGCACATGGTCCGCGGTGCGCTCGTCGCGCTGTTGAGCCTGGAAGACGACCTCGAGGTGGTCGTGGAGGTCGAGCGCGGTGACGAGATCATCCCCGCGGCGCTCGAGGCCGAGCCGGACGTCGCCGTCATTGACATCGATCTGCCGGGCCTCGACGGGTTGACCGCTGCCGAGCGGCTGCACACGAAGCTCCCTGGGTGCCGCACCCTCATCCTGACCAGCCTCGGACGTCCGGGCACCCTGCGCCGCGCGCTCGCCGCGCAGGTCTACGGTTATCTCCTCAAGGACGCCCCGCCCAAGCAGCTTGCAGATTCGATTCGCCGCGTCGCCGCGGGACACCGCGCCATCGACCCGCAGCTGGCCGTGGCCGCCTGGGGCGGCTCTGAGAACCCGCTGACCAACCGCGAGAGCGAGGTGCTCCGGCTGGTGGCGCAGGGGACCGAGGCCGCCGAGATCGCCTCCAGGCTGCACCTGAGCATTGGCACGGTGCGAAATTATCTGACTGTGATTGTCACCAAACTCAATGCCCGCAACCGCGTCGATGCCATCCGGATCGCTAGGGAGTCCGGCTGGGTGCTGTGAACCTCGCGCCCGCAGAGGCTCCCGTCGCGGCGTCGGCCCGGCCTCAGAGCGGTGGTAGGCCGCGCGGGTGGCCGCCGTCTACCGGCTGCGCCATGTCGGCCGCCGCGAGGTAGCGCAGGACGCCGTCGGTGACACTGGGGTGCAGTGGCAGTGCCTCCGACGCGGCACTGGGCGTCACAGGCCACGCCAGCATGGCAACCACCCACACGGCCTCCGGACGGTGCAGCACGACGCGGTGCAACGAGGCTGCCGACTCTAGCGATATCCCCGCGTCCACCAGTGTCACGCGCACATCAAGGGGCAGCCGCAGCAGATCCGTCTCCGACAGCTCGCCGGGCTCGAAGACGGCCTGCCGGGACTCGGGGGAGACCGACAGCAGGGCACCCTTGCGGTCGTCCACGGCCAGCGTGCGTACCGTCATGTGGGAGAGTCGGCGGAGGGTCGACAGGAGTAGCAGGCACACACCGGCCTGGCCACGGTCCAGGGCACCCACCACGTTGCCGGGCAGGACAGGGCCCAGCTCCATGCGGCGCAGCAGCTCCCGGACGACCGGGTCGGGGGCGACCAGTCGTTCCTTGCCGAACCGTCCAACCAGCACCACCTCTTCGTCGCTGGTGTGCACGACGACATCCTCGCTGAGCGACCACAGATGCAGCGGCTGCCTGCCCGTGGCTTCAGACATTGCGGGTGCTCCTCGCTCTGTGTGGGGCGGTCGAGTATCCGGCGCCTCAACCCCGTGCCGCCAGAGGAAACTTCATGCGTTACCCGTGAAGTTTTCATATGCCATCCGGTGGCGGCGCGTGCGGTGTGGGTCGCGTCGGAGGAGGGCGCTTTGGCCAGTCACAAGTCCGCCCCCCTAGCGTGCGGCGTCAGTCGGCTTCGCTGCGCGTGCGGCGTCCGCGACGTCTAGGAGAGGGGGCGGCCGGTGGCCGTTCTGGCAGTGGAGAGCAAAGAGATACATCGGAAGACCGTCCGCCGCTTGGATCGGGTGATCATCCGGTTCGCGGGTGACTCGGGTGACGGTATGCAGCTCACCGGTGACCGCTTCACCTCGGAGACGGCGTCGTTCGGGAACGACCTGTCCACGCTGCCGAAC
>NZ_JBQRUW010000051.1:0-34321 GCF_052663305.1 Streptomyces cyslabdanicus
CCTGCACCGCCTGCGGCACGGTCCACGACCGGGACCACAACGCCGCCATCAACATCAAGGCCGTCGGACTGGCGGTGACAGCCTGTGGAGCGCAGGTAAGACCGGAACGTATTCCGGCACAGCGCGGTGAAGCAGGAAGCCACGGAATCCGCACCGGAGCCAGCGCCGCATAGCGGCACAGACACCGGAGCGGAAGGCCAGAATCCTCGGGCTTCAGCCCGAGGAGCAAGTCAAGTCATCATCGTCATCAGCGCCCGGTGGGTCTCGGCGTCGGCGGCCGCGACGAGCCCGCGGCTCGTCTGCCCGAGCGGAGCGCCGTCGATCCCGGTGACCACGCAGCCGGCGGCCCGGCACAGAGCGATGCCGGCGGCGAAGTGCACGCTTGCGGACAGGTTCCCGCCGTCGGTGACGTACGCGGCACGCCTGCCGGCCGCGACCCAGGCCAGCGCGAGCGTCGTGGAGACGACCCTCGGCCGGAACCGCTCGGCGAACTCGGGGCGGGCCAGCAGATCCACGGCCCGGAACCCCGGCGCGCTCGGGAACGGCGGGTCCAGGTTGACGTCCACCAGCCGGGTCGCGGACGTGGGCGTCAGCGGCGCGTCGGCCCCGTCCTGCCGCACCCGGGCGGACTCACCGTCGGTGAAGAACACCTCGCCGCCGAACGGATCGGCCACCGCAGCCGCCCCGTCGCGCAGCGCTACGTTCACGGCGACCAGCATGCTGCCGACGGTGTAGTTCAGCGTGCCGCACAACGGATCCACCAACCACTGGCGCGCGGCGTCGCGAGCACCCTGCGGTCCGCTCTCCTCGCCGAGTACCGCGTCCCCCGGCCGGGCGGCCCGGAGGACGGCGAGGATCACCTTCTCGGCCTCCACGTCGGCGGCCGTCGCGAAGTCGCCGGCACCCTTGTCGATGCGGGCGAGGGGGCGGCCGTACAGGGTGCGCACCACGTCCGCGCCGGCACATGCCGCCGCTGTGGCAACCTCGGCGTCATCGAGTCCCGTGTACGAGTTGATCACGCCGTGCAGAGTAGTCGAGTGCGAGAGCGGCCCCCTCCGGTTCACCGCTGCCGGTCGCTCACCGCGGGCAGGAAGGCCGCAACCGCCTCCTGGAACGCCTCCGGCGCCGCCTCGTGGATCAGGTGTCCGACCGGGATGGTGCGCACGCTCCCGCCGGGGACGCGGCGGGCGAGCTCGGCGATGCCGTCCTGGGGGACATGGCTGTGCGGACCGCCGGCCAGCACGAGGGTTTCGGCGGTGATTCGGCCGAGTCGCTCCAGCCACCCGGGGTCCGGGTGGTCGATCTGCGCTCTGACATTCGGCACCATCTGCCAGTCGAAGGCGAGTTCGCCGTCCGGCCGGGCCGGGACGGTCGGCTCCCGGGGGCGGGGGACCGGGACGTCCTCGAGTACGAGCCGCTTGACCCGCTCCGGATGGTCCTCCGCGAGCAGGTAGGCCACGACGCCGCCCATGGAGTGCCCGATCAGATCCACCGGGCCGAGCCCCAATGCGTCGAGAAACCTGACCACGTCGGCCTTCATGAGCTCGAGCGAGTAGTCCCCCGGCCAGTCGCTTCGGCCGTGACCGCGAAGGTCGAGGGCGTACACCCGCCGGCTGCGGGCGAAGGCACGAGCCACGCCGTCCCAGGTGGCGGCGGTCTCACCCAGCGCGTGCAACAGGACAAGCGGTCGGCTGCCCGGTTCTCCCGACACCTGATAGGCCAGCCGGATCCCGCCCACGTCCACGACGCAGTGATCAACCATGCCCGAAGGGTAGACGACGGCGACCTCGTTCCCGGGTGCGGTTCGTGTCACCCCGGCGGCCCCGTATCTCGTCGGGGACATCGGGTAGGCCCCCTCTGTGGGCCAGGCGGTGTCGGCACTCGCCCCGCAGCGGAATGCGTACGAACTCGGCGAAACTCGGCGAAACCGTCATCCGCCCGCCGGGCAGGTGATCCGGATTCCAGGGCCCTTTCGAAACAGGACGACTCTGGAACGGGAGATATGACCCAGACGGATCGCAGGGCATCGGCCGGTGCAGCCACGCGACCGCGGAACGAGGGGGCGGTCACCGAGGATGTGCTGGTGCCGCAGGCACCCCCTGCGGCACGGGTGATCGTCGCCGGGAAGGGCACCGGAAGAGACCGGCTCGCCGCGCTGGACGGGCTGCGGTTCCTGGCGGCGCTTTCGGTGGTGCTCTTCCACTTCGTCGGCCAGACCCCGGAGGCGATGCGGGGCATCTGGGGACGCCCGTACCAGAGCGTCTTCCCCGAACTGCACGGCTACTTCGCCTTCGGGCGGCTCGGCGTCGACCTGTTCTTCCTGATCAGCGGCTTCGTCATCTGCATGAGCGCGTGGGGGCGCACACCACGGGACTTCTTCATCTCCCGCGTCACCCGCCTGTACCCGATGTACTGGATCGCCATCGCGGTGTCGGCATGCGTCGTCTACTTCGCCGACACCCCCTTCGGGAACCCCCACCCGCGCATCCTGCTCGCGAACTTCACGATGCTGCAGACCCCGCTCGGGGTGCCCAGCCTGGACCCGGTCTACTGGACCCTCTGGCCGGAGCTCTGCTTCTACCTCACGTTCGCGGTCGTGGTGTGGAAGGGCGTCAGCTACCAGCGCGTGGTGATCTTCTGCGGGGTGTGGACCCTCGCCGCCGTGCTCGCGCCCTCCGCCCACCTCCCGCTGCTCACGCTCGTGGTGAACCCGGCGTCGGCCCCGTACTTCATCGCGGGCATGGCGTTCCACCTCATGTACCGGTACCGGCCCACACCCCTGCTGTGGGGCATCGTCGTCATGTCGTGGCTGCTGGCGCTGCACTTCCTGCTGGCGCCCACCGGTGGCCGCAACAACTGGGAGACCTGGTCGCCGGGGCGCGGCTGGCTGGTCCTGGTGGCCACGGCCTTCTTCCTGGCGGTCGGCGCCATCGCGCTCGGCTGGACCCGGCGGCTCCGCTGGCGCGGGCTGACCGTCATGGGCACGATGACCTTCCCCCTGTACCTGTTGCACGACACGCTCGGTCTGACCGTCGCGCGCCACTTCGGCGACCGGGTCGATCCCTTGCTCCTGGTCGGGGTCACCGTCGCCGCCCTGGTCGTGCTGTCCTATCTCGTGCACCGGTTCGTGGAGCGCCCGATGGTGCTGACCATGCGGCGTTCGCTGAACAGCGCCGCGTTCGGCCCGCCGACGCCCGCGCGGCGCCGTTGAGCGGCGCCGGGGCAGGACCCGGCGGCATCCGCCGTCCGCCCGGGGCACCCGCGGTCGCGCCGTTCACCGCGCGCCGCGGCCCGGCGCGTTTGACGGTGTGACGGTGTGCGCCGACCGGGGCCCTACGGGCATCCGCCCGGATCCCGCGGTCGCGGCGGGTGCGGTGGGCTCGGCAGCGTCGGTCTGCCGGAGCTCGGCGAGCAGTTCGTTCTGGCCGGCCAGGAGTTCGGTGAGGATACGGCGGGCCGCGCGCAGCAGTTCGGCGACATCGCCGCCGGCGAGGGCGTAGCGGACCGTGGAGCCCTCCCGGATGGACACGACGATGCCGGAGCGGCGCAGCACGGCCAGTTGCTGCGAGAGGCTGGACGGCTCGATCTCGATGTCGGCGAGCAGGTCCCGTACGGGCACGGGACCGTGCTGGAGCAGCTCCAGGACCCGGATGCGCACGGGGTGTCCGAGCATGCGGAAGAACTCCGCCTTGGCCTGGTAGAGGGGGACTTGCATGGGTGCCTGCTCCCTGGCATCGGGGTTGGTCCAGGACGCGGTGGCGCCCCGGGGGGCGCCACGCGGAATGTGCCTCGCGGAGCGGATCCTTCTCGCCCCGGACCACGTGCGACCACGACTTGGAATCATGCTGATGTGGTGACTTGAAGAAGTCTTCACATCATGGGCGCACGTCGGCCCGGGGTGCGGAAGGGCCTAGATCTCGAGCTGCTCCTCGATGCGCTTGAGCTGGTGGCGGGCCATCGCCAGATTCGAACGGGCCTTGTCCAGCACCAGGTAGAGGAACAGACCGTTGCCGTTGCGTCCGGTGACCAGGCGGATCAGGTGGTACTGGTCGCCGAGCGTGATCAGCACGTCCTGGATCTGACTGTTCAGGCCCAGCTGCTCCATGGTGCGCACCTTGGCACGGATGACGTCCGTGTTCCCCGCCGCGGCGACGGTCAGGTCCAGATCCTTGCCTCCGCCCAGGGTGCCCAGGGCCATTCCGCTGGTGTAGTCGACGACCGCCGCGCCCAGCGCCCCCTCGACCGCGGTCATCATTTCCTTCAGCGACACTTCCACACTCGCCACGGTGCCTCCCCTTGATCGTCGGCTGCGTCAGGACGGCGCCGGCCGCCCGGTGATCGCACCGTAGGCGCGCGTCCCCGGCGTTCGAGTGGAGGTCTTCGACACTGGCGTCCATTGATCGAAGAGTGTCGTATGCGAACACTTCGACGACTGCAACTGACCTTTCGCTTCTCTGTGCGTATGCGTCCCGGAGGTCAGGGGACGCGCAGCGCCAGGACAGCGATGTCGTCGTGCTGATCGTCACTCAACCGGGTGAGCAGTTCGTCGCGGAAAACCGACAGGGGTTCACGGGCCAGCGCGGCCGCGTGCTGGCGCAGCCGGGTGAGGCCGCGGCCGATGTCCTCGCCGGGGCGTTCGATGAGGCCGTCGGTGTAGAAGAGCAGGGTGCCCCCGGAGGGCAGGGTGACCGCCGCGGTCTCCCGCGCGAGCTCGGGGTCGACTCCCAGGACGGGGGCGTGTCCCCCCTCCAGCAGGAGGGTGCGGCCGTCGGGCTGGGCGAGCAGCGGCGGAAGGTGGCCGGCGTTGCTCATCAGCAGCCGCCAGGGTGCGTCGGCGGGGGTCTCGATCCGGGCGACGACGGCCGTGACGAGTTCGATGCTGGTCAGGCCCTGCATGACCCGGTCCAGGCGGTTCATCACCCCGGCCGGGTCGTCCCCGCTGTCGTAGGCGAGCGCGCGCAGCATGTTGCGCAGCTGCCCCATGCGGACCGCGGCCGCCAGGTCGTGGCCGACCACGTCCCCGATCGCGAGGACCACCGAGCCGTCGGGGAGCGGGAAGGCGTCGTACCAGTCGCCGCCGACCTCGGCCCGCTCGCGGGCGGCCACGTAGCAGGTGGCGAGTTGGAGGTGCCCGAGCCCGGTCAGATCGGGCAGGAGCGAGCGCTGGAGCTGCTCGGCGGTGTGCTGTTGCAGCGCGTACAGGCGGGCGTTGTCCAGGGCGAGGCCCGCGCGGTGCCCCAGGTCGGCGGCGAGCGCCTGCTCCTGTTCGTCGAAGGGGGCGGCCGGGCCCCGCCGGACGAAGGTGAGCGCCCCGAGGGCCTCTCGCCGTACGCCCATGGGCACGATCAACGCGGTCTCGGCGCCCAGCATGCGGTACAGGGCCCACTGCGCCGAGCGCAGGGAGTCGTTCGGATCGGGCTTGTCGAAGTCGGTGACCACCAGGGGGCCCGTGCCGCGCAGCACCTTCGCCAGTGCGGCGGCCGAGTCGTCGGGGCCGGGCAGGAACCCTCCGGGCAGTACCCGCAGCGCCCGCTCCGCGTCCCGGTCCGTGACGGTGAGGCGGCGCAGCCCGTTCCCCTCGACCAGGTCCACGACGCAGGCGTCGGCCAGATGCGGAACGACCACCCGGGCCAGGCGGCGCAGCGCCTCCTCCGCGTCGAGGCCCGAGGCCAGTGCGCGGCTCGCCTCGGAGAGCAGACGCAGACGGACCGCGACCTCCGGCGTGGATCCCGCCCTCGGTTCCGTCGACGCCAGGGGCTTCCGCTTCATCGTCTTCCTTCCCTCTGCGACTGTTGTAACACTCTGTCATTCTTCGTCTGGGTTCACCGCCGTTCGGTGCGGTCAAGGCGCGTGAGTGGTGTGTCGCAGATGTGCGGTGCCGGAACCGAAACTTTCGAAACCTTCGGTGCGGGTGCGAATCGGCCGGTACTTCCGTTGCGCAGGCCTCGGGTGGCGGACGGTTCTGTCGGCTTTCGCTCGTCCGCCCCGCTTTGCTGGGGTCATCGCGCGCCGCCGGTGGTGGTGGAATGGCCAAACTGGGGCGGCCCACCCCCGGGGTGTTGTCATGCCTCGACCCCGTTCCTACGCTTGGGAGCGCTCCCATCCCTGGCCGTGCCGTCCCGAGGTTCACGCAACATTCGAACCGGGAAACCCCGACTCTCTGCGGTCGCCGCTCTCGCGGCGGCGCCCCCGTGAGACCGGTCGGGCAGGGTCCGTCCCCGTCGATCGCGCACCTTCCCCTGGAGGTCCCCATGCGCATCCCCCGGTATCGATATCGGCCCAGAGTGTGGGCCGCCGCGGCCCTGCTGGCCACGGCGAGCCTGATCACCCCCTCGCTCACCGCGCAGGCGGGCGCCGCCGACGGACACGTCGTCGCCGCGCAGGTGCAAGCCGGCGGCGAGGACGACGGCGCGGACTGCGCGGTGCCCAACCCGGGCTCCCCGACGGCCGGCTCCCTGCTTCCGGATCCCTTCAGGAGGCTGGACGGTACGCGCATCTCGTCCACCTCCGACTGGCGGTGCCGCCGGGCGGAGATCAGCCAGCTGGCGCAGCGGTCCGTCTACGGCCAGAAGCCCGCGAAGCCCGCCAGTGTCACCGGCACGGTGTCGGCCAGCGGCATCACCGTGAACGTGTCGGACCAGGGCAAGAGCGCGAGCTTCTCGGCGAGTGTGAGTCTGCCGAGTGGTTCGGGTCCCTTCCCGGCCGTCATCGTGCTGGGCGGGCTCGGCGCGGACACGGCCACCATCAAGGCCTCCGGTGTCGCCGTCATCAACTACGACCCCTACACGGTGGGGAAGGAGGGCACCGCGCGGAACAACAAGCAGGGCGCCTTCTACAGCGTGTACGGCTCGTCCAGCAGCACGGGCCTGCTGATGGCCTGGTCCTGGGGCGTGAGCCGCATCATCGACGTCATCGAGCAGTCGGGCGGCAACGTCCTCAAGGCGAGCGCGACCGGCGTCACGGGATGCTCGCGGTTCGGCAAGGGTGCCATCGTGGCCGGCGCGTTCGACCAGCGCATCGCCCTGACCATGCCGATCGAGTCGGGCAGCGGCGGGGTGCCCGTCCTTCGCGGCATTCCGGGTGAGAGCGGAGCCCAGCCGCTGAGCAGCGCCTACTCGGAACAGCCCTGGCTGGGCGACGCGTTCAGCTCCTACACGGGCAACCCGAACTCCCTTCCGGTGGACACCCACGAGATCCTGGGCATGGTCGCGCCGCGGGGGCTGTTCGTCATGGACAACCCGTACGTCGACTGGCTGGCCGCCAGGTCGGGGAGCGTGGCGGCGCTGGGCGGGGCCGAGATCTACAAGGCGCTCGGCGCGGGGAGCAACATCAGCTACTGGTCGGACGTCCAGGACGGGACCCACTGCGCCGTCAGGTCCGAGTGGAAGACGCCGTTGCAGCAGAACATCCAGAAGTTCCTGCTGGGCACGGGAAGCAGCCCCGGCGTGTTCAGGATCGCTCCCAGCAAGTCCGGCAACCTGTCCACGTGGCGGGACTGGCAGACCCCGACCCTGACAGACGGCGGAGGCGGCGACGGAGGCGACCCGGGCGGCGGCACGGGCGGTGACCCCGGCGGCGGTGGCACGAACGGCACCTGCAGCGCCGCCTACCGAGACGTCAACAGCTGGCCCGGCGGCTTCCAGGGTGAAGTGACGATCCGCAACAACGGCACCAGCACGCTCAACGGCTGGACCGTCGGTCTGACCCTGGCCACCGGTCAGTCCATCAGCAGCCTCTGGGACGGAGCGAACACCGGGACCAGCGGATCCGTCACGGTGCGCAACAGCGCGTACAACGGCACCCTCGCGGCCAACGGCACCGCCACCTTCGGTTTCACCGCCACGGGCAACTCCACTCCCGCACCCGGAAACATCACCTGCAAGAGCCCCTGATCCCTTCCGCACATCCGGTTCACGCATCCGGAATCAGCGTGTACCACCGGGTCAGCCGGTACCTGGACGGCACCGGCTGACCCGATCCAATTCCCTCTGCGGGGGTGCCCATGGTGGCAAGCACGCACCCACGCACCTCCTCCGGAGAGAAGCCGCACGCGGAGTGACTGCCACATCCCCCGGAGAGGATGGGCGGCCCACCGGTTGGATATTCAC
This sequence comes from Streptomyces cyslabdanicus, assembly GCF_052663305.1. NCBI lineage: Bacteria > Bacillati > Actinomycetota > Actinomycetes > Kitasatosporales > Streptomycetaceae > Streptomyces > Streptomyces cyslabdanicus. The sequence continues at coordinate 8,109 of NZ_JBQRUW010000051.1, forward strand.
ATCCAAACTCCCGGGCCGGTGCACCGGCAAGGGGTTTCCGGGCGTGTCACCCCATCAGGGGAGCGTGACGGCTTCACACGCTCCAGTCGTACCGCCTACTGGGATTCCCTAGGTCGTACCGCCCGAGGCTGTCTTGTCTCGTGAGACGGGCGAGTTGTTCACGATCGCGCGGCCCGGCGGCTGCCGGCGCCCGCCCCTGGCGGCACTGCCACCTTCCTGGCGCGTGCGGCCCGCGGAGCGACCGAGGGGTGGACTGCCCTGGAGTACTCCATACGAGTGATATTGGTGAAGGGCCTCTTGTCACTCGATCAGACCTATGCGTCACTGAGAGTGCGATACCGGCGGGCTGCCCATCCCGTGCCAGAGGGACGTTGAGACAGGCAGCGGTTGCCGGTTTTCTCCATGCCCAGGGAGACGCCTCAGGCCGCTGTGCGCCCGGCCGTGCGTGCCGGGGCGGAAGTCCGCTCGTTCCCTCCGGGCCGGCCGTACTCCTGAGCCGTTCTGCCCAGCCTGAAGCAGCCCGAACGGGCCGACGGCGCTCGAGTGCCGGTGGCGGTCCCGCCTCTCGGCGGCGGCGCGGACGGTGACAGGCCGTTCCGCTGGTTCCTCGCATGTCCCCACCAGAGACGAAGGAGCGTTCCCATGCCCATCTCTCCGAACCAGGGTTCCACCGGCGGAGGCACGCTGGTGACCATCACCGGAACCAACCTCACCGACACCAGCGCGGTGTTGTTCGGCACCAAGCCCGCGACCAGCGTCACCAACGTCTCGGCGACCGAGGTCACCGCGGTCTCCCCCTCGGGGGCGGGCGCGGTCGGGGTCACCCTGACCACCCCGGGCGGGACCAGCAACCCGGTGTCGTTCTTCTACGTCGGCGCCCCGTTCAAGTCCTCCCTGGGCACCAGTTCCGGGCCACTGGCCGGCGGCAACACCATCACCATCAACGGCACCGGCCTGTCGACCGCGACCGGTGTGTCCTTCGGCGCGAACACCGCCACCCCGACGGTGAACTCCGACAGCTCCCTCAGTGTCGTCGTGCCGGCGGGTACGGCGGCCGGGCCGGTGGGCGTGACCGTGACGACCGCGGGCGGCAGCAACAACGGCCTCTCCTACACCTACATCGACGACCCCACGATCACGACCGTCAACCCGGCCTCGGGTCCGACCTCCGGCGGGACGGCGGTGACCATCACGGGCACCAACCTCGACAGCGCCAGCTCGGTCACCTTCGGCGGCACCGCCGCGCCGTTCTCCGTCATCGACGCCACCACCCTGTCGGCGGTCACCCCGTCCGGCACGGCCGGCGCCGTCGACGTCGTGGTCACCAACCCTGCCGGGACCGCCACCGACGCCGGTGGTTTCACCTACGTCACCGGCCCCGGCATCTGATCCGGCAGCCCCGTACCGGGGATGCGCACCACACCCGTCCGAACGCGGTCCCCTTCTCCGCTCGGGCGGGTGTCCCCCCGACCGGCCGTCGTCGCCCCGACCGTCGCGACGCGGATCCGCCGCAGTGCTGCGTGAAGGAGTACAGCCATGGCAGCCCCCACCGTCTCCTCGATCAGTCCCAGCCAGGGGCCGTCCTCCGGCGGGACCGTCGTCACCGTGACCGGTACCGGATTCACCGGTGCGACAGCGGTCCGGTTCGGCGGTGGCGCCGCCGCCACGTTCACCGTCCTCAGCAGCACACAGCTCACCGCCGTGGCACCTGCGGGCGCCGGGGCGGTCAACGTCACCGTCACCACCAGCCAGGGCACCAGCACCCAGACCGCCACGTACACCTATGTCGCCGTCCCCGCCGTGTCGGGGGTGACGCCCAGTCAGGGGCCGGTCTCCGGGGGCACCACGGTGACGCTGACGGGCACCAACCTGTCGGGGGCGACGGCGGTGCTCTTCGACGGCAGCCCGGCGACGTCGCTCACCGTCCTCTCCGCCACGAGGATCGTCGCGGTGACGCCCGCTCACGCCGCCGGTGCGGCGGCGGTCACGGTGACCACTCCCGGCGGCACCAGCAACCCCGACGACCCCAACTCGTATTTCTACTACGCCCCGGTACCGTCGCTGACCGGTGTCGCGCCCCCGGCCGGACCCTCGGCCGGCGGCACCACGGCCACCCTGACGGGCACCGGACTCCTCAACGCGACGGCGGTGCGCTTCGACACGGCGGCGGCATCGTTCACCGTGGTCTCCGACACCCAGGTCACCGTGGTGACCCCCGTTCACGCGGCCGGCGCCGCGGCGGTCACGCTGATCACCCCCGGCGGCACCAGCAACCCTCTCGGCTACGTCTACCTCGACGCCCCCACCCTCAGCTCCGTGACACCCGATCAGGGACCGGTGTACGCGGGGGCAGTTGTCACGCTGACCGGCACCGGTCTCACCACCACGACCGGCGTGGAGTTCGGCGACGTCCCGGCGTCGTTCACCGTGCTCTCCCCGACCAGCGTCACGGCCGTCGCGCCCGCGGACGCCCCCGGGGTGGTCACCATCACGGTGACCACACTCGCCGGCGTCAGCAACGGGCTCACCTACACCCGGATCGCGAGCCCTGCGATCTGACCCCGGAGGCCGGCCCGACTCCTTACTGTTCCATGGGATTTTGTTCGTGTCATAGCAGTGTTATGGGCTGAATATACGCTTTTCTCTTTACGTCTTCCTTCATTGCAGGCGAAGAGCGAAAGGCGTGGTGTTTCTTGATGCGAAGGCTTACCTTTCTGTCGCTGGCCCTGGGAGCGGTGAGTCTCGGCCTGACATGTGAGCTGCAAGGGTCCGCGGCGGCTGTTGCTCCGTGGCTGGCGGACACGCCCCGTTCAGGGGTCGCTGCCGCCCACGCGGAGCGGAGCGTGTTCGAGGCGGCAATTCACGGGACCGTCACATCCAGGACGAGCTTGAGCATCCGCGCCGAACCGACGACCAGGTCCGCCGTACTGGGGAGCTATTCCAGCGGCGCGCGGATCAGCGTCTGGTGCCAGGCGGTGGGGGAGAGCGTCGACGGAAACCCGGTGTGGTACCGGCTCGCGAACCGTCCGGGCTGGGTGACCGCCCGCTACGTCAGAGTCTCGAGCGCCGTACCGTCGTGCGGCCAACCCGGGCCGCAAGGCCCCCAGGGCGCGACGGGGGCGACCGGCCCGCAGGGCGCCACGGGGGCCACGGGGGTCACCGGGCCCGCCGGGCCGCAGGGCACGACGGGAGCCACTGGGTCGCAGGGCGACACCGGCGCTGCAGGGCCGCAGGGTGTGACCGGCGCTACCGGTCCGCAGGGTGACATCGGTGCGACCGGCGCCCACGGTGACACGGGTGCTGCGGGGCCGCAGGGGGTGACCGGTGCGACCGGTCCGCAGGGTGGCACGGGAGCTACCGGTCCGCAGGGTGACATCGGTGCGACCGGCGCCCAGGGCGGCACCGGTGCTACGGGTCCGCAGGGTGATGCGGGTGCCACTGGTCCGCAGGGTGTGACCGGTCCCCAGGGCGACACTGGTGCTACGGGTCCGCAGGGTGACATCGGTGCGACCGGCGCTCAGGGTGATACGGGTGCCACTGGTCCGCAGGGTGTGACCGGCCCCCAGGGTGACACCGGTGCTACAGGTCCTCAGGGTGACACGGGTGCTACGGGCTCGCAGGGTGACACTGGTGCGACCGGCCCCCAGGGCGACACTGGTGCGACCGGCGCTCAGGGTGACGCCGGTGCTACGGGCCCCCAGGGCGACACGGGTGCCACGGGCCCCCAGGGTGACACCGGTGCTGCCGGTCCTCAGGGCGGCACTGGTGCGACCGGCCCCCAGGGTGACGTCGGTGCGACCGGCGCTCAGGGCGATGCGGGTGCCACTGGTCCGCAGGGTGTGACCGGTCCCCAGGGTGACACCGGTGCTACAGGTCCTCAGGGTGACACGGGTGCTACGGGCTCGCAGGGTGCTACCGGTCCGCAGGGTGACACTGGTGCTACCGGTCCTCAGGGCGGCACTGGCGCGACCGGCGCTCAGGGTGACGCCGGTGCTACGGGTCCTCAGGGTGATGCGGGTGCCACTGGTCCGCAGGGTGCGACCGGTCCTCAGGGTGACGTCGGTGCTACGGGTCCTCAGGGCGACGCCGGTGCTACGGGTCCCCAGGGCGACACCGGTGCTACCGGTCCCCAGGGTGCGACGGGCGCCGCTGACATCACTCAGGTCGTCGGAGGTGACGCGACGCTGACGCCGGGGCAGACGCTGGCCTTGGTCACTGTGTGTCCGGCCGGTCAGACGGCGGTCGGCGGGGGGTGGGTCGGGGGCGACGAAGTCATCCCCGTGAACAGCTACCAGAGCACGAGCACGAACCCCGGCGACAGCTGGACCGTGAACTTCCACAACACGTCCACCACCCAGAGTTACGACGTGACTCCCCTCGCCTACTGTGAGCCGTGACGGCCTGCCCTGCGGCCGGGAAGTGAGCGGATGCGGGGCCCCGGCCGGCCTGGCAGGGTCGGCCGGGGCCCCGCACGCGTGCTTCCAGGACCCGGTCGAGCCGTCCGGGTCCGCCGCGAGGCGGCTCTACGGTCGACGGCGCGCGAGGATGGAAGCAGAGGCACATCCATACCGGCTCACAGGAAAGGAGGAGCGGGGATGGTTACGGCAGCCGAGACCGTGCTCGAGCCCACCGAGCGTGTTCGGGCCCAGAAGAAGATGTCAGAGGCTGGACTGACCACGCTCGAACCCGCGGCGCGCGTGCGGGCCCAGAAGGGGCAGTACGGGGCCCGGAGCACGCAGGCGTTCACGGAGCGTGCGCACTCCCGGCAGAACGGGACCGGGGAGGCCCATCCTGACGGGGGCGCCCATTGGCCCACGCGCATGTTCCACGCCCCGGTTCCGATGCCGCACGTCAGCCTGGAGAAGGTGTACACCCGGGACCTGGTCTTCTACGGGGGACTGGGAGCCCTAGCCGTCGCGGGGGTCCTCGAGTGGCCGGTCGCCCTGGCCGTCGGGGCAGCCACCTGGCTCGTGCGCAGCAGGCGAAAGGAAGAGGGCTGAGCGCGGCGGAGCCGGAGGGGAGCGGTGCCCGACAGCACACGCTGTCGGGCGTTCCGTGACACCGACGACTGGTCCCGCCGTCCCTCAGGTCACGGGAACGAGGGTCAGGTAGGCCATGCCCAGGACGCCGCGCCAACCCCGCAGCCACCTGTCGCGGTGGCGGTCGACGCGGTCGCGGGTCTCCTCGGCCAGGGGATGACCGGGGTGGGCGGCGAGCCATTCCTCGACGTCGGACCGGTAGGCGGACTCGAACTCCTCCCATTCGTCGTTGCTCGCGGTCTCGATCCACGCCGGACGGAACCCCGCGGCGACGGCGAGGTCGGCGAGGTCGCCGAGGTGGTGGAACTCGGAGGCGGACGCGTCAGGCCACATGGCCGCCAACTCGCCCGGGGCGGGCGGGCGTTGCCAGAAACCCTCACCGAGCAGGACCCGGCCGCCCGGGGTGACCAGACTCCGGAGGGCGTGCAGGGCGGCCGCGGTGTGCTCGGGGGGTCGGGCCTCGCTGAGGGCGTGACTGGCGCCGAGGCAGAGTACGAGATCGGCGGGGCCTCGGGAGGTGCCGGCGGCGGACTCCTGGACGAAGCGGACGCGTTCGGCCAGCCCGCGGCCCTCGGCGTTGGCGCGCCCGCGGGCCAGGTCCTCCTCGTTGAGGTCGACGCCGACTCCGCTCGCGCCGGGCATCGCCTCGAGGAGGCGGAGCATGAGCTCGCCCCAGCCGCAGCCGAGGTCGAGCACGGTGGTCGGGGCCGTCGGACCGGCCGCGGAGGCGAGCCGCCGGACCATCCCGGCGGCCCGGTCCTCGCAGAGCGGGCCGTGGAAGGCGAGGCGGGTCAGTCGTGGCGGGGCAGTGATGTCATCCATGATCCTGAACGGTAGGGACGGCACGGCGGTCGGCGACACCTGTTTTTCCGTGTGGTGGTGCCGAGACGGGCGGTCACCGGATGCCGCACCCGGCACCCGCCCCGGCAGACGGCCCGGCACCCGCCCCGGCAGACGGCACGGACGTCGGCCCGGCCGACGTCAGGGGCTCGTGAGGATGACCAGCTGCTGGGTCGCTCTGGTCATGGCCACATAGCGGTCGATCGCCCCTTCGACGCCCTCGCCGAACCTCTCCGGGTCGACGAGGACGACCAGGTCGAATTCGAGTCCCTTCGACAGCTCCGGGGTGAGTGACCGGACGCGGGACGTGGTCGGGAACGTGGGATCGCCGATGACGCAGGCGATTCCGTCGGCGTGCGCCGCGAGCCAGGTGTCGAGGACCGCGTGCAGATCCGCGGTGGATCCGTGCACGACGGGGACGCCGCCGCTGCGGACCGAGGTCGGCACGTTGGCGTCCGGGAGCACGGCCCGGACCACCGGCTCGGCCTCCGCCATGATCTCTTCCGGCGTGCGGTAGTTGATGCTCAGGGAGGCCAGGTCGATCCGGTCGAGTCCGATCCGTTCGAGCCGTTCCCGCCACGACTCGGTGAACCCGTGCCTGGCCTGGGCGCGGTCCCCGACGATGGTGAAGCTCCGGGACGGGCATCGCAGCAGCAGCATCTGCCACTCCGCGTCGGTCAGCTCCTGGGCCTCGTCGACGACGATGTGCGCGAACGGTCCCGCGAGCAGGTCCGGGTCGGCGGTGGGCACTTCGGACTCGTCGACCAGGCTGACCTCGGCGTCCTCACCGCGCAACATCCTCACCAGGCCCTCGCCGTCGTCACCGTCGGCCCCGGAGTCCGTCGCGGCGGCGATCAGGTTGTCCACGACCTGCTCCATCCGCGCGCGCTGGGCGGCGAGCACGGCCTCGTGCCGGGCCTTGCGCCGCGACGCCTCCGGATCGCCGAGCCGCTGCCGCGCCGCGTCCAGCAGCGGCAGGTCGGACACCGTCCACGCCTGTGCGTCCGAGCGTTGCAGCAGCCGAACCTCGTCGCGGCTGAGCCAGGGTGCGCACATCCGCAGGTAGGCGGGTACCGACCACAGGTCCGAGACGAGGTCGGCCGCATCGAGCAGCGGCCACGCGCGGTGGAGCGCGGTGAGCAGTTCCCTGTTCCGCGTCAGCGAGGTGCGGAGCAGGTCGGCCGAGACGTCGCCGTCGTGCTTGTCCACCAGGATCGTGAGCAGCTCGTCCAGGATCTGGTCACGCGCCTCGTTGTGCGGGGTGCCGGGTTCCGCCGCCTCGAACGCCGCGGCCCAGTCGTCGGCGCTGAGCCGGATGTCGGACCAGGGGGTCGTGACCGTCATCCCCTCGGCGGGCGGCTCCTCGTAGAACCTGACGGCCGTCTCGATCGCCTTCACCATGTCCGCGGAGGACTTCAGGAGGGCCACGCCCGCGTCGCGCTCGACCGCCGCGGCGGCTCCCTCGGCGACGAGGTCGCGCAGGGTGCAGGTCTGCACGCCCTCCTCTCCGAGACTGGGGAGGACGTCGGCGACGTAGCCGAGGTACGGCTGGTGCGGGCCCACGAACAGCAGGCCGCCGCGGCGGTGACCGAGGCGGGGGTCGGAGTGGAGGAGGTAGGCGGCGCGGTGCAGGGCGACGACGGTCTTCCCCGTACCCGGACCGCCGTCGACGACGAGAGCACCGCGGGAACCCGCGCGGATGATGGCGTCCTGGTCGGCCTGAATGGTGCCGAGCACGTCGCGCATCCGGGGCGAGCGGCTGCTGCCCAGGCTGGCGATGAAGGCGGACTGGTCGTCGAGTGCGGCGGCGTGCCCGGCGAACTCGTCCGCGGTGAAGACCTCGTCCCAGTAGTCGCTGATCCGGCCGCGGGTCCAGCGATACCTGCGGCGGCTCGTCAGGCCCATCGGGTGGGCGTGGGTGGCTCCGAAGAACGGCTCGGCCGCGGGGGAGCGCCAGTCGAGCAGCAGTCGGCGACCCGTGCTGTCCGTGAGGCCGAGCCGCCCGATGTACAGGGGTTCGGGGTGGTCCGCGCCGACCATGCGGCCGAGGCACAGGTCCAGACCGAAGCGGCGCAGCGTGCGCAGGCGAGCAGTCAGCCGGTGGATCTCCAGGTCCCGGTCGAGCGCCTGCCGGCCCATGCCGCCCGGCGCCCTGCGTGCGGCGGCGAGGCGGTCGGACACCTCGGCGATCGACTGCTCAAGGCATTCCGCGAGGTCCGCGAAGTGCTGCTCGTCGTCGGCGATCAGTGTCGGGTCGGCCTTGGGGGACAGCCGGTCGGGAAGGTCGAAAGCACTGGTGGTGAGGGGGTTCATGGTCTTCGGTTCCGATCTGGGGTCGCTTGCGACCGTTGCGTGCGGCAGGGTGCCGGTCCGGCGTGGAGTTCGAGTGGTCGTTCTGCGGGGCCCGGCTCGACGATCGCGCGTGGCTCACGCGGGCACGGGCGGACTGGCGTACTTCTCAGCTCAGCGGGGGGCGAGGGCGGCCGACAGGGACGCGAAGGACAGTGCGTTGATGCTCTGGGCGTCCAGGTCCCACAGCGCCCCGTTGTCGGTCACCTCCGGCGGGAACGACCGGCCCGGATACGCCGGCGGCGCGCGGTGCGGCGACGGCAGGACGAGCTGCTGGAAGGTCACCGACACGGAGCGGATGCCCAGTCTCTCGGCCACCGACAGGGCGCCGGCCGCGGCAGGCATCATGCCGGTCGCCACCAGCGCGTCGCACCCCTCGGCCGCCGCGGTGACCGCGTCGAGCTGTCCGGCGATCAACTCGGCCGCGCGCTGCGGCAGGGACGACGGCGACGGTGCCGCGGTCGTCAGCGCGCGCCGACCGACCGGCACCAGAGGCACGCCGACACCGGCCAACCGCTGCGCGAAGTCCTCGTCCGGCGGCGCGCACACCCGCACCCGCGCGCCGAGTTCCCGCAGCCGCAGCGCGAGTGCCACCAGCGGTTCGACGTCGCCACGCGACCCATACGTCGACAACAGCACACGCACTTCGCGACACCCACCCTCGATTTCCGGCTTCGGCCGGCGATTCTGCGGCACGGTGGGGGCCTTGCCGCAAGCCCCCCAGTGCGCTATACGTTGAGAGTGGAAAGGAGCGGGTGACCTCCTTTCCCTTTCTTTTTGCCGTCCGACGCCGACGGACGATTCCCCCGTGAAGTGCCTCGCGAAGCGGCCGCGGCCACCTTCCTCAGCGCGTGGCCAGATCCGCCTCGATGGCCCGCGCGGCCGCGTTCAGCGTCGCCACCAGCGACTGCAACCGACCCGGTGCGTAGCGCACCCCGGGCAGCGACACCGACACGCCCGCCAGCGCCACCCCGTCCGCGCCGCGCACCGGCACCCCGACGGCGACGAGCCCCCGCTCGGAGCGGTCCTGGTTCACCGCGAATCCGCCCCGGCGCACCCGTGCCAGCTCCTGCCGCAGCGCCGCCAGGTCGGGCCGGTCCCCGGGCCGGTCGCGGTAGCGCTCCACGGCGTACACCTCCTCGAGCTGCTCCTCGCCCAGCTCGGCGAGGAGCAGCAGCCCCGCCGTCGTGCGGTGCGCCGGAAAGACCATGCCCTCCCGTGAACCCACGCGCAGCGCCTGCGCGCACTCGACGCTCGCGATGAACCGGGCCGTGTCCCCGGTGCGGATCGTCAGGTTGGCCGTCTCCTCCAGCAGGTCGACCAACCGGTGCAGATGGGGCAGCGCGACGGTACGCAGGCGGGACACCTGCGACTGCGAGTGGGCGGCCAGCTCCAGGACCGGGCCCGCGCGGTACACACGGTTCTCGTCCTGCACGGCGAAGTCCCGGTACACGAGCATCGCCAGCAGCCGGTGCGCGGTCGACCGGGCCACGCCGAGGCGTTCGGCGACCTGCGACACGGTCAGCCCGCCCTCCAGCTGGAGCATGGTGGCGGCCCGCAGCGCGTGATCGACGCTGGCGATGGCGTACGGCGGGGGGTTCTTCAGCGGCTTGTCCAACGCGGTCTCCCTGTTCCACCGTTCCTAGAAACTGAGCGGGAGTGAGTCCTGGTGCCAGGACTCGTGCTCAGTCGTGTGCCCCGAACGGTTGTGGGCACACTGGTCGCCCGCTTTCGCTCCGCGTCCGGCGCCGGCGGATCGTGTCCGTGGTCCGGGAATGCGGGGGCGGGGTTCCTCACGTCCCGGGGTGTCCGGTCGGGCCTGGACGGTCCGATGCCGCACACGATCGCTCCGGTCGTGTGGGGGCGGTGCCGTCCGACGCCTGATCGGGCATCCCAGGGCGCGTCGTCCGATTGCCACGGCGGCAGCATCGTGCCGCGTGGGCTTGCGTGTCGTGGTGGTGAGGGGTTGTTGCCAGTGCTGGGTGCCCCAGCGGCTGGTGTAGGCCGGGTCGACTGCGACAACGGCGACGCTCAGCTCGGCCGCCATCGACACCAGCCGTGCCCGCAGCCTGGCGGTGGGCATCCCGGAGATCAGCTTGCGGAACCGCTTTTGTCTGCCGTGCTTCTCCCGGGTCTTCTCCGCGGTGAAGTCCAGGTCCTCGATCGCGAGGGCCAGACCGTGGCGTACGGTCCAGTGCAGCAGGCGGATCAGGGCGTGGCGGACCTGTGCGTCGCGGTGCTGTGCGCTGCCGGTCAGGGTGTAGTCGAATCTGCGGGGTGTGCCGAGGGGGTTGCCGTGTGCGTCCAGGCGCCAGGCGGCCAGGTGGTCGGCGTTCATGTCCACGCCGACCAGCCCACCCGCACGGGCCGCCTCCAAGGGCACGGTCCGCACGGGCGGGTTCTGCCAGGAGGCGGTCACGTACCAGCGGCCCCGGTCCGGGTCGTAGTGGATGCGGTAGGCCACGGCACGGTTCGCTGCGATGCGGTCGGCCCACTGCTCGCCCCGGTGGCGGAAGACGGCCCGGCAGGCGAGTACGTACCGGCCGTGGGGCGCGTTGGCCAGGTCGGCCAGTGGCGCCGGGAGCTTGATGCTCACCTCACCGCCGGGTGTGATGCGGATCGTCTCGTTGCCGTACGGTTTCCCGGACTCGCCGTCGGCCTGCAGGAACCACCGCTCGGCGTGCCACCGCGACCGCCACTGCGCCTCGGTCAGCCCGGCGGCTTCGAGGTGGTGCCGGGCGCGCGCCAGCTTCTTGCCGCCGCGCACCACCCGCACCCGCCCGGCCTCCCAGTCGGCCCGCACCTGCTCCAGCCGGTCCTCCAGCACGTGCAGGCGCCGAGACTTGGCAAACCACTCCCGCTCCGAGCGGTAACCACCCGGCCTCCCCTTGGCGCCCTTGCCCCCGATGGGCTGCGCAAGCCGGTGCGTGATGGTCTCGGCGCCTGCCCGCAGACTCTGCATGTGGGCGAGCTGACCGCGCCGGGCCACCGCCCACTGATCATGCGTGGCCTTGGTGATACTTCCGGCCCACCGCGACGACGACTCTCCCGTCAACGCCCGCTTCCGCCGCCCCCACTGCTCACCGTCGTGGTCCAGCCCCGCCGCACAACGCACCTTCAGGTCGCGGGAGGCAAGGGAGCCGAGCAGACTGCCGACCTGGCGCAGCACCGTCTCGTCCTGCCCGGTCAGATGCTTGAGACCGGTGCGGATCGCCACCCCGGACGGGCCGGGCACCACGAACGACGCCACCACCTCACGCAACCCGCCCACACCCCACCCCCGCCCGATACCGACCAACCCCACACCGCACCCAACGACCACCCCCGACCCAAGGTCACGCATTCGAAACCAGAACACCCGTCGCCTTGCCACGCGCCGCCACCCCACGCCGCGCACCGCAACCGCGAAGCTCACTCATGCACACCAGAACACGCCCAACCGCTGTCGAACGGCAGCAGTTCAAACCCCCGTCCTCGCAGGTCCAGCGTATCCGCCGCACCAGCGAGGCCCCTCCTCCAGCACCCTTGCCGCGCACGTCGCCGAATTGCCGGGAGCAGGCAGCAAAACGGGCCGTCCGGCTGCCCGCACCGGTCCTTGTCGACGCGACGCGCGCGGTACAGGCTGGTCGTGCTCGGCGCGTTCGGCGGGGCGGACCCAGGGGGAGGTGTCCGGATGCGGCACGTGGGTTTCTTCCGGTGGCTGCTGGTGTGCGGCCTGATGTTGATCCTGTGCTCGACAGGCCTGTACTGGGCCGCGCCGGACTACCCCGAACTCCGGCAGACCGAACTGACCGTGCTGGACGAGAAGCCCGACGGAAAGTGCAGGGTTCGGTGGACGGATCCCTTCGCCCACCGTGAGCGTGAAGCGCCGTACCAATGCGACGCCGACCGGGACGAGATCCTGAAGGCACCGAACTACGCCCTCGTCGGCGGGAACATCAGCGCACTGAACCGCGGGCGTGGTGCGCGGGCCAAGGTCGTCCGTGCGGCGACGCGGCTGCGGGAGGCCGCCGCGCTGGTGGCCCAGGACCATGGACGGGCGGTGGAAGCGGTACGGGCGGCATGGACACCGCTCCATCGGGAACTGGTCGACGGTGAGCTGAGCCGGATGCCGGTCACACGGCTCCGGGAGACCGCCGGAATGCGGTCGACTGTGAAGCAGCTGGAGAAGGCCGGGGTCCGCACCGTGCGGGACGTGCTCGATGCGGGGGAGTGGCGGCTGGGGCAGATCCCTGGAGTGGGACGGACCACGGCCGGGCGGGTGATGGCCGCCGCACAGCGGATCGCCGACGAGGCGGACGAAGCTCTGGCGGTCCGGATCGACGCGGCGCGACCCGAGCCGCGGACCACGGCACTCGTCGTCGCTCTTCGGGCGCTGGTGGAGGCCGGTCCGGGGATGGAGCACGCCGCGGCGGTGGGCAGGAAACTGACCACGCGTCTGGACCCGATGCTGGCCGACGCGGCCCCGGCTGCCGGCTGGAAGCAGATGTCGGCCGCGGGAAAGGAGCAGCGCCAGGACGCCCGGGATGCCGTGGCCGAGCTGCGCCTGCTGCTGGCCGAGGCCCAACGGGAAGGCGTCGAGCAGCAGTTCGCCCAGGCCTCCGTCGACCTGCTGCGGGGACCGGACAGCGGTCCTGCGGGGCTGTCCGCGTGGGTGGACTTCGAGGCCCGGCCCAAGGAGTACTACAGCGCGCTTGCCAAGTTTGTCGGCCGAGGCCGCCCCGCGGGCGCTCCTCGCCGTACCGGTCGATCCGCCCGCTTCACGGCGAGGAACGGCTCAGTGGGCCTGCGTCGCCTCCCCCGATGGTGACGACTGTCCCCGCACCGGTGCGGTCCACCGGCCCGCGTCCGCTCCGGGAGTGCCGGTGGACGCGGGCCGGGCGCCGGTTCAGGCCGGGGGCGGGGTGAGCAGCGGGCGCTGGGCCTTCTTGTGCTGCTCGTAGGCGGCGCGGGCCGCGGTGGCGGACGGCAGTGCGGAGACCTCGGCGACCGGGACGTCCCACCAGGCGTCGGAGCCGGGGGCCGGTACCAGGGGGTCGGTCTCCACGTGGACGACGGTGGTGCGCTCGGCCGCCAGGGCGGTGGCGAGCGCCTCGCGGAAGCCGTCCAGGTCCTGGGCGCGGAGCACGTCGGCGCCCAGGCTCGCGGCGTTCGCGGCCAGGTCGACCGGCAGGATGTCACCGTCCAGGTGACCGGTGGCCGGGTCGCGGTAGCGGTAGCGGGTGCCGAACCGGTCGGCGCCGACCTGCTCCGACAGCGCGCCGATCGAGGCGAAGCCGTGGTTCTGCACCAGTACCACGACCAGCTTGAGCCGCTCGGCGACGGCCGTGGCGATCTCCTGGGCCATCATCAGATAGGAGCCGTCGCCGACCAGCACCACGACCTCGCGGTCGGGCGCGGCCATCTTCACGCCGAGCCCTCCGGCGATCTCGTAGCCCATGCAGGAGAACCCGTACTCGACGTGGTAGCCCAGCGGGTCGCTGGGGCGCCACAGCTTGTGCAGATCGCCCGGTATCGAACCGGCGGCGCACACCACCACGTCCCGCTCCCCCATGGCGTCCCGCAGCGCGCCGATGATCTCGCTCTGGGCGGGCAGCGGCCGGTGTCCCGCGGTGAAGGCGGCGTCCGCCACCGCGTCCCAGCCGCGCACCAGCCGGGCCGCGCGCTCGCGCCAGTCCGGGGCGGCGGACCAGCCGGACAGTGCGGTGCCCAGCGCCCGGAGGCCCGCGCGGGCGTCCGCGACCAGGGACACCCCGGCCTGCTTGGCGGCGTCGAACGCGGCGATGTTGAGGTTGACGAAGGCCACCTCGGGGTCGGCGAACAGGGTGCGCGAGGCGGTGGTGAAGTCCTGCCAGCGGGTGCCGATGCCGATCACCACATCGGCCTCGCGGGCCAGGGCGTTGGCCGCGGCGCTGCCGGTGTGGCCGACGGCGCCGACCGCCGCCGGGTGGCCGTGCGGCAGCGCGGCCTTGCCGGCCTGGGTGACCGCGACCGGCACCCCGGTGGCGGCGGCGAACTCCGCGAGCGCGGCGGTGGCGTCGGAGTGGATCACCCCGCCGCCGGCCACGATCAGCGGGCGCCGGGCGCCCCGCAGCAGCCGTACGGCGGCGGCCAGTGACGCCTCGTCGGGGGCCGGGCGGCGGATGTGCCACACCCGGTGGGCGAAGAACTCCTCGGGGAAGTCCCAGGCCTCCGCCTGGACGTCCTGCGGCAGGCAGAGGGTGACGGCGCCGGTCTCGGCCTGGTCGGTGAGCACCCGCATCGCCTGCACGGTCGAGGAGAGCAGTTGCTCGGGCCGCCAGATCCGGTCGAAGAACCGGGAGACGGGCCGGAAGACGTCATTGACGGTGAGGTCGGCGGCGTACGGCTGTTCGAGTTCCTGGAGCAGCGGCGAGGCGGCGCGGGAGGCGAAGGTGTCGCCGGGCAGCAGCAGCACCGGCAGCCGGTTGACGGTGGCCAGGGCCGCCCCGGTGACCATGTTGGTGGAACCGGGCCCCACCGAGGCGGTGCAGGCCAGGGTGGAGAGCCTGCGCCGGGTGCGGGCGTAGGCCACCGCGGCGTGCACCATGGCCTGCTCGTTGCGGGCCTGGTGGTAGGTCAGGTCGTCGGGGCGTTCCAGCAGGGCCTGGCCGAGTCCTGCGATGTTGCCGTGGCCGAAGATGCCGAAGCAGCCCTCGATCAGCCGCTGTTCGACGCCGTCCCGCTCGGTGTACTGCTGCGCGAGGAACGCCACCAGCGCCTGGGCGGTGGTCAGTCGGCGGGTGGGACGGGATCCGGTCGTGGTCATCGTGGCCCTCCGGCGTCGCAGATCGGCACCCGGGGGTCGGCGGCCTGGCCGTCCCATGAGGCGCGTACCCAGTGGTGGGCCGGGTCGTCGCAGCACGCCATGGTGCGCTCTGGGTGCGGCCCGGCGAGCACATTGAGGTAGTACAGGGGGTGTCCCGGCGCGGCCATCGAGGGACCGTGGTAGCCCCGGGGGACGAGCACCGCGTCGCCCTGCCGGACCTCCGCCAGCACGTCCACCCCGTCGCCTCCGGTCGCCACGGGCTCGTACACCCGCTGGTAGCCGAAGCCGTGCGGGCCGGGGCCGCCGATCTCGAAGTAGTAGATCTCCTCCAGCACCGCCTCTCCGGGGCGCCGCTCGTCGTGCTTGTGGGGCGGATAGGAGGACCAGTTGCCGCCGGGGGTGAGCACCTCCACGGCGACCAGACGGTCGCAGGGGAAGCCCTCGGGGGAGGCGAAGTTGTTCACCTGTCGGGTGGCGGGGCCGGCGCCGCGGATCTCGACCGGCACCGCCTCGGCGGGCCCGTAGGCGGGCGCCAGCCGGCGCTCGCAGCGGGCCGCGGGCAGCGCGAACCGGCCGCCGCCCGCGGAGTGGACGGTGACCCGGGCGTCGCGCGGAGCGTAGGCGAAGTCGGTGACCCGGCTGAAGACGTCGGTGCGGCCGTCGAGGTCGAAGGTGGTGCCGTCGATCTCCACCCGGCAGCTTCCGGACAGCGGCAGCACGATCAGCTCGCTGTCCCCGGTGTCCAGGGTCCGGGAGGCGCCCGGTGCGAGGTCGAGCACGCGCAGGGAGCTGTAGGTCCACCCGGCGTCCCGGGGGGTGACCGCCAGCCGGAAGCCGTCCGCCCCGGCGGTGCCGTCGGGCAGATGCAGCCGACGGGCCATCAGGACTCCTGGCCGAGCAGTGAGACGGCGGTGTCCACGGCGCCGGCCACATCACCGTCGGCGGGGAAGAGCATGGTGCGGCCGATGATCAGCCCGCGGACGTGCTCGATGCGCAGCGCCTGCTGCCAGGAGGCGTACATGGCCTCGGGGTCGCCGCCGCCCTCGCCGCCGAGCAGCAGGGTGGGCATGGTGGTGGAGGCCATCATGCGCTCCATCTCGGGGACGACCGGGACCTTCAGCCAGGTGTAGGCGGAGGTGCGGCCGAGCGCGGAGGCGATGTTGTTCACCCAGATCTGGGCGTCGGGCTCCAGGATGTTGCGCACCCTGCCGCCCTCGCGCACGGACTTGAAGGGTTCTATGAGGGCGAGCAGCCGGCGCTCCGCCAGTTCGTTGACGGCGGCGGCGGTCCCGCTGAGGGTCTCGGCGGTGCCCGGGTCGGCGGGGTCGACGCGCAGCAGCACCTTGCCGCCGTCCAGTCCGCCCTCCTCGATGCCGCGGGCGTCGTAGCAGGTGAAGCGGTCGTCGAGTTCGAAGGAGGCGCCGGGGATGCCGCCCCGGTTCATCGAGCCGAGCACCAGCTTGCCGTCGAGCGCGCCGAGCAGGGTCAGGTCCTCGACCAGGTCGGGGGTGCCGAGGAAGCCGTCCACGCCGGGGCGGGAGAGCGCCTCGACACAGCGGGCCAGCAGCTCGTGGCGGTCGCCCATGGCGGTGGCGTTGCCGCCGGCGGCCACCGCGCCGCGCGCCGGGTGGTCGGCGGCCAGGATGAACAGCGGCCGGGCGAGGCCCGCGGGGTCGAACTTCGGGCGGGCGGCGGCGGCCCGCCGGATCGCGTCGGGGTCGGTGAGCCGGATCCGGGTGACCTCGGCGAGGTCACGGGCGGCGGGGCTGGTGGCGAGGGTGGTGCTCAACGGGGTTCTCCGGTGGTGAGGGTGGTGGCGGCGCGCGGTGCGGTGCGGCCGGTCAGCTCGGCGATCTCTTCGGGGGTGGGCATCGCGTCGGCGCAGGAGTGCCGGGAGGCGACCAGCGCCCCGGCGGCGTTGGCGGCGGCCAGGGTGTCGGTCAGCGGACGTCCGGCCAGCAGGCCCGCGACCAGGGCGCCGCCGAAGGCGTCGCCCGCGCCGAGGCCGTTGACCACCTCGACGGGGATCGGCGGCACCCGTACGTCCTCGGTCGCGGTGCGGGCCAGGACCCCGTCCGGGCCCTGTTTGACCACGGCCAGCCGTACTCCTCGGGCGAGCAGCAGGTCCGCGGCCCGGTCGGGGTCACGGGTGCCCACCGCGACCTCGACCTCGTCGCGGTTGCCGACCGCGACGGTGGCGTGCTCCAGGGCGCGGGCGTAGCGGGCGGGCGCGTCCTCGGGGCGGTCCCAGAACATCGGGCGCCAGTCCAGGTCCAGCACGGTGTCGGTGCCGGCGTCGCGTTCGGCGAGCGCGCGCAGGGTGGTGCCGTACGACGGTTCGGCGCACAGTCCGCTGCCGGTGGCCCACACGACCCGGGCGGCGCGCAGCGCGGGCAGGTCCAGGTGTGCGGGCAGCAGCCGCAGGTCGGGGGCGTCGGGCCGGTAGAAGTAGAGAGGGAAGTCGTCCGGCGGGAAGATCTCGCACAGCACCACCGGGGTCTGGGCCCCGGGCACGGTCACCACATGCCGTTCGTCCACGCCGAAGCCGCGCAGCGCCGCGCGGACGAAGCCGCCCAGCGGGTCGTCGCCGACGCCGGTGACGACCGTGCTGCGCAGTCCGTGCCGGGCGGCGGCGACGGCCACATTGGTGGCGCTGCCGCCGAGGTACTTGGCGAAGGTGCTCACCTCGGCCAGGCCGACCCCGGTCTGCTGCGGGTAGAGGTCGACGCCGACCCGGCCGAGGGTGATCAGGTCGTACGTCATGCGGCGTCCTCCAGGGCCGACGAGGCCCGGTCGACGTACAGCGCGGCGTCGGCGCACTCGGTGACCAGGGTGGCGGGCCAGGCCGGGTCGTAGCCGCGGGCGGCGGTCAGGCGGCGCACGGCCTCGCGCTTGTGGGCGCCGTGCACGATCATCACCGCGCGCCGGGAGTGGGCCACGATGGTCTCCACGCCGACGGTGACGCCGTGCCGGGGCACCTCGTCCAGGGAGGCGAAGTCGGGGAAGGTGCCCATGTTGTCGACGCGGGTGGTGTCGGCGAGTTCGACGATCCGGCAGGTGCTGTGGCGGTCGGTGCCGGGCGGGTTGAAGGCGATGTGCCCGTCCGAGGCGCCGCAGGCCAGGAGGAACAGGTCGACGCCGCCGCAGTCGACGAGGCGCCGCTCGTGGGCCTCCGGGTCGGCCGGGTCGGGGAACCAGACCGCGTCGGCGGGGATGCCCCGGCCGGGTCCTGCGGCGGCGTTGAGGGGGGCGACGATCTCCTCGGTGGCGAAGCGGTGGCAGCTGTTGTGCGCGCCGTGGTCGACGTCGTGGAAGCCGCCCGGCGCGTCGGGGTCGGGCAGGACGTACTCGTCCATCATGGCGATGACGACATGCCGCAGGTCGAGCCGGCGCTCGGCGGTCAGTTCGGCGAGCGCCTCGTAGACCGGCTTGGGGCTGCGGCCGCCGGGGCAGCCCAGCACGTAGCGCCGGCCGGCGCCTGCTGCTTCCGCGATCCCGTCCGCGATCTCGCGGGCCAGCTCCGCGCCGAGCAGGGCGGGGCTGTCGAAGACGCGCGGGGGAAGGGGGGCCGACATGGGGGTCACTCCTTTACGGCGCCCGCCAGCATGCCGCTGATCATGCGGCGCTGGAGGGCGATGTAGCAGATGAGTACGGGCAGGGCGACGATGACGGCGGCGGCCGCCGTGACGCCCGGGTCGCTGTTGCGCCGGTTGCCCGCGAAGAACGACAGGGCCAGCGGTGCGGTCTGCACGCTGCGGTCGTCCGGGACGAGGACCAGCGCCAGCAGGAACTCGTTCCACGCGAAGAGGAAGAGCAGGGTGGCGAGGGTGCCGATGGCGGGTACGGCCATCGGCAGCAGGATGGACCGCAGGGTGCGGAACCTGGAGGCGCCGTCGACGGAGGCCGCCTCGCGCAGTGCCGGCGGGGTGGAGACGAAGAAGGTGCGCATCCAGAAGACCGCGAAGGGCAGGGACAGGCCGATCTGCGGCAGGATCAGCGCCCAGTAGGTGTTGGTGAGGTGCCAGGCGCGCAGCTGGTAGTAGAGCGGGATCACGGTGGCCTCGTAGGGCATCACCAGACCGACAAGGAGCAGTCCGAGGAGCACTCCCTTGAGCGGGAAGGGGAAGGCCGCGAAGGCGTAACCGGCCAGCACGGCGAGGACGATGGTGCCCACCACCACGGCGGCGGCCACGATCAGGCTGGAGAGCAGGGCCTGGGAGAACAGTCCCCGGGTCCAGGCCTGGGAGAAGTTGGCGAAGCTGATCGAGGTGGGCAGGGTGAAGCCGCTCTGCCGGGTGCCGGGCTTGCTGAGCGCAAGGAGCACCACGGACAGGAAGGGGTACAGGGCGGCGATGGCGGCGACCACCAGGACGGCGTGTCCGATGACGGTCTGGCGGCGGCTGGTGAGCATCCGTCAGCCCTCCTTTCCGCGCACCAGGCGCATGACGACCCCGGTCACCACCAGCACCACGGCGGTCAGGCAGACGCTGATCGCGGCGGCGCCGCCCACCTCGTGGGTGAGGAAGGCACCCTGGTAGATGAAGACGCTGGGCACGGTGGTGGAGGTGCCGGGGCCGCCCGTGGTGGTGTTCCACACCAGGTCGAAGTTGCGCAGGGCGTAGGTGATGGTGAGGACCAGGGCGATGGACATCTCGCCGCGCAGCGCGGGCAGGGTGACGGTGAAGAACTCGCGGATCGCGCCGCAGCCGTCGATGCGGGCGGACTCGTACAGCTCGGTGGGGATCTTCTGGGTGCCGGCCAGGAAGAGCACCATGCACAGCCCGTACATCACCCAGGTGCCGACCAGGCCGACCGAGGGCAGGGCGGTGTGGTAGTCGCCCAGCCAGGCGCGGGCCAGGGAGCCGAGGCCGACGGCGCGCAGGGCGGCGTTCAGCGGCCCGTCGATGTCGTAGATCCACCGCCAGGAGACGGCGACCACGACGGTGGCCAGGATCTGCGGCAGGAACAGCACCGCGCGGAAGAAGCTCAGTCCGTGGATCCGGATGCGGGACATCAGGGCGGCGAGGAACAGGCCGAGGGCGACCGGCAGCAGCGCGTAGAAGACCACGAACTCCAGCGAGTGGCCGATCGCGGCGGGGATGCGGGTGTCGGACAGCAGGGCGCGGTAGTTGCCGAGGCCCACCCAGCGGCCCTCGGTGAGGCCGTCCCAGCGGAACAGCGATATCCAGGCGGTCTGGCCGAGCGGCCGCAGCACGAACAGCGTGTAGAAGACGGCGGCGGGCAGCAGGTACCAGACGGCGGGCCAGTACTGGCGTCCGGCCCAGGCGCGCAGGCCGTGCCGTCGCCGCTGATCCTGGGGTTCCTGGCCGGTGCGGTCCTGGGTGGAGGGTGCGGGCTCGGTGGCGGTGGCCCGTCCGGAGAGCGGGGCCGCGGTCACGGGGTGCCTCCGGCGGCTGCCGCGTCCTGGCGCTGCTGGTCCTGGAAGGCCTGCCAGTTGTTCTGCAGGCCCTCGGTGAAGCCGTGGGGTGAGATACGGCCGGCCAGCAGGTCCTGGGTCTTGGAGCCGATGGTGTCGAGCATCGTGGTGGAGGCCCAGTCGAGGTAGAAGTTCTGCCCGTCGTCGGCGAGCAGTTTGAGCCCGATGCCGTTGACCTGGTCGACGACCTTGCTGTCGGCCTTGACGGTGCCCTGGCCGGTGACCGGGGTGCGGCCGACGTCCGCGAGGGTCTGCGCGAACCCATTGCTCATCAGCATGTCGAGGAAGGCGACCGCGGCGGGCAGGTGCTGGGTCTTGGAGCTGATGTGCCAGCCCAGGCCGAGCGAGCCGACCGTGGCGCGGGTGCCGTCGGGCCGGGTGGGCAGGGTGAAGCCGACATGGCCGTTCATGCTCTGCTGGAGGGCGGGCGCGTTCCAGGAGCCGGCGACCAGGAAGACGCCCTGGCCGTGGCTGAACTTGGCGACCGCGTCGTCGGAGCTGATGCCGTCGTAGCCCTTGCCGAACCAGCCGCGCTTCGCCCAGTCCTGCACGGTGCCGGCCGCGGCCTCGGTGCCCTTGTCGGCGATGGTGGAGCCGGGGACTCCGCTGATCCAGGAGCGGATGTCGCGGCTGGCCACGTTCTGCGCCTGGACCAGGCCGATGACCTGGCTGGCGGGGTACTTCTCGGCGTTGCCCAGCATGATGGGCTGCTCTCCGGCGGCCTTGGCACGGGCCAGCGCGGCGGTGAACTCGGCGTAGGTCGTGGGCGGCTTGATGCCCAGTTTGGCCAGTTTGTCAGTGTTGTAGAACACTCCGACGTACTCGGTGGCCGGTGAGATCCCGTAGAGGCTGCCGGAGCCGAAGACGGTGCCGTCGGGGGTCCAGCGGTACTGCTTGAGGGCGCCGTCGGTGAAGGTGTTCTCCCAGCCGTAGGCGCGCATCACGTCGTCCAGCGGGCGGATCAGTCCGGCCTTGACCAGTGGGCCGTCGGTTCCGTAGCCCTGGTTGCCCTGCACGAGGTCGGGCGCGTCGGTGCCGGACATCGAGTTGACGACGGTCTTCATCAGGTCGTCGAAGCCCTTGGTGACGACGTCGACCTTGACGCCCGGGTACTTCTTCTCGTACATCGGCACGAGCGCCTTGAGCGTGGCGTCCTCGCCCGAGTCGGCGAGTACGCGCAGCGTGGTGGGGCCGGACTTGGCCACCTCCTGCACGGTCACCGGCTGGGTGATCCGGGGTCCGGTGACGCCGGACGAGGCGGTGGTGCCACCGGCTCCGGGGACACCGCACCCGGAGACCAGCAGCCCGGCCAGGGCGACCCCCGCGGCCCCGGTCCATCGCAGCTTCTTCATCCTTGCTCCACTTCGGGTCCGCGCACGGGCGGACCGGGAACGGCGCCGGGAGGCACGGCCGGCGGGCCGTGCGCCCCGGGCACCGGGGTGATCAGGAGTGGGCGGCCACCTTCGCGGCCAGCCAGGCGTGGTTGGCCGCCTGCTCGGCGGCGACCTGCGGATATTGATCGGCCGGCGTCGGCGCCCGGTCCTGCTCCACGAGCAGCCAGCCGCGGTAACCGCCGCGCAGCAGCTCGGACAGGAAGGCGTCGATGTCGACATCGCCCGCGCCGAAGGGCACACAGACGTCGGCCCACCACTCGTCGAAGTCGGTGCGGCCGGAGGCCTTGGCCTCGGCGAGCACCGCCATGCGTACGTCCTTGACGTGCACGTGGTTGATCCGCTCGCGCCAGGCCCGCAGGCACGCCACGGGGTCGCCGCCGGCCAGCTGGAGGTGCGCGATGTCGAGGGTGAGGCCGACCTCGGTCAGCTCCAGCAGCCGCTCGACCTCCCAGGGCGACTCCACGAAGGTGCTGATGTGCGGGTGGAAGGAGGGGCGCAGTCCGTAGGAGCGGGCCATCGCGACCGCCCGCTCGGACAGCCGGGCCAGGCGTTCCCAGCCGGCCTCGTCAAGGGCCAGCGAGCGGTCGTCCCAGGATCGGGCGGGGTGGTGCAGCAGGGTCTCGCTGCCCTCGTCGGCGAGGATGGCCAGCGGGGCCTGGTCGGCGGGGGTGCCCGCCGCCTCGGCGCACGCGGCCAGTTCACGGCAGGTCTGTTCCATCCGGGCCAGGTCGTGCTCCACGACGTCGTCGCCGAGCGCGTAGTGCACGGGGATGTAGGCGCCGACGGCGGCCAGCCGGTGCTCGGTGAAGAGCGCGGCGGCCTGCTCGGGCGTGCCGAAGAAGCCGGGCGGGCCGAGTTCGCTGCCCTGGTAGCCGGCCTCGGCCATGGAGGCGAGCAGGGCGCCGGGAGAGGAACCGGGGCCGCCCGCGCCCTCGCCGTACACGCCGTAGCTCACCGGCGCGTTGCCGATCAGGATCCCGTCGGGCAGCGCGTCACCGGCGCCGGGGTTCGTGGTGCGGCCGGTCACGCGGCACCCCCGTGCGCGGCCTCGCCGCCGATCTCGACGCCGGCCTGCGCGGCGAGCGTGGCGACCAGGGCCTGGAGGCAGCGCACGTCCTCGGCCGCCCCGGCGGCACCGGAGCGGACCTTCGTCTCGCCGTGGACCGCCGCGGCGAACTCCTCCAGCTGGCGGACGAACCCGGTGTCGTAGCCGTGGCGTGCGGTGGTGTCGCGGCGCACCGCGCCCTCGGCGCGTTCCACCCGGAGCGTGGAGCGCACGTCCACCAGGTAGGGCGCGGCCATGTCCAGGCGGAGCCGGCCGTCGCGGGCGAGTACGGCGATCTCCTCGCCGTACTCGGGGTGGTCCGGGAGCCAGTTCCAGTTGAGCACCAGCCGGGCACCGTCCCCGAGCGGCGCGGTGGCCAGCAGGCACGGCGGTTCGCCCTCGACCGGCCACGGCCACAGCTCGGCGGTGTCGAAGGCGGTGGGCAGGGTGAAGCCGAGCGCGCGCAGGACGGAGAGCTCGTGGATCACCGAGCCGTTGAGCACGTCGCGGTAGTAGCGGGCCAGTTCGGCGGGCACCTCGCCGAGGGCGTCGAGGGTGCGTGCGTCCTCGTAGGCGAGCGACTCGGCGATCACCGAGGTGTCCGCGTCGTCGGCCGGCGGGTCCAGCCGCAGATGCTCCACCTGGGGTTCGTCGGCGGGGTGCAGCACGGTGACCCGGACCGTGCGCGGGGTGTCCAGCGCGGCCAGCTCGGCCGCGGCGACCTCGGTGAGCGGGTCGTACATCTTCATGTAGCCGACCTGGAGCACCAGGCCCTTGGCCTCGGCGAGCGCGCCCAGTTCCTCGGCCTCGGCCACGGTCAGGCACAGCGGCTTCTCGGCGAGGACGTGCTTTCCGGCCTCCAGCGCGGCGCGTGCGGCCTGCGCGTGGGTGCCGGGGGTGGCCAGCAGTACGGCGTCGACGGTGTCGTCGGCCAGCACGCTCTCATAGCGGTGCGTGGCCCGTACGCCGACGCCACAGCGGGCGGCCACCGCCGCCGCACGGGAGGGGGACAGATCGCACACGACGGCGGTCTGGAACAGCGCGCCCAGGCGCTGGACGGCGGGGAGGTGGACCGACTGAGAAATCGTTCCTGCGCCTATGACGGCGAGACGGACCGGTGGATGTGACGGCATCGAGGCTCCCTCGGCTCGGGTGCGGCGCGGTGTGCTGTCGCGGGTCGCGGGTGGGTGGTGTCACGCATGGCGGTGTCGGCGCGTGTCATCGGGTGGGGCCCTGCGGCCTGTTGGAGGCAGGGGCCGGCCGTGGCGCCGTACATCGGCAGACGGGCACTCGCCGGTGAACGGAAGAGGAACTTCCGAAGGTCGGCGTGGTGGGATCATGGCGCACTTCAGTCCAGTCAGTCCAGTGTTTGGACCAGATTTTTATCTGGTCCATGAACTGGTTGCTCTGGTACGGTCCATGACCGTGACCACGCATGACGCATCGGCCTCACCCTCCGTCCCCGCCCCCGCCCCCGCCCCCGCCCCCGCCCCCGCACTCGCGGCGACCGCGACCGCGACCGCGGGCCCGGCCGTCCAGCTCGCCCGCCGCGCACTCGGGCAGCTGCTGGACCGCCGGGTATGGGCCCCGGGCAGTCAACTGCCCGGGGAACGCGCCCTGGCCCAGCGCGTCGGCGTCAGCCGCAGCAGCCTGCGCCAGGCCCTGGCCCTGCTGGAGACCGAGGGTCGGGTGCACTCCTCACCGCAGCGCGGCTGGTTCGTCGCCACCGACGTGGTCAGCGAACCGCCCAGCGTGCTGAAGAGCTTCACCGACATCGCCCGCGACCGCGGCCTGACCGCCACCGCACGGGTGCTGCGCCGCGAGGTCCGGCCGGCCGGCTACGAGGAGTCGGCCCGGCTGCGCATCGCACCCGCCGCCGAGGTGCTGGAGGTCGTCCGGGTGCGCGGCCTGGACGACGTACCGGTGTGCCTGGACACCACGGTGCTGGTGCGCTCCCGTGCCCAGGCGCTGGAGGACGTCGACCTGACGGACCGTTCGCTCTTCGCCGAACTGGAGGCCAGAGCCGGGGTGCGCGTCATGCACAGCACGTACACCGCGCGCGCCGACGGCGCCCAGCCCTTGGAGGCGGAGCTGCTGCGGGTGCCGCCGGGCACCCCGGTCCTGGTCGGCGAGGAGGTCACCTACGACCAGACCGACACCCCGGTACTGCTCGGCCGGGCCGTGTACCGCGGCGACGCGTACCGCCTCGAAGCCACCCTGCACCGCAGCTCCGACTGAACCCACCGCACCCCAGGCGAAGGCCAACTCCCGTGAACACGAGCTCGATCCCGGCGCCCGCCGGGGAACCGTCCGGCCGGACCGCCGTCGCGGCCCTGGACGTCGGCGGCACCAAGATCGCCGCCGGTCTCGTCACCGCCGACGGCACCCTGCTGCACCGCCGTGAACTGCCCACCGCCACCGCCGCCGGGGGAGGGCTGCGCGATCCCGGCCTGACCGGCACCGCGCGGGCGGCCCGCGCCCTCCTCGACGACGCCGCCCGGCTGGGCGTCACGGTGACCGCACTGGGCGCCGGATTCCCCGAATACGTCGACGCCGACGGCGAGTTGACCAGCCGTGAGGTACTGGCCTGGGACGTGCAGCCGGCCGCCGTTCTGGCCGCCGTGGCCGCGCCCGGCCTGCCGGTGGCCGTCGGCTCCGACGTGCGCTGCGGGGCCCTCGGCGAAGCACGGCACGGCGTCGGCCGCGGCCTGCCCGACTTCCTCTACGTGTCCCTGGGCACGGGACTGTCCTCCACCGTCGTTCTCGACGGGAGGCCCGTCGCCGGACGGCGCGGGGAGGCCATCGCCCTGGGGGAGTGGGAGGTCCCGGCCTCCGTGGACCGGGACTGGCGCGGAAACCTCGAGCAGTACTGCTCCGGTCGGGGTATCGGCGCACGCCGCACCGCCTGCGGCGGCTCCCCCGTACCGGGCGCCCGGGAGGTCACCGCCCTCGCCCTGTCCGGTGATTCGGCCGCGGCCCGCGTCCTGGTCACCGCCGGACAGGCGCTGGGCACCGTGCTCGGTCACCTCGTCCGGGTCCTCGACCCCTCGGCGATCGTCCTCGGCGGCGGCCTCGGCGCCGGTGACGGGCCGCTGCACGCCGCCCTGCGCGAGACGTACGCCCACACCACCCGCAGCCGGCCGGCACCCCCGCCCATCCACCGCGCCGCCCTGGGCCCCGACGCCGGCCTGATCGGTGCCGCGGCACTTCCGGCACCGAGAGGGCTCGGCGCGTCGCTCTCCTGACGACAGCAGGCGGGGGGGGGGGGGGGGAGCCCCCCACCCCCCCCCCCCCCCTCCGAACGGAAGAAAAACCCCCCACA
>NZ_JBQRUW010000052.1:0-88394 GCF_052663305.1 Streptomyces cyslabdanicus
TTGGGCGTCTCTCCCTCCGGACAAAGGAGGGCGGGGGGGGAACCGGAACTCCACCGGTCCACGCCCCGCCTGGCAGGATAGGAGAACTGCTCAGCAGTACAGGTTGTCACCGGGGCTCACGCCGAGGATGGACGCGAAGCGCTGGTAGGCGTCCACGCGGCTCTGCACCTGGGCGGGGTTCCTGCCGTCGCACTCCAGGGAGCCGTTGATCGAGCGGATGGTCTGCCCGAAGCCGGCGCCGTTGACCATGGCGGCGTGCGGGGTCATGGTGCCGGGACCCGACTGGGTGTTCCAGTACCACAGACCGGTCTTCCAGGCCACGGACGCGTCGTTCTCCACCAACCAGGGGTTGTTGAGCAGGTCGATGCCGAGCGCGTCGCCGGCGGCCTTGTAGTTGAAGTTCCAGCTGAGCTGGATGGGCCCGCGGCCGTAGTAGGCCGCCTGTCCGGCGGGGCAGCCGTATGGCTGGTTCCCGTCGCAGTAGTGGGGGTAGTTGGCGGTGTTCTGCTCCACGACGTAGACCAGTCCGCCGGTCTCGTGACTGACGTTGGCCAGGAACGCGGCCGCCTCCTGCTTCTTGGTCGTGTCGCTGCCCGTACCGGCGAAGCCGGGGTAGGCGCTGAGCGCGGCGGTCAGCCCGCCGTAGGTGTAGAAGGGGTTCCGGTTCGGGAACATCTGGTTGAACTGGGCCTCGGAGACGACGAACCCGGACGGGTTGCCGCTGCCGCCGCTCGACGGTGCGTTCCACTTCTGGTTGGCGCCTCCGGTGCAGGTCCAGATCTGCAGGCGGGTGCTGTTGGCGCTGTTGTTGTCCCGGACGTCGAGACACTTGTCCGCGGCCGGGTTGACGATGTCGTGGGCGGCGGTGACGACCCACTGCTGGTTCGCTCCGCCGGAGCAGTCCCACAGCTGGACGGCGGCTCCGTCGGCCGTGCTGCGGTCGACGACGTCGAGGCACTTGCCGAGCGCCCGCAGCGTTCCGTCGCCGGGGTTGGACCACTGCTGGGCGTTCGTGCCGTTGCACTCGTAGAGCTGGACGGCCGTGCCGTTGGCGTCGCTCGCCGCGGCGACGTCGACGCACTTGCCGGCGAGGCCGGTGATCTGCCCGTCCGCCGCCCAGGCGGGCGAGACGGCGAACAGCGCGGAGAGGGCGAGGGCGAGCACGGCGCTGACCGTGAGCTTGGCCAGGGGTGCGCGTCTGCGGAGGTTCGTACCGAGGCGGGGGGTCGACATGTGGGGTGTGCTCCTGGGAGAGAGGCGGTCGGGTCACGGCGTGACCTCCGGGCTTCGTCGGATGCCCGGGGCAGATTGCGAGGGTGGGGGTGGGGGAGGGCGAGCCGGCGCCGGGCGTCGCTGCGACACGGGGACCCGACTCGACCTGGCACGGGGGAGCCTGACGGCCTGGAATCTAAAGGTCTAAACCAATGCGGTCAAGAGGTGTACATGACATTTGGCCGACAATCGAGGTGCCGACGGCCGCGTCGCCTGTGCGCGGGCGCTTACCTGTCAGGTCATCGCGCCCGGCGCACCCCGGTGCCAGGATCCCCGGTGTAGACAAGCCCGACCGGCCGGAAGGACGACATGCCCGCCTACGCCATAGCCCACCTGCAGGAGGCCGCTCCGCACCCGGAGATCGCCGAGTACATCGAGCGCATCAGCGCCACCTTCGAGCCCTACGGCGGCCGTTTCCTCGTGCACGCCGCGCGGCACGAGGTGAAGGAGGGCAGCTGGCCCGGGCACGTCGTGGTGATCTCTTTCCCCGGCATGGCCGAGGCGCGGGCCTGGTGGGACTCGCCCGCGTACCAGGAGATCGCGCCCCTGCGCTCGCGGCGCATCGAGGGCGACATCGTTCTGGTCCCGGGCGTCGCCGAGGGCTACGACCCGACCGCCGCCGCGAAGGTGATGCGGGAGGCGCTGCCCGCAGGGTAGCGCTCGGATCCGGCGCCACTTGACAGTCGGGCCTCGTCACCCGCAGGATCGCCTCGTGAACCTGTCAGACAGCCAGACAGGTGGCCTGGGGCCGCGGCGCGTCAGCGCCATGGAAGCGGTGCTCAGCCACCTTCGCGGTGCCATCGAGCGCGGCGACTACGCCATCGGCGACAAGCTCCCGTCGGAAGCCGAGCTGTGCCGCACCCTGGAGATCAGCCGGCCCGTGCTGCGGGAGGCCCTGCGGGCCCTGCAGACGATGGGACTCACGGTCTCCAGGACCGGCAAGGGCACCTTCGTCGTGGCCAACGCCGTCGAGGACCCCACCTTCGGCGACTACGCGGCCAGCGACCTGCTGGAGGTGCGCCGCCACGTCGAGATCCCGGTCGCCGGGTACGCGGCGCAGCGCCGCACCGCGGAGGACCTCGACCACCTGGCCCACCTCCTGGAGCGGATGGAGCAAGAGACGGACACCACCGCGTGGGTCGCGATGGACACCGTCTTCCACCTGGCCGTGGCCGAGGCCGCCCAGAACCCGGTCTTCCGCCGGGTGATCGAGGAGATCCGGGACGCACTGGCCCGCCAGTCCGCCTTCCTCAACGAACTCGGCGGCCGGCGCGAGCAGTCCAACCGCGAGCACCGGGCGATCGTCGAGGCGCTGGCCGACGGTGCCGAGCGCGACGCGGTGCGGGCCATGACCCACCACCTCGACCGCGTCGAGATGACCCTGACCGACATCATGCGGCCGCCACGCGCGGACGCCCTCACGGAGAACGGACCCGAGGCGTGAACCAGGCAGTGATGGACACAAGCGCGGTGGCCGGGGCCCCCGCGGTCCGGGAGCCCCGGCACGTCCCCGTCGCGCACCTCGTCCGCGGCGGGGTCGTCGAAGGCGTCCACTACGGCTCGGTCGTGGTCCTGGGCGCCGACGGAGCCGTGGAGCTGCGACTCGGCGACATCGAGGCCGCCTTCTACCCGCGTTCGGCGATCAAGCCGGTGCAGGCGGTGGCGATGCTCCGGGCCGGGCTGCCGCTCGACGGGGAACTGCTCTCGCTGACCGCGGCCAGCCACTCCGGGGAGGAGCGGCACCTGGCCGGCACCCGGCGCATCCTGGAGCTGGCCGACGTCACCGAGGACGACCTGCGCAACGTCCCCGACCTGCCGTACGACCCGGTCGTCCGCGACGCCTGGGTGCGCGAGGGCCGCCTGCCGTCCCGGCTCGCGCAGAACTGCTCCGGCAAGCACGCGGCCATGCTCTACACCTGCAAGCTCAACGGCTGGCCGCTTGCGGACTACCTCGCTCCGGGCCACCCGTTGCAGCGGGCCGTCGCCGAGACCGTCGAGGACCTCACCGGGCAGGCGATCGCCCGGGTGACCGTCGACGGCTGCGGAGCGCCCCTGTTCGCCGTCTCGCTGCACGGGCTCGCGCGCGCCGCGGCCCGGATCACCACCGCACCGGCCGGCACCCCCGAGGCGCGGGTGGCGGACGCCATGCGCGAGCACGCCGAGACGGCCTCCGGCTCCGGGCGGGACGTCGCCGCGCTGATGCGCGCCGTGCCCGGACTGCTCGCCAAGGACGGCTTCGAGGGTGTCCAGGTCGCCGCGCTGCCGGACGGCCGGGCCGTCGCCGTGAAGATCGCCGACGGAGCGAACCGGGCACGCGTCCCGGTCGCCGCCGCGGCCCTCGCCCGGGCCGGGGTCGACGCGGCCGCGCTCGCCGGGTTCGCGGGGGAGCCCCTGCTCGGCGGCGGCGAACCGGTCGGCAGCGTCCGGCCCACCCGCGCGCTCGACCCCGCACCGGGCTCCGGGCACCGCTAGGCCCTGTCGCCAAACTCCCGTCTGCCCCGCGACGCCATGCACGCACTCTCGCCGCACCGGGCCCTGACCCAAGTACATCCAGTACGAGGGCCAGGGCCCGGCACGCCGAGAGCACGCACCTGACGCCGCGAGGCCCGCCCTCCGGGCGAACGACGGGAGTTTGACGACAGGACCTAGGCCCTGTCGTCAAACTCCCGCCTGCCCCGCGACAGGCCCCAGGGCTGTATCGAGCTCCACGCCCGGACGCCTGCCCGACCCGACCGTCCACCTCCGAAAGAGGACCCGCACCGCCATGACCGCCGCCGCCCACCGCAGTGAGCACGACCTGCTCGGCCACCGCGACGTACCCGCCGAGGCCTACTGGGGCATCCACTCCCTGCGCGCCCGGGAGAACTTCCCCATCACGGGGACGCCGATCTCCGCCTACCCGCACCTGATCGACGCCCTCGCCGCCGTCAAGGAGGCCGCCGCCCTCGCCAACGAGGAACTCGGCCTGCTGGAGCCGCGGAAGGCCGCCGCGATCGTCGAGGCCTGCCGTGAGATCCGCGACGGCAAGCTGCACGACGAGTTCGTCGTCGACGTCATCCAGGGCGGCGCCGGCACCTCCACCAACATGAACGCCAACGAGGTCGTCGCCAACCGCGCGCTGGAACTGCTCGGCCACGCCAAGGGCGAGTACCAGCACCTGCACCCCAACGAGGACGTCAACCTCGGCCAGTCCACCAACGACGTCTACCCGACCGCCGTCAAGATCGCGACGGTGTTCGCCGTGCGCGGCCTGCTCAAGGCGATGGCCGTACTCCAGGACGCCTTCGCCGGCAAGGCCGTAGAGTTCCGCGATGTGCTCAAGATGGGGCGCACCCAGCTCCAGGACGCGGTGCCGATGACGCTGGGGCAGGAGTTCTCCACGTTCGCGGTCATGCTCGACGAGGACCGCCTCCGGCTCGCGGAGGCCGTCGAACTGATCCACGAGATCAACCTCGGCGCCACGGCGATCGGCACCGGCCTCAACGCCCCCGCCGGATACGCCGAGTCGGCCCGCCGCCACCTCGCCCGGATCACCGGTCTGCCGCTGGTGACGGCCGCCAACCTGGTGGAGGCCACCCAGGACTGCGGTGCCTTCGTGCAGATGTCCGGCGTGCTCAAGCGGATCGCCGTCAAGCTCTCCAAGAGCTGCAACGACCTGCGTCTGCTGTCCTCCGGTCCGCGCGCGGGACTCAACGAGATCAACCTGCCACCGGTGCAGGCCGGTTCGAGCATCATGCCCGGCAAGGTCAACCCGGTGATCCCCGAGGTCGTCAACCAGGTCGCGTTCGAGGTGATAGGCAACGACGTGACCATCACCATGGCCGCCGAGGCCGGTCAGCTCCAGCTGAACGCCTTCGAACCGGTCATCCTGCACTCCCTCTCCGAGAGCATCACGCACCTGGAGCGCGCCTGCCTGACCCTCGCCGAGCGGTGCGTGTCCGGCATCACGGCCAACACGGCGCAGCTGCGTGCCGCGGTGGAGAACTCCATCGGTCTGGTCACCGCCCTCAACCCGCACATCGGGTACGAGGCGGCCACTGGCATCGCCAAGGAGGCCCTGGCCACCGGTCGTGGCGTCGCCGAACTCGTCCTGGAGAAGGGGCTGCTGCCGGCCGAGCGTCTCGAGGCGCTGCTGCGGCCCGAGGTGCTCGCGGGCAGCGGTTCGCCGAAGGTCTGAGCCGTCACCCGCCCGGGGAGTCGGCAGTCGTCCTCTCCGGGCGGGCACCGCTCCTGATCACACGGAAGGGGAAAGCTGTTCGCGCACCCATTCAGGATCGGGGTTGGTGTGCGGCCGGTCCGCCACGAAGACGGTCGGCACGGTCTCGTTGCCGTCGTTGACCGCCCTCACCGCAGCGGCTCCGGCCGGGTCACGCCAGATGTTGACCCAGTGCGCCCGGCGGGCGCTGCGGCCCAACCGGAGACGCAGTCGCAGACAGTACGTGCAGCCCGGACGCCAGAAGACGACCGGGCGCCCGTCGGCCGCGCTGCGGCGTCGCGCCTCCAGCGCACCGATCGACCGCGGGAAGATCAGAGGCGAGTTCACGCCCGCGAGCAGGACGAACACCAGAAGGAGTGCTACGGCTGCGCCGGAACTCCCCGTGAAGGCCAGCCTGGTGGCAGCGGCTGCGCCACCGAGCACGAAGGTCACCGGCAAGATCCAGGCGCGTGTCATGGTGACGCAGGCTAGCCGCTGCCAACAGCCTCTGGCCAGGGACCCCTGCGGCCTGGAGCGGCGGTGGGTACGCGCTCGCCGCCTCGCGGGCAGCCGCCGCCTCCGCGCTCTTGGCCGCCTCGAGTGCCACCGGCGCCGTGCCGCGCGGGGATTTCCCTTCACGTCATCTGTCATGTGCACGCAGCGCACACGGCGGTCATGCGCACGCCGCCCGGCCGAGGGGCGTGCGTCGCCTTCCGGCCACCAGGCGTTGACACGCTTTCCGAGTGTTGGCCATGGCTTTCCCCGTCGATCTCCGCCGCTGCCAGGCCCTCGGACTGGCCGGTACCGCCTTCCTCGCATTGGGCGGTCAGACCGCCGGGGCCCTGCCGGTCGCGGATCTGGTCTCTCCCGAGTCCGGACGCGCCGCCCTCGGACTGGTGGGGGTGTACTTCGGCGTCGTTCTGCTGATCGCCGCGTGGGCGCTGCTCGGCCGGTTGATCCGCGGCCCCGAGCCGCCCACGCCCCGCGCCCTGCTGCTCGTCCTGGCCATGTGGGCGGCACCGCTGCTGCTGGCGCCGCCGCTGTTCAGCCGGGACGTGTACAGCTATCTCGCGCAGGGCGCCATGGTCGACGCCCACCTCGACGTGTACGCGCACGGGCCGGCGCAACTCGGCGGACCGCTCGCGGCCGAGGTCGCGCCGGTGTGGCGGGACACCGCGGCCCCGTACGGTCCGGTCTTCCTCGTCGTGGCCTCCGCCCTGTCCGGCCTGACCCGCGGGGAACTGCCGGCCGGCCTGCTCGGCATGCGGCTGGTCGCCCTGCTCGGCGTGGCCCTCATGGCCGTCGCGCTGCCGCGGCTCGCCCGCCAGTGCGGAGCCGATCCCGCCGCCGCGCTGTGGCTCGGCGCCCTCAACCCGCTGGTGCTGCTGCACCTGGTCGCCGGCGCCCACAACGACGCCATCATGCTGGGGCTGCTCGGCATCGGTCTGCTCGCCGCCCGCGGCCGCCTGTACGTCCTCGGGATCGTCCTGATCACGCTCGCCGCGCTGGTGAAGGCGCCGGCCGCGCTCGGCCTGCTGGCCGTGATCGCGCTGCGCCGGCACACCGGAGTGGTGCGTGCGGTCGTGACGACCACCGCGGTCGCGCTCGCCACCACGGTCGTGGCGACCGCCCTCGCGGGCACGGGATACGGCTGGGTCGCGGCCCTGCGGACACCCGTCTCGCCGCACAACTGGTCGCCCACCAGCGTCCTCGGCCGGGTCACGGGCGACGTCCTCGCACAGCTGGGCAGCGGCCTCGCGCCGCTCGCCACCCCGCTCTGGCACGCGGCGGGCCTGCTCGCGACCACGGCCGTAGTGCTGTTCATCTGGCTCAGGCTGCGCCCCGGCCCGATCTACGCGCTCGGACTGAGCCTGGCCGCCGTGGCCGTGCTCGGACCGGCGATCCGGCCCTGGTACGCCCTGTGGGGACTGTTCCTCATCGCCGCCGCCGCGCCCAGCTCCTCCGTCCGCCACCGGGTGGCCGCCGCGACCGCCGTCCTCGCGCTCGCCGTACTGCCGAGCGGCGGCCCGCCCGACCTCGCCCAGGTGGTCCTGGCGGGCTGCGGAGGCGCGCTCGCCCTGGTCGTCCTGTGGCAGGCGCACCAGACGGCCCAGGCGCCGGTGCTGGGAGGGACCGCGTGAGACTGCCGCGTACCGACCGGGGACGGCTCGTCCTCGTCCTGTGCCTCGCCGTGGCCGTGACGGTCTTCACCGCCACGGTGCCGCTGCTGCGCGGCTGGTTCGACCTGCGCGTCTACTACGGTGCCGTGAACGACTGGGTGCACCACGGCGGCCGCGTCTACGACTACCAGGTACCGGGGACCGCCTACGGGTTCACCTACCCGCCGTTCGCCGCCCTGACCATGCTGCCGATGGCACTCGTCGGCCCGAACACGGCGATCGCGGGGGCGCTGCTGCTCAACCTCGTCGCCGTCGCCGCCGTGCTGTGGATGCTCGCCGGCCAGGAACTGCGCCGCCACGGCTGGTTCGGCTGGGCCCTGGCGGCCTGTGCGCTGGCGCTGCTCGAACCCGTGCGGGACACCGTCAGCTTCGGGCAGGTCAACCTCCTGCTGCTGGCGCTCGTGCTCGCCGACGGCTGGCTGCTGTCCAGCGGGCGCGGCCGCTGGGCGGGGGTGGGCATCGGGCTCGCGGCGGCCGTCAAGCTCACCCCCGCGGTCTTCATCGGCCTGCTGCTGCTCGCCCGGCGCCGACGGGCCGCCGCCGTCGCGACCGCCGTCACCGCCGCCGCCACCGCCCTCGCGGCCCTGGCGGCACCGGACGCGTCCCGCTTCTACTGGACGCGCGCCGTCTGGGACACCACCCGCGTCGGCCGCCTCGACTACGTCTCCAACCAGTCCCTCCAGGGCGTCCTCGCCCGGCTCGCGGCGCCCGGCGAACCCAGCCGCGCCGCCTGGGCCCTGGCCGTCGTGCTCGTCCTGGCGGTGTGGGCGTGGCGCACCCGCCGGGCGCTGCGCGCAGGCGACTGGCGGGCCGCCTTCGCCCTCACGGGGCTGGTCTCCTGCCTGATCAGCCCGATCACCTGGGTGCACCATCTCGTCTGGCTGCTGCCGTCGTTCGCGGTCCTGGTGCACGCACGCCGCCTGCGGACCGCGGCCGTCCTGTACGGGCTGCTGTGCACCAGCGTGGTCTGGCTGTGGTTCGACGACGCCTCCGGACTCGACGGCTTCCTCGGCAGCAACACCTACGTGTGGATCACCCTGGTCCTGCTGTTGACCCTGCCGACCGGCCGGCCCCAGGTCACGAGCCCGCCCCTCAGCGGCGGCACCGGAGCACCCGCGCCGGCGACCGTCCCCGTCTCCGGCAGCTCGGGGCCGCCCCCCGCGCGCGCCGGGGTGGGCGGGAAAGCGACGACAGCCCCCGGGCCATGACCGCGGACCGCGGCGCGGATCCCGGACGATCTTGGTGTACGGCTCCTGTTCATCCCCCCCTCATTCCGGTTCGAGGCGGAGTTAAGGGCTGGGCAGAACAGTGCTGCCGCATCCCACCAGGAGGTTTCGATGAGATCGTGGCGTCGCGCAGCATCCGTCGTATTGGCCCTGAGCGCCCTCGCCCTCGCACTGACGAACCAGTCGGCGACGGCCGACCCCGGACACAACCGCTTCAGCTTCGCGGTGATCGGCGACATTCCCTACGGCGACGCGCAGATCGCCGACTTCCCCAACGTCATCGGCCAGATCAACGCCGACCGTGACGTACAGGTCGTCGCCCACATCGGCGACATCAAGGACGGCTCCACCGTCTGCAGCGACGACTACTTCCAGATGGTCAAGTCGGACTTCGACATGTTCGAGGACCCGCTGGTCTACACGGTGGGCGACAACGAGTGGACCGACTGCCACCGCGCCAACAACGGAGGCTACGACCCGCTGGAGCGCCTGGCCGCCATCCGCAAGGTCTTCTTCCCCAAGGCGGACCACACGCTCGGCCGCAACAGCGTCAAGGTGACCTCGCAGGCCGACCAGGGCTACCCCGAGAACGTCCGGTACACCCGGGCGGACGTCGCCTTCGCCGCCCTGCACATCGTCGGCAGCAACAACAGCATGGCCCCGTGGACCGGCAACACCTCGGCCACACCGGAGCAGGCGGCCGAGGTGCTCGGCCGTACGGCCGCCGTGGTGCAGGAGATCCGCGACACCTTCGCGGACGCCCGGCGCACCAACAACAAGGCCGTTGTGCTGCTCACCCAGGCCGACATGTTCGACCCGACGGTCACCGACGCGACCTTCGCGGACTACTACGCCTTCCAGCCGATCGTCAGGGCGATCGCCGAGGAGTCGGCCAAGTTCCGTGGCCCGGTGTACCTCTTCAACGGCGACAGCCACGTCTACAAGAGTGACAAGCCGCTGGACACCGGTTCCAAGTGGCGCTCCTTCTACGGCGTCGACACCGTCGTCCCCAACCTCAGCCGGGTCACCATCGACGGCTCGACCAACGTCGGCAACTGGCTGAAGGTGACGATCGATCCGGGCAGCAAGCAGGTCCTCAGCTGGACCCGGGTGCCCTTCACCCACGCGAAGTGACCTCCCTCCGGTGACCTCCCTCCGGGAGACACCACGCGGGGAGCATCCGGCCTCTCACACCGGGTGCTCCCTGCGGGCCGACGGATCCCGGTAGCGCCGGCGAGACCGGTCGATGTCGTGCGCGGTGATGATCCCGTCGAGCCGGCCGTCGTCCATGACCAGGATGGGCAGTCCGCCGCCCGCGTTGCCGAGACGCTCCAGGACGGAGTTCAGCAGCTCGTCCGGCGCGGCGAGGGTGCACCGGGACAGCGGGGTCGCGAGGTCCCGTGCCCGCAGCACCTCCCGCCGGCCGGGCGGTACGGAGGCCAGCCGGCGCAGCTGGAGGAGGCCGCTGGGATGACCGTTGAAGTCCAGCAGGGGCACCACCGAGTGTCCTGTTCGGGTGGCCACCTCGGACAGGAAGCGGCCCACGGTCAGCCAGTCGGGCCCGGTGACCACCGGAGTGGTCATCGTCTGACCCACCCGTACGCCGCGCAGGGCGGTGACCAGCTCCGCCCACCGCCGCTCGGCCGCGGCGGTACCGGCCACGAACAGACCGATGGCCATCAGCCACAAGCCGCCCGTCATGCCCCTCAGGAGCACCACCCAACCGGCGGCGGCCAGCGCCATGCCCACGACCTGTCCGCTGCGGCCGGCGGCCCGCTGGGCCCGCTCGCGGTCCCCCGTGCGCCACCACACCGCCGC
Source organism: Streptomyces cyslabdanicus (assembly GCF_052663305.1). Lineage (NCBI taxonomy): Bacteria > Bacillati > Actinomycetota > Actinomycetes > Kitasatosporales > Streptomycetaceae > Streptomyces > Streptomyces cyslabdanicus. Next base: position 10,692 of record NZ_JBQRUW010000052.1, read on the forward strand.
CTGGACCAGCCGGCCTCCGTCCAGAGGCGCGGCGGGCAGCAGGTTGAAGACACCCAACAGCAGGTTCGTGCCGCCCAGCCAGCCCAGCACGGCGACCGGGATCCGCCATCTCAACGTCGCGTCCACCCCGGCCGCCGCGCCCAGCCAGACACCGCCGAGCAGCAGGCTGGCGACCGGCCCGCTGACGGCGACCGAGAACGCCGTGCGGGCAGTCGTCGGCCGGTCCATCCGGGTCAGCCCACCGAGCGCCCACAGCGTCACGTCCCGCACGGTTATCCCCGCCCGGCGGGCCGTCAGCGCGTGCGCCACCTCGTGCACCACCAGACTCGCCAGCAACAGCGAGGCACCGACGACCCCGCCCGCCGCGTACACCACAGGCGGCCGGCCCGCCTCGTAGCTGGGCAGCGTCCAGCTGGCCAGACCGTACGCGAAGAAGAGCATGACCAGCGGCACGCTCCAGTGGGCCTGAATCGCCAGCCCTCGGATGCTTCCGATCCGGATCGAACCCTTCATTCCCATCACCGCCGACAGGTCACGCCCTCCGGCGTATCCACCGCCCTCTCTCCAGGGTCCGCCCCGGACCGACGAAAGGAAACATCCGATTCCCGGCCGGAGGAGAACGCGCGACGGCGACCCGGACGCCGGCGGCCGGCCGCTGCGCGCACGGGACTACTCGGTCACGAAGTCGCCCATCATGGCCATGTCCTCGTGCTCCAGGTTGTGGCAGTGGAGCATGAAGGGGCCGGTGTAGTCGGTGAAGCGGACGACCACCTCGACGGCCTCGGCCGGGCGGAGGGCCACGGTGTCCTTCCAGCCGTGGTCGTAGGCCCCGAGGTCGTGGTTGTTCCGCGAGACCACCTGGAAGTGGTTGAGGTGGAGGTGGACCGGGTGGTGGAAGTTGGTGGTGAACCGCCACACCTCGGTCTGTCCCAGCTTGGGCCTGGCCAGGGCCCGGCCCGGCCGGTACTCCAGGCCGTTGATGGTCCACCCCTCGACCGAGCCACGGAAGTGGAAGTCCCGGGTGACCGCGGCCCGGGCGGGGTTCAGCGCGACCACTTCGCTGAGCTTCTCCGGCACCCTGGTGTCGTCCTCGGGTGAGCCGGACCCCACGTCGAAGCGCATGACCTCGGCGGTCCTGCCGTCTCCGAAGCGGTTCAGCAGGCGCACCTCGGTGCCCGCGCGGTACCGGGAGAAGTCGGTGACGACGTCGAAGCGTTCGGCGGGTGCGATCTCCAACGCGTCGTGGCGACGGGGTCCGGACAGCAGCCCGCCGTCGCCGCCGATCTGCACGAAGGCGCCCCCACCTTCGGGCTGGGGGTCCAACTCCAGCTTGTACACCCGGGCGTTGGAGGCGTTGAGGAACCGCAGCCGATAGCGCAGCCGCTCCACCTGGTGCACCGGCCAGGGCGCTCCGTTGACCAGCACCACATCACCCAGCACGCCGTTCATATAGGCGTCGGTGACGCCCGGCGCGTGAAATCCCGGATCCAGCATGGGGTAACGGAACGATCCGTCCTCCGCGAAGGACCGGTCCGTGATCATCAGCGGAACGTCACGCTCGCCGCTCGGCAGCGGCAGCCGCTCCTCCTCGTCGTCGTGGACGAGATGGAAGCCGGCCAGCCCCCTCCACACGCTCGCGCCGGTGTAGCCCATGCGGTGATCGTGGTACCAGAGCGTCGCCGCGCGCTGCTCGAAGGGGTAGGTGTAGCTCCGCACCCCCTCGGCCAGGTCCATCGCCCCGTGGTCCATGGACATGCCGTGCTTGCCGCCCGCCATGTCCTGGGCGGCGCGGTGGGCGTCGTAGGAGCCGTCGGCGGGCAGGATGAGCGAGGTCGGGTAGCCGTCGCTCGCCGCCGGGGTGTGCCCGCCGTGCAGGTGCACGACGACGGGCTGGTCCAGCTCGTTGCGGTGCCGGACCACGGTGCGCCGCCCGGAACGGGAGACGAGGGTGGGCCCCGGGAACGTTCCGCCGTACGTCCAGGCCTTCGTCCTGAGACCGGGCAGGATCTCCAGCTCGGCCACGCGCTGGGTGATGTCGTAGGTGTCCGTGGTGCCGGTGCTGGAGGCGGGCTCCAGCACCGGCGGCACGGGCAGGGGCACCTGGTAGGGCCGGGGCAGTTTCGCCGTGCTGGCGAGCAGTTCGCCGGGCTTGCCCTCGCTGAAGTAGGAGCGCAGCAGGGGCCAGCCCGCCAGGGTCACGGCTCCCACGCCCAGGGCGGCGCCACCCGCGCTCAGGAAGGTACGCCGTCTCATGCGACCAGCTCCGGATCATGGTCCGGCGTATCCGGCGTACCGGGGGAGTCACCGGGTGGCAGCGGGGTGAGCATCACGCGCTGGGTGAGCATGGCCGCGGCCACGACGATGGCCACGCCGAGCACGACGTGCGCAGGCACGCTGTGCTTCACGCCGAGCACCACCTGTCCGAGGAGCGCGATCAGCAGCAGGACCGAGGGGAGGAGGAAGGAGGACGGCCCACCCGCCCGGCGCACCAGGAAGGCGGCCACGGCCATCACCATGGCCACGCCCACGATTCCGCGGGCCAGCATGCCGTGCATCGTCAGCATGTCGAAGTGCCCGCCCAGAAAGCCTCCGGCCAGGGCGACTTGGACGAGGAGCAGTACACCCTGGAGCAGGGCGAGGGTACGGACGGCGAGCAGGGAGCGACGTAAGAGCATACGGATACCTCAGCTCTGTCTAGACTTATGGGATGTGCGGCAGCGGAAGGGCACACAGGCGTACACAGGTGTAGAACCCGGGTCATCGAACCGTTTGGGGACTGCGGGGCGCAACCCCAATGCCGAGTCCTGAGTGGCGTCTTTGCAATCCGTCCCGCAGTCCGTCGATGTGGGCGAGCCGCATCCTGCCCGCACCCGCGGTCACCACACGGGGCGCAGCGGCGGGATCGAGTCGCCGGCCAACGCCCGGATGACGGCTACGAGTTCGGCTCGGGGCACCTGGAGCCCGGTTTCCTGGAGCCGCTTGGCCAGCTGCGCCTCCAGCTCGTGCAGCACCCGCCCGGCCACGGCCAGGTGCTCCTGTGCCCTGCCGGTCAGCACGACGAGTTTGCGCCGTCCGCCGGCTGGGTGCGGTTGACGCCGGACATACCCCCGTGCCTCGAGGTCGTCGACGATCTGGCCGGCGGCCTGCTTGGTGACGCCGAGTTGCTCGGCCAGTTCGCTGCTTGTCGCACCGGCCCCCTGGAGCATCTGGAAGACCATGCCGTGAACGGGGCGCAGGTCGGTGGGGTCGGCGGCTTCCAGACGGCTGACGAACTCGGAGAGGACCAGCTGGAAGGCCATACCGAGCAGGAAGGTGAGCTCGGTCCGCTCGAGGGGGTCGTGGGTCTCCATCGGTTCATCTTGACACAGCCGTGTAAAGCTCCTTTACTCAATGCGAGTAAAGCGACTTTACACAGGAGGCGTCATGCAGGTGATCAGTGAGAGCGAGCAGCGGACGACCCGGACGCCCGCGGGCTCGGTGTTCGGCCTGGCGGGCCCCAGTCAGGGCAGCAGTGAGGTCAGCACCTGGCGGGTGGAGCTCGGCGCCGACTCGGCCACACCTGTTCACGTGATCGATCGCGAACAGGTGTGGATGCCGCTGTCGGGGGAGTTCCTGGTCGAGGTGGACGGCGTGACCGGGCGGGCCGGGGTCGGCCAGGCGGTCGTCGTCCCCGCCGACGTGGTGCGGCGGCTCAAGGCCGTGGGCGGCCCCGCGGAGGCGCTGGTCGCCATGGTCGTCGGCGGCAAGGCGATGATGCCGGGCAGTGAGGAGAAGATCCCGCTTCCGTGGGCCGAGTGACCCTCCCCGAACACAAGCCGAGGACCAGGCGCGTGGTGGGTCATGACGAACACCGGGGTGCGGAACGGGAGTTCGTCCTGACCCGCCGGCCGCGCCACGCGTGGTCGTTCCAGGACCCGTGCCGGGGCCCGAACTTGTTGCGGCCCGTGATCTCGGCGCCGCTGCTCCGCGCGTAGTCCCGCGTGAAGTGGTCGTCGAGGCCCCGGCTCCCTTCGGGGGCGGTGCTGCGGACGCTGGGGGCGGATGCCGCGCGGGCCGGCCGTAGGCCGACTCGGGCTCGCCGTGGGCGGGTTCGGTTGGCCCCCGCGTGGCCCGCCGCCCAGGATCGGCGGGCCGGTGCCTCGAAGGCACCTACGCGGGGTAAGCGGAACGTACGCCTCCACCGGCCGGATCGGAAGACCCGTACCTGTGTGCCGCCGCTCACACAGGTACGGGCCGGGGTCAGGACGAGTCCCGGGCCAGGGCGGCCAGGGTCTCGTGGTCCCAGGTGAGGGTGCCGGAGCGGAGGTCGGACGTGACCGTGTCGAGCCAGTCGAGCTCCGCGGTCAGTACGGCGCGGCAGTACTCGTCCTCCAGCATGGTGATCCGTGGCAGCGCCATCCGCCGTGCCGCCTCGGCGGCGGTGTCCAGTTCGGCGAGCCGGGCCCGCACCTGTGCGGCGCGGGCGGTCAGGTCGGCCTGTACCTCCTGCGGCAGCAGCATCATCGTGAACGAGAGCGCGGCGGGGAACTCCGGGTACTCCGCCCGAGGAGCGGCGAGCATCTCCCGCAGCCACGCACGCGTCGCCGTGCGGCCCTCCTCGGTCACCTCGTAGACGGTGCGTTCGGGGTACTGCTGGTCCCGGCTGGTCTCGCGCACCGCGATCAGTCCGGCGCCGAGCAACCGGTCGATGGTCCGGTACAGGCTCGCCCGCTGGCTGACGTTGACGACCTGGTCCTTTCCCCACTGCTTGATCAGCCGCTGGATGCCGTACGGGTGCAGCGGCTGCATGTGCAGCAGCGAAAGGACGGTGAGGCCGAGGGGGGAACTGCGCATGGTCCGAGCCTAGCGGAATGATCTCAGGGAAACTAGTTGACGTGGTACTAGTTTCACTGCAACTATCAAGCCATGACGACGCCGACCCGACTCGCGTCCGCCGAGCGCATCCACGCGGACCACGCCACCGTGAAGCACCTGGGCCACTGGACCGAGGCCACCGAGTTCGACGTGCACGCCCGCCACGCCACGGTCGTGCTGGACCTGCGCTCCCCGTACATCGCCTGGGACGAGCCGCTGACCATGGATCTGGAACTCGTCCGTGGCGCGATCACCCTGCTGCTGCCCGACGAGGTCGCCGTGGACCGCCGCGACCTCGCCTTCGCCCGCCGCGGCCGGGTGAAGGACGCGCAGCCCGGCGCCGGGCCGGCCAGGCTGCGGCTGGTCGGAGCGGTCAGCGACGGCGAGATCCGGATCCGCCGCGGCGGGAGTGCCCAGCTCACCGCCATGTGCTCCCGCGGCTACCTGGACGACCTGCGCCGCGCCCACCGCGAAGGCGGCCTGCCCACCGTCGACGACCCCACCCGGGAGAGGACCCGCTGACATGACCCGCACTCGCTCCGCCATCGTCGTGGGGGGCGGCATCGCCGGCCCGGTGGCAGCCCTCGCGCTGCGCCGGGCCGGGATCGAGGCCACCGTGCACGAGTCCCACCCCACGACCGCCGACGGCATCGGTGGCGCCCTGAGCGTCGCCCCCAACGGCCGGGCCGCTCTCGGCCTGGTCGGACTCGACCGGGTCGGCGTCCCGATGAACGCCGTCGTGCTCCAGAACCACAGGGGCCGGGTCATCACCGAGATCCGCCAGCCCATGCAGTTCACCTGGCGCGCCGACCTCTACCGGCGGCTCTACGACCTGGCCCTACGTCAGGGCGTCCCGGTCCACCACGGCCACGAACTCGTCGACGTCCGCGACAGCGGCACCGGTATCAGGGCGGTCTTCGCCGACGGCACCACCAGCGAGGAGGCCGACGTCCTGATCGGTGCGGACGGGCTGCGCTCCACCGTCCGCCGGCTGATCGACCCCCGGGCTCCCCGGCCGCGCTACTCGGGACTGCTCGGCTTCGGTGCCCGCGTCGACGGCGCTGGACTGCCGCCCACCGGCGACCGGATGTACATGGCCTTCGGACGCCGGGCCTTCTTCGGGTACCAGACGTTCGACGACGGCACCGGCGTCTGGTTCGCCAACCTCCCCCACCCGTACGCGACGTGGCAACAGGTGCGGCAGACCCCGAACGAGGAGTGGCTGCGCCGGCTGGGCGAGGCCTTCGCCGGTGACACCGTCCCCGCCCTGGACCTGCTGCGGCGCACCCCGCCCGAAGCCCTGGTCACCGCGGGCCCCATGGAGGACCTGCCGCACGTCCCGCACTGGCACCGCGGCCGGATGGTGCTGGTGGGCGACTCCGCCCACGCCACCTCTCCCAGCTCCGGCCAGGGCGCCTCACTCGCCGCGGAGAGCGCCGTGGAACTCGCCCGCGCGCTCCGGGACCTGCCGCACGCACAGGCCTTCGCCGCCTACGAGCGTGGCCGCCGCGCCCGGGTCGAGCGGGTCATCGCCCAGGCCGCCCGCACCAACAGCGGTAAGGCCGCCGGGCCCGTCGGCCGGGTGTTCCGCGACGCCCTCCTGCCGCTCTTCGCCCGCCTCGCCACCCCCGAGAAGTCGGCCTGGCAGTACGACCACCGGATCCCCTGGGACGCCGCCGTCGCCGCCTGAGCGCCGCCTGGGGACGGACCGCGTCGAGCGGAGCCGCACGGCCCCGGCGGTCAGGGACTCGCCGGGGCCGCGTGCTGCCGCGCGTCGCCCGTGCCGCCCCCGCGGGAGGTGCGGCGGGCGCGTCATGCCGCCGTCGTGCCCCCCGCGCGGACGGCCGGCGCGACGGGGGCGCCGTCGCGGCGTGCGGAGGCCAGGGCGGCCTCGACCACGGCGACGGCCGCGTGGATGTCGGCTGCCGTGACCAGGGGAGTGCGTCCGTGGCGGATGTCGTCGCGGAACTCGGTGAACAGCCGCCGCAGCGCCGTCACGCCCGCGGGCCCGCCGACCTGGCGGGAGGCGCTGCCTCCGTCCGCTGTGCGCACGGAGATGGAGGGAGCGTCCTCGTCGGCGAGTACGTGGCCGTGCGAGCCGAGCACGCGCAGGCTGGAGGAGACGGGGGCCGGGCCGATGCCGGCGGGGGTGCGGGCCACGGTGGCGGTCGCCACCACTCCGTTGCGCAGGCGGAGCGAGAGCACCGCCGCGTCCTCGACACCGTGGGTGCCGTGCGGGCCGTCGAAGAGCGGCGCCTGGGGCGCGGCGCTGCTGAAGGCGACGACCTCCTCCACGTCCAGGCCGGTCAGGTGTCGGACCGTCAGTGCCGGATACCACCCGAAGTTCATCAGCTCGCCGCCGCCGGACAGCGCCGGGTCGCAGACGAGTTCGGGGCGCTCGACCGTGGTTCCGTCCAGTCCGCCGGCCACGAGCCACTCCGCGTCGACGGCCAGGGGCAGACCGATCGCGCCGGAGTCCACGATGCGCCGGGCCCGGGCCAGTTGCGGGGAGTGGAGGCGGTGGACGGCGGTGAGCAGCCCGCGGGAGCGGTCGGCGGCGTCCCACAGGCGCTCCGCGTCACGGGTGCTGGTCGCGGCGGGCTTGTCGACGACGACGTGGCGGTCCGCTTCGAGCGCCCTCACCGCGAGTTCGACGTGGCGCGTGGGTTCGCTGCACACGAGGGCGATGTCGCAGGAGGCAAGGCCCTGGTCCAGGTCGAGCAGCGGAATGCCCGTCGTACGGGCGAGGGCGGCACTGTCCTCGGCGAAGGGGCTGTCGGCGGTGTCGGCACAGCCGATCACCTCCATGCCGGGCAGGGACCGCAGCAGTGGCACGTAGTCACGGGCGTGCCGGACCCCGGATGCGATGAGAACCCTCATCTCAGCAGACCTCCTTGACGTCGACGGGGCGGCCTTCGTCCGCGCTGAGCTGTGCCGCCAGGGCGGCGGCCAGAGCGGCACGTACCTGATGGGGCGCGGTCAGCGGGGCGGCCGCACCGTCGAGCACGTCGCGCAGGTGCCTCGTCTGCTCCGTCATGGCGCCGTCGATCGAGGCGGGGGCGAGGGGCGTCACCGAGTGCGCTCTCGGCTCGTCCTCGCTGCTGTGGTGCAGGGTGCCGGTCGTGCCGGACAGGACGAGCCGGCGGACGAACGTGCCGCGTTCCGCGAGGGCGTAGCACAGTTCGACGGTCGCGAGGGCGCCGCCGGCGAAGCGTACGAGGATCTGGAAGCTGTCGGGGGTCGGCATCCCGGGCGCCCAGGTGCGGCAGGGGCGGGCGAAGACGCGGACCGGCTCGTCGTCCATGAGCCAGGTCAGCAGGTCGAGGGCGTGCACGCCGTTGTGGGCGACATGGCCCCCGGAACGGGCCGGGTTCAGCTGCCAGCCCCGCCAGCCTCCGGGCCAGACGTGCCCCGTGTACCAGGTGAGGTGGGCCAGGCGGGGGGTGCCGATCGCGCCCTCGGCGACCGCCCGGGCGATGTCCAGGTGGACGGGCTGGAAGCGGGCCGTCTGAGCCACGAGCAGGGGCCGGCCGGTGGTCTTCGCGGCGGAGAGGATCCGGTCGGCGTCGGCCACCCTCAGCGCGGCGGGCTTCTCCAGCAGGACCGCGCGGCCGGCCTGGAGCGCCGCCACGGAGAACTCGGCATGCGATTCGGGGGAGGTGCACACCGCGGTGACGTCGATGCCGTCGGACCACGCGCTCGCCGGGTCGGTGGACCAGGTGGCCCCCTCGGCGAGGGCGGCCAGCGCGGCGGCCCGCTCGGGATGCCGGTCGACGACGTGGGCCAGCCGCATTCCCGGGACGGCCGCGACGTGGTCACGGGCGATGGCACCGGCGCCGAGGACGGCCACACGGTGGTCGCTCGGCCGCCGTCCAGCGTCTGGCGATGCCTTCTCTCCGGGCACGGGGTCCTCTGCGGGCACGGGGCCCTCTCCGGACACGGGGGCAGAGCGCACGCGCGGCTCCTCACACTCGACTCTTCGCTTTTGGAGTTCAGACGTCAGACATCTTATGTCCGAGTGTTCGGAAGGTCACCCATCAGGACGGCCCGCGTCGCGTACCGGACACCTGGTGCGGACGATGAGGTCATGCGCCCTCAGCCGACGGAAGACCTGCCGCCGTCCCCTCAGCGTGTCCGCCCGCACAGGCCGTGCCCCGCCCGCGCCTCGGCCACGGTGACGCTCGCTCTCGCCGTCGGTGTGCTGACCGGATGCGGCCACGGCGGCGGCGGTTCCACGGTCAGCCCGAGGCCGACCCCGCCCGCCACCGCTTCCTTCTCGCCCCACCCGCTGCCGTCGGCGCTGGAGTCCTCCGCGTCCTCGGCCATCGCCTCCGCCCGCGCCTCGGCGTCGGCGGCGGCGTCCTCCGCGTCCGCGCGTGCCTCGGAGTTCGAGGCGTCGGTTTCGGCCGAGACCGCCCGCCGGGCCGCGGTGGCCGAGAAGGAGCTCAAGGGGGTCAAGGGAGGCGGCAACGCGCGGTCGGAGGTGAGCCTGACCGGCGTGCCCAGGACACAGACCGGAGGTGTGCTGGCCTCCCTGGTCACCATCACCAACAAGACGAACCGCAAGGCGTCCTACGCCGTGCAGGTCGACTACCTGGACGCGCAGGGGCACGTGGTCGAGACCCGCTACACCGGGGCGGAGAACCTGGAGCCCGGCAAGCGCCAGCAGCCCATCGTGTTCAGCAGGAAGCCTCCGGAGCCCAAGCTGACGCCCCGGCTGACCAAGGCCGAACGCTACTGAGCGGGGAGCCCGGTCGGCCGCAGCGTCGGAATTCCTGAGGCTCAGCCCCGGAAGAATGCGCTTTTTCCCGCCCGGCCCAGGCCGGAGGACGGCTGCGAGTCAGCCCGTTCCCCAGCCGGAGCCCAGGGAGGCACTGCGGTCGCCGCGTTCGGCCGGGACCACGTGGCCTATGCCTCCAAGGCCTTTCTGCGCACGGCCATGGCACGGCTGACCCACGAGGAGGGCCTCCTGCTCGACGTCGCCTCCGGCGGCGAGCTGCGGGTGGCCCTGCACGCGGGCGTGCCCGCCGGCCGGATCCGCAAGCGGAAGCGGTGGCGGGAGTTCCTCGGCCTGCTCAAGGCCCTGCGGGCCCGCTGGCCCGGGGGGAAGCTGTATGTGGTGCTGGACAACTTCTCCCCGCACGGACACGCGGAGGTCCGGGCGTGGACTGCCGGCAACGACATCGAGCTGGTCTTCCTGCCGACCTGCGGCTCGTGGCTGAACTGGATCGAATCAGAGTTCGCGGCACTTCGGTACTTCGCTCTCAACGGCACCGACTACCGCAGTCACGGCGAGCAGAACGCCGCCATCGCCGCCTACATACGCCGGCGAAACGCCCGTACCGAACCGAAAACCAACTTCGCGCCCGACTCACCCGTCCGACAGTGGACCGAATACCCCTCCAGGGCTGCCTGATACAGCCCTACGATCTTCGCATGAGCGACCGGAGCCCGGCAGACGAAGAGCTGCAGACCGCCCGACTGTCACTGCGGCGTCCGACTGAAGCCGATATCGATGCGATCTTCGCGATCCACAGCGACCCCGGAACCTGCCTGCACAATCCTTCCGACGCTCTCGCCCGGCCCGAAGAGGCCGAAGAGCTCTATCAGCGCTGGAACAACCAGTGGCAGAGCTGCGGATACGGGTACTGGGTCGTCCGACGCCACAACTCAGCCCTGCAACTGGGGTTCTGCGGGATCAAGCCCATGGAACTGAACGGCATGAAGGTCCTCAACCTCTTCTACCGTTTTGCCACCTCCGCATGGGGCCAGGGCTTCGCCGGCGAGGCCGCGACCGCAGTCGCCAGCTGGACATCTCGGCACGTTCCCGACCTCCCGCTGATCGCCCGGGTCCGGCCGGCCAACACCGCCTCCCAGCGCGTGGCGGTCAGGGCAGGCTTGACCCGGGCGGAACACCTCGACGGCACCGGATACGACGGCTTCGATTGGATCTACGTAGCGAAGCTGCCGAACTGAGCCCACTCCAACGCGAACCCTCACCGAAGGCCGTCCAACATTCCGAGCCGAGCCACTGGCACTGCGCGGAGGCGAGATGCCCGTGCATTTCCTGCGTGAGGTGCCGCGCGTTCATGCGCCGGCCGCGCCGCAGCCCACGCGGAGACCCCGCAGTGGAGGGGCCCCGCCGGGACTACGGCGGTTCAGTACACGACGGCGTGGTCCTAGGTCCTCTCGTTTGGATCAGGCCGGGCTCCCTGAGCCGGCCTGCTCCAAACGAAAGATCCTAAGCCGCGGATTCGGCCTGCGCCTGGCCCTTGGGGGCGGCCTTGGGCTCCGGCGGGTTCGGAGCGGTGTAGAAGACGGACGTGCCCTGCTTGCTGCGCTCAGCCTGGCTCCGGGCCACCAGGTTTTCGAGCGTGGTGCGCACGACGTTGGTCTTGATGCCGCGGTCGGGATGCGTCTCGCCGAGTGCCGTGGCGATTTCCGCCGCGGAACGCGGCTCACTCTGTTCGCTCAGGTGGCGGCGGACGAGTTCCGCCAGCGTGAGTTGCGCCTTCTTCGCGGCGGCGTCGTTCTTGGGTGCGGCGCTTTTGGCCGACTGCTTCTTGGCCGCGGGCTGTTTTGCGGCCGCCGTCTTGGCCTTCTTACGCGGCTCGGCCGTGGCCTTCTTCCGGGGAGAGGGAACGGAGACCCTGTCGGCGGTCGCGGGTTCAGCGACCGCCGCCGCGATACCGAGTGCCTGCTGCATGTTCACCAGGACGGTGTGGTCGTGCTGAAGGGCGGCCAACTGGTCCTGCAGCGCCGTGATTTCCGCCGTGATGCGTTCCTGTTCCTTGACGTTGCGCTCGAGGTCGCTGGTTACCTGGTTGATGTACTGCGACGTCAACTCGGTGGCCGGAGCCGTATTTCGGGGCATCCTTCTCTCCTTGCTTCGTGCCGGGCGAAGCCTGCGTGCCAGGTGTCGAGAGCCGGGCGGCAGGTACTCCGGCCGCGGGGGCTGGCCCAAAGATGATACGGCCGGGTATATCACTCGCTGACCGACTGCGCGGCGGATGACGGGAAACTCCCTCCGGGTGATGTGGAGGAGGAGTTCCTCATGGGCGGGTGCGGCCGAGTAACACGCCTCGGAATCAAAGGAGTTGAGCGTCAAAAAATGTGCCGTGTGACATGCTTCGATCATGACTGACCGAGACGACCGGAACACAGGACTGCAGACCGATCGCCCGCACTCGGCGCGTGTGTGGGACTACCTGCTCGGTGGTAAGAACCACTATCCGGTGGACAGCCAGGCCGGCGACATGATCCTGCGGACGTTCCCCGAATTCGCGGCCATCGCCCGCCTGCAACGGAGTTTCCTGGTGCGGGCGGTGCGGTTCATGACCCGCGACGCGGGAATCCGCCAGTTCCTCGACATCGGTACCGGGCTGCCCACCACGAACAACACCCACGAGGTCGCCCAGGGCGTCGCACCCGACAGCAGGATCGTCTACGTGGACAACGACCCCATCGTCCTCGCCCACGCCGGCGCGCTGCTGCGCAGCACGCCGGAGGGCAAGTGCGCCTACCTGGAAGCCGACGTGCGCGATCCGCGAAGGATCCTCACCCGGGCAGCCGAGACGCTGGACTTCGACCGGCCCATCGGCCTGATGCTGCTCAACATCATGGGCCAGCTCTCGGACGAGGAGGAGCCCGAGCGGATCGTGTCCGAGCTGATCGACGCCCTGCCCCGGGGCAGTTACGTGGCCCTGAGCGACGGCACGGACACCAGCGACCAACTCAAGGCGGCCGTCGAGGCGTACAACGCGCAATCCGTCAACACGTACCACCTGCGCTCGCCCGAGCACATCGGGAGCTTCCTGAAGGGGCTGCGTCTGGTCGAACCGGGCCTGGTCAGGTCGGCCGACTGGCGTCCGGACCCCGAGTCCGCCGGCGTCACCCGGGAGCAGGGCCACGCCGCCGGGGCCGTGGGCCTGAAGGAGTAGGACCTCCTCGCGCGCCGGGTGGCCGGATCACGCTGCGGTGACCCGGCCACCCGGCCCGAACGTGGTGGGACGGCGCCGCTCCCCCGCGGGGGAGCCCCTCCCGCGGTCACGCCGCCGGCCGCTCCGCCAGGAGATAACGCGTCCAGGGCCGCACGTCGGCGTACCGCGGCTCGGTGAACCCGACGGAACGGAGCGTCTCCGCGTACTGGCGCACGTCGGCGGCGGACATGGGATCCTCCGTCACCTTCCCGTGCGCGGTGCCGTGGGCCATCATCCTGGCCATGGCGCGGGTCACCCGCGGGGCTACCGGACCGGTCGGAAAGGCGTCCGCGACCAGCAGCCGCCCGCCGGGCCGCAGCACGCGGTACATCTGCGCCAGCGCGGCCTCCCGGTGCGCCTCGGCGATGTGGTGCATCGCGAACGTCGACGTGACCACGTCGAACTCACCGTCGGGCAGGTCCAGCGACTGCGCGGCCCCGCGGACGAAGCGGCAGTTGGCCGCCCGCCCCGCGTGCCGGGTCGCGTACGCGACCATCGGCGCGGAGGGGTCGACGCCGACCACCCCGCCGCCGGGCCCCACCGCCTCGGCGAGCCGCCCGGCGAAGACCCCCGGACCGCAGCCGATGTCGAGCACCCGGTCGCCCGGGCGGACGCCGCTCGCCGCCACCAGCGTGGTGTTCAGCGCGCCCCGGCGGCCGCCGAAGATCACCGTGACGAGCAGGTTGTACCGGCGCGCCCACGGGATGAGCAGGCCGGGCTGCTCCGGCTCCCGTACCCCGGCGCCGGCCGTGTCGACTCCGTGACTCCTCATGACCTGTTCTCCTTCCGATGCCCTCGCCGAATCCACCGTCCGCGGTGCCGGCCGAGACGTCCTTCGATGATGGGCGGGCGCCGGGGCCGCCGTCGTCGCCCTGGCGATGCGACTGCGCGCTGCCGCACCAGGACCACGCGGTCCGGCGGCTACCGCGCCGGGAGTAGGTGCGAAATGGCCCTACGAGGTGACGTGTTGGCGCGCGCGGCGGCGCTACCGTGCGGGGATGGGCATGCGGCTGAGCTTGCGCGGCTGTGCGCGGGACGCGGTGACGGCGGGTGTCGTCGCCGTGGTCTCGCTGGTCGGCTCGGTGGTGGCCGTCCCCGATCGCACGGGCCTCGACGTGCCCGGATCCCTGCTGGTGCTGGTGGGCGGGCTCACGCTCACCGCCAGGAACCGCTTCCCCGTCGCGGTCGTGGCCACCACGGTCGGCTGCCTGTTCGCCTACCACCTGCGCGGCTACCCGGGTGACGGGGCGGCCCTGCCGGTTCTCGTGGCCGTCTACACCGCCGTCCTCGCGGGCCACCGGCTGGTGACGGTCGTCCTGGGCGCGGGCGCGTTCGTCGCGGGCACGGTGGCGCTGAGCCTCACATCCTCCGGCGGCCAGTCCGCCCGGCAGATCGTCGAGGGACGGTTCCTGCTGGTCGGCTGGGTGGTGGCCGCGGTGATGGCGGCGGAGGTTCGGCGCCAGTGGAACAGCAACCTCCGGCAGGCCGAGCAGCGCGCCGCCGACGCCGAGCAGCGGGCGGCCGACGCCGAGCGGCTCCGTGAGGAGACCGCCCGTCGCCGCGCCGGGGAGGAACGGCTGCGGATCGCCCGCGAGTTGCACGACTCGCTCACCCACAGCATCTCCGTGATCAAGGTGCAGGCCGGAGTGGCCGTCCATCTGGCGCGCAAGCGCGGCGAGAGCGTGCCGGAGGCCTTGCTGGCCATCCAGGAGGCCGCGGGCGACGCGACCCGCGAACTCCGGGCCACCCTCGACGTGCTCCGCGCACCCGGCGAGGCCGTACCCGGCCGGCCCGGGCCCCCGGTCACCGGACTCGGTCTCCTGCCCGTGCTGGTGGAACGGACCAATTCCACGGGCTTGCCCGCCACGGTGACCGTCGAGGGCGAGCCGAGGGAGCTGCCGCCCGAACTCGACCGGGCCGTCTACCGGGTCGTCCAGGAGGCGCTGACGAACACCGCCCGGCACGCCGGGGCCGCCTCGGCCCGGATCCGTCTCGACTTCCGGCCGGACTCGCTGGCCGTGCGCGTCGACGACGACGGCAGGGCGACCCCCGCGGCGCAGCCGGAGCCGGGCACCGGCCTGACCGGTATGCGTGAGCGGGTCACAGGACTCGGCGGGCGGCTGCACGCCGGGCCCCGGCCGGAGGGCGGGTTCACCGTCCGCGCCGAGTTCCCGCTGAACGACACCGGCCCCGGCGGCACCTCGTGATCCGGGTCCTGCTCGTCGACGACCAGCCGCTCATCCGCGGCGGCTTCCGCGCGCTCCTCGACGCCGAGGACGACATCGAGGTCGTCGCCGAGGCCGCCGACGGCGCGGCCGGGGCCGCGCTCGCCGCCGAGCACCTCCCGGACGTGGCCCTCGTCGACGTCTCGATGCCGGTGGTGGACGGGATCGAGGCCACCCGCCGGATCGCCTCCGACCCGGCCCTGTCCGCCGTGCACGTGGTGATCCTGACGAACTACGGCGTCGACGAGTACGTCTACAGCGCACTGCGCGCGGGCGCGAGCGGATTCCTCGTCAAGGACATCGAACCCGCCGACCTGCTCCAGGCGGTCCGGGTTGCCGCCCGCGGCGACGCGCTGCTGTCCCCAGCCATCACCCGCAAGCTCATCGCCGAGTACACGTCCCGGCCCCTGTACCCGGGCCCGGGCACGCACGCGCGACTGGAGGTGCTGACCCGGCGCGAGCGCGAGGTCCTCGCGCTGGTCGGCCGCGGCCTCAGCAACGATGAGATCGCCGCCCGGATGGTGATCAGCTCCTCCACGGTCAAGACCCACGTCAGCCGCGCCATGACCAAGCTCGCCGCCCGTGACCGCGCCCAACTCGTCGTGGCCGCCTACGAGTCCGGCCTGGTCACCCCTCGCAGCATGTGACGGATCCCTCACCACGCCCCTCGGGAAAGGCTGGCCCACCCCCTCACCGGGGCCGATCGTGGGCGCTATGAACGATCACCGCATGGCATCCGTAGAGGTCCGCCGCTTCTGGGAACGGCTCGGTCTTCCCGGGCTGATCGACGTCCACACGCACTTCATGCCCGAGCGTGTCCTGCACAAGGTGTGGGACTACTTCGGTGCGCAGGGACCGTTGACCGGCGGGCTCGAGTGGCCGATCACCTACCGCGCGGACGAGGCGGAACGGACCGCCGTCCTGCGGGAGTTCGGCGTCCGGGCCTTCACCGCGATGCTTTATCCACACAAGCCCGGCATGGCCCGCTGGCTGAACGGATGGGCGGCCGACTTCGCCCGCCGCACCCCCGACTGCCTGCACACCGCCACCCTCTATCCGGAGCCGGACGTCGAGACGTACGTCCGCGAGGCCGTCGAAGCGGGCGCGCGTGTGTTCAAGGCGCACGTACAGGTGGGGGCCTACGACCCGGCCGACGAACTCCTCCAGCGGGCATGGGGGTTGCTGGCCGAGGCGCGGGTGCCCGTGGTGATCCACTGCGGCTCGGGGCCCGCGCCCGGCAAGCACACCGGACCCGAGCCGATCGCACGGGTGCTGGAGCGCCACCCGGGGCTGCGACTGATCGTCGCGCACATGGGGATGCCCGAGTACGAGGAGTTCCTCGGCCTCGCCGAACAGTACGAGCAGGTACGGCTCGACACGACGATGGCGTTCACCGACTTCACCGAGGGGTTCATGCCGTTCCCGAGCCGGGCCCTGCCCCGGCTGGCGGGGCTCGGCGACCGCATCCTGCTCGGCTCCGACTTCCCCAACATCCCCTATCCCTACGTGGACCAGCTCCACGCCCTGGAACGGCTGGGGCTCGGACAGGAGTGGCTGCGGGCCGTGTGCCACGACAACGCGGCACAGCTGTTCGGGGTGTGACCCGCACTCGCGGACAGCCTTCGCGAGAGCGCGGGCCGCACCTGTGCGGTGGAGTCCGCCAGGGCCGAACCGCCCGACTTGGAGACCGACGGACCCCTGCTTTCGAGGCCGACGGACCCCTGCGCGCGCCCGCCGGCCATGACGATGATCAAGCGCATGGGGAGAAGGGAAAGCCACCAGTGATCGCTGTTGTAGGGCACGCCGATCTCACCGCCTCGACGCTGGCTCTGCTGGAGGAGGAACTGCGTTCCCGTCTGGCCGCGTTCGCCCAGGCGGGAACGTCCGGGCTGGTGCGCGCCGGGAAGGGACTGCCGGTGGCGTTCGGGCGGGCCGCCCGGAAGGCGGGACTGGCCCTGGTGACGGTCCTGCCGTCCTGCGGCGGGGTGCCCGCGCATGTCGCGGAGCCGGACCGGAAGGCGGCCGGGGAACTCCTGTTGCTGTCCGAGCAGGTGCGGCTGGTGGAGTACGACCCCGGTGACCGCACCTCGTGCGTGACGGCCGACGAGGGCCTGCTGCGCTCGTGCGCGCGGGTGCTGGCCGTCTGGGACGGCTCCCCCTCCTCGGGGAGGGACGCGACGGCGCACCTGGTGGCCTACGCCCGCAGCCATGGTGTGGCCGTCGAGGTGCTCTGGCCGCAGGGGGCGGAACACGACACCGCCCACAGGGCGTAGGGCCGGTTGCGGAAGTCCCGCCTGCCCCGTGACAGGCCCTGGCCCCGACCGCGACACCGCACGGGCCGCCTCCCCGGGGCCGGCGGCTGTCCGGCGACCGTCACGGGGACGGCGGCTTCCTCTCCGGCCGGCCCGCCCGCAGATCGGCGAGCAGCTCCGCCTGCCCCGCCAGCACACCCGACAGGATCGAACGCGCCACCCGCATCAGCTCCGCCACCTCCTGATCGGCGAGCGAGTAGTACACGTTCGACCCCTCCTTGCGGGTCCGCACCAGGTTCGCCCGGCGCAGCACCGCCAACTGCTGGGACAGGTGCGCCGGCTCGATCCCCACCTCGGGCAGCATCTCCGCGACCGCGTGCTCGCGCTCACTGAGCAGCTCCAGGACGCGGATGCGCGCCGGGTGCCCGAGCGTCTTGAAGAACTCGGCCTTCAACTGGTACAGGGGCGTACTCACCCTGCGGTCCCCTTCCCGGCACCGCATGACAGGAACGGCTGGACCACTGGGCATCGCATCCCTCTACTCGTCAAGAACATGCGCCCTATCCTCGCGTGTCCCGCCGCGTCACTGTCCAGCCGGTGCCGTCGGCTCGGCGGGCAGGACCCCGGCGATGTGCAGGTGGTCGCGGGCGGCGTGGATCGCCTCGGGCGTGTTGGCGTAGTCGCGGCCCTCGTGCCGCAGCAGCTCCAGAGCGCCGACGGAGCCGAGGACCTGCCGCTGCTCGGGACGGATCCCGGAGGCCAGGACGACGATGCCACGCCGGTTCAGCTTCTCCACCGCGTCCTTCAGGACCAGGGCGCCGGTGGCGTCCATCGTGGACACGCGTGACATCCGCAGGATGACGACCTTCACGTCCGCCACCTCGGTCAACTCCAGCAGGAAGCGGTGCGCGGCGGCGAAGAACAGTGGACCGTCGATGCGGTACGCGACGATGTGCTCGGCGAGCAGCTGGTGCTCCTCGTCGGTGTGATCCCCCCGGTCCAGGGACACCTGGTCGAAGCGGGCCTGTCTGGCCACGGCCCGCAGCGCGAGGGCCCCGGCGGTCAGCAGGCCGATGATCACCGCGTACACCAGGTCCAGGGCCAGTGTCGCCGCCGCGGTCAGGACGAGGATCACGGCGTCGGACCGCGTGGCCCGGGCCATCGCCTTCAGCGAGCCGACCTCGACCATGCGGATCGCGGTGGCCAGCAGCACGCCGGCCAGCGCCGCCAGGGGGATCTTCGACACCAGGGGTGCCGCCGCGAAGACGATCACCGCGAGGACGGCGGCGTGGACGAGGGCGGCCAGCCGGGAGCGGGCACCCGTGCGGACGTTCACGGCGGTGCGTGCGATGGCTCCGGTGGCCGGGACGCCGCCGAACAGCGGGGCGGCGATGTTGGCCAGGCCCTGGCCGAGCAGTTCCCGGTCCGGCTCGTGCCGCTGCCCCACGGTCATCGCGTCGGCGGCGGCCGCGGACATCAGTGACTCCAGCGCGGCCAGCGCGGCCACCGCCACGGCCGGGGCGAGCAGTGAGCCGAGCGAGCCGGCGTCGAAGAAGGAGAGGGAGGGCGCCGGCAGCCCCGCGGGCAGGTCGCCGATCGGCTTCGCGTCCAGCCCGGCGACCTGGGCCACCACGGTGGCGGCGATCACGGCGACGATGGAGAACGGCACGGTCGGCCGCCACCGTGCGCCGGCCAGCATGACCACGACCACGGAGACCGCGAGCCCCACGGCAGTCCAGTCCGGCGCCTTCACGAACTCCTCGACCGCGTGCCAGGTGATGACGAGCACCTTGTCGCCCTCGGGCTTGGGCACGCCCAGCGCGTTCGGCACCTGCTGGAGTCCGATCACTCCGGCGATGCCGAGTGTGAAGCCCTCGATCACCGGTGCCGGCACGTACTGCATGTAGCGGCCGGCCCTGAACGCGGCGAGGACGACGAGCATCACGCCCGCCATCAGACCCACCGTGAGGACGGCGGTCGGACCGTACTGGCCGACGATCGGAACCAGGACCACGGTCATCGCCCCGGTCGGGCCCGACACCTGGAGATTCGACCCGCCGAACACGGCGGCCAGCGCGCCGGCGATCACCGCGGTCGCCAGGCCCGCCTCGGCACCGAGCCCGGAGGACACCCCGAAGCCGAGGGCCAGCGGCAGCGCCACGATCGCGACCGTGAGCCCGGCGAGCAGGTCTCGGCGCGGATCACGCCGCATCTGGGACAGATCGGAGCGGGAGGGAAGCAAGGACGTGATCCGTGCCCGGACCGCGCCGGCGGGAGTCGTGCTCATCCGGCGGTGACCCCGGCTTCCTCGAACTCGGCCTGCGCCTTGCACACCGGAACCGACACGCCCCCTCAGCTTCCTCTCGTACAGCCCCCCTCGGGGGCGAGCCACTCAGAAGCTGTGCCCCCGGCTACCTAGGGGCACAGCGAACACAGCATCTAAGCAATTGCGAAATTTGGCAATCGCGAAATCCGTTATGTTCTGTTTGTGTGGATTCATGGGTTGTGTGTCGCCGAACCGGGCAGACATCGACCACGCCCGGGCGGCCCCGGGCCCGGTGTGTCCGGACAGACATCCAGATTCCCGGGCGAATCGTGCACATTGGATGCATGCACGTTGGGCAGCACCTCGGCCGTGTACGGCGCCTTTGGCAGTCGAGCCATGCGCTGGTGGCGATCCCCCTCGGACTGATCCTGGTCATCACCGTCGCGGATCTGCGCACGCCCGAATCGATCAGCCTCGGTCCGCTGCTCGTCGCGGCACCCGCCATCACCACCTCCTTCGCGGGACCGCGACTGACCGGACTGATCGGGGCGCTGGCGGTGGGGGCCCACGTCCTCATCTCCTCACTCCAGGTCGGGCTCACCGCCGTGAGCCAGATCTCCGCGATCACCGGGCTCGCGATCCTCTCGGTCTTCGCCGTGTTCGTGTGCTGGGTGCGCGACCGGCGGCAGGAGGAGCTCGCCCAGGTGCGGTCCGTCGCCGAAGCCGCCCAGCGTGCCCTGCTGCGCCCGCTGCCCCACCGGCTCGGCCCGCTGCACATCGCGTACTCGTACCTGGCCGCCGAGAGGGAGGCCCGCATCGGCGGTGACCTGTACGCGGTGGCTCGCACCGACGGCCGCACGCGCGTGATCATCGGGGACGTCAGGGGGCACGGTCTGGCCGCGATCGGCGAGGCGGCCACGCTGCTCGGCGCGTTCCAGGAGGCCGCCCACCACCACGCCACGCTGCCCGCGCTCGCCGACGCCCTGGACCGGAGCGTGTGCCGCTACCTCACCCAGTTCCCCGAAGCGGACGACGAGGCCCAGGAGCACTTCATCACCGCGTTGCTGCTGGAGATCCCCGACCACGGTCCCGTCGCGCGGGTGACCCACTGCGGGCATCCGCCGCCCCTGCTGATCAGACACGGCCGGGTGACGAGCGTCGTGCCTCCCCACCCCTCGCCTCCCCTGGGGATGTTCGTGCTGGGGCCGGACGTGCGCACCTCGCACACGTTCACGTTCGACGCCGGCGACACCCTCCTCCTCTACACCGACGGCGTGGTGGAGGCACGCGACCGCGACCGGGCCTTCTATCCCCTGGAGGAGCGGGTCACCGAGTGGGCGAGGAGCGGTCCCGAAACGCTCGTACGGCACCTCCACCGGGATCTCCTCGATCATGCCGACCGGGCACTCAGCGACGACGCCGCGCTTCTCGCCATCCAGCGCTCGTCCGTGCCGCCCGGCGAGCGCCGGTTTAGCGAGCTGTCCTCCCGGACGGACGTGCGCAGGGCCTGAGCGGCCTAGGGTCTTTCGTTTGGATCAGGCCGGATCAGCGAGCCCGGCATGATCCAAACGAGAGGCACTAGCAGCGGGAGCCGGGCGGAGCGGCCGGTGGACAGCCCCGTAGGCTTCTGCCGCCACACGTCGGCGCCGCTGGGGCGGGCGCCGCGGTGGCGGCGGTGCCCGGCGCGGCACCGATGGCCGAGCAGTTCGCGAAAGGGGGCCGGTCCTGTACGGGAAGACCGAGCGGTGCGTCAGCCCGGACACCCACCGGCCCGGGGGGAGACCATGAACGCCGTTACGCAGCGCGGCGCGATCGCCGCCGTACAGGTCCTCGGCCTCGCCGTCTGGTTCTCCATGTCGGCGGTGGTTCCCACCCTGCGCGGCGAGTGGGGGCTCGACTCGGCCGACGCCGTGTGGCTGACCGCCTCGGTCCAGCTCGGCTTCGTCACCGGCGCGCTCACCTCCGCCGCGCTCACGCTCGCCGACCGTCTTCCACCCCAGCGCCTGCTGGGCGGCGGCGCCGCCGCGGCCGCCGTGTGCACCGTGCTGCTGGCCGTGTCGGTCGACCGGCTCGCCACAGCCGTTCCCCTCCGCTTCGTGACCGGGGTGTGCCTGGCCGGCGTCTATCCGGTCGGCATGAAACTCATGGCCTCCTGGGCCCCCGGCGCCGCACGCGGCAGGTCCATGGGGGTGCTCATCGCCGCCCTGACACTCGGCTCGACCCTGCCGCACCTCATCGCCGGCATCGGGTCACTGCCCTGGCGGGGCGTGCTCCTGGTCGCGTCGGCCGCCGGGCTCCTGGCCTCCTGCGTCGCGCTGGCCTTCATCCGCGTCGGCCCCCACGCCGCCCCGGCCGCGCCCACCCGCAACCCCCGCTACGCCCTGACCATGTTCACCCAGCGCGGCCCCCGCTCGGCCAACCTCGGATACTTCGGGCACATGTGGGAGCTGTACGCCCTGTGGACCTGGATCCCCGCCTTCCTCGCCGCGACGGACCGTGCCCGTGACCTTCCCGGATCGGTCGAGGTCACCGTGTTCCTCACCATGGGCGTCGGCGGTGTGATCGGCTGCCTGCTCGGCGGCTGGGGCGCCGACCGCTTCGGACGCTCACCCGCCGCCGTCGCGGCCCTGCTCACCAGCGGTCTGTGCTGCCTGCTCTCACCGCTGCTCGTCCACTGTCCGCCGGCGCTCCTGGTCGCGTTCTGCGCTCTCTGGGGCGCCGCCGTGATCGCCGACTCCGGAGTGTTCTCCACCGCCCTCAGCGAAGTCGCCGACTCCCGCTACGTCGGAACGGCCCTCACGGCCCAGACCGCGATCGGTTTCGCCCTCACGGTCGTCAGCATCCAGCTGACCCCCCTCCTCGCCGACGCCGTCGGCTGGCGCTACGCGTTCCTCCTCCTGGGCCCCGGCCCCCTGGCCGGCGCCCTCGCCATGCGCGCCCTGAGGAGACCCTCCGGCACCGGCACGGTCGCGGGGCTGCCCGCACAGTGAGCGCGGGTGGCACTCCGTCGACGAGTTCGCCGGCCCGACCGGCGCGTCCCCGGCACAGCGGCGTTCCCGCCGGTGCCGTCGGTGCGGTGCGCCCGGGCCGCTCACCCGCCCGAGCGCTGCCGACGGCTCACTCCTCCAGGTTCAGCGTCCGCACCGGGCGGCGGAATCCTCCCGTGCGGAGGGTGAGGATCCCCACGCCCACCAGCGCCCAGATGACGCCCACGACCTTGGCCGGGGTGTCCAGGCTGACCCACAGGGCCACGTTCACGACGAATCCGAGAGCCGGCAGCAGCAGTTGCAGTACGGCGGCCATGGGTCCGCGGGCCTGTGCCCGCCCGGCACGCCGGTCGCGTACCCAGAACCCGATCACCGCGAGGTTCACCGCGGCGAAGGCGACGTAGGCGCCGAAGTTGATCAGCGACGCGGCGCTGCCGAGGTCCAGGAAGACGGCGGAGGCGGCGATGAGACCCACGACGAGCACGTTGGCGGCGGGGACGCCGGTGCGCGGATCGACCCGTCCGAAGACCGCGCGCGGCAGCATGCCGTCACGGCCCATGGCGAACAGCAGCCGTGCCGCGCTCATCTGCTGGGTCAGGCCGCACCCGAGGACCGCGGTGAGGTAACCGCCCACGAACACCGCCTGGAACGCGGCGCCGCCGATGTACTTGGCGATCTCCGGCGAGGCGCCCACGATGTTGCCCACGGCCGAGACATCGGGGAAGAGCGTCTGCATGGCGTAGGTGATGGCCAGGAAGAACACCCCGGCCGCCGCCACGATGAGCAGGATGGCCCGCGGGATGTCCCGGCGGGGCTGCTCGGCCTCCTCGGAGAGGGTGGAGACGGCGTCGAAGCCCAGGAAGGACAGGGCCAGCAGCGAGGCGCCGCTGAGCAGGGCGGGCAGTGGAACCGAGGCCGGGTCCCAGCCGGTGGTTCCGAAGGACTCGCCGTGAGTGGCGATGGCCCGCACGGCGAACACCAGGAAGGCGATGGCCACGCCGGCCTGGATGACCACGAGCGCCACGTTCACCTTGGCGGCCAGCTTCACGCCCACCAGGTTCAGCGCCGTGCAGACCACCACGGTGGAGAGCACCCACACCCACGCCGGGACGCCGGGCAGCACGGCACCCATGTAGATCGCGGCCAGCAGGGCGTTGAGCATGGGCAGCAGGACGTAGTCCAGCGTCGCGGACCAGCCCACCAGGAAGCCCACGGGCGCCCCGAGCGACTTGCCGGCGTACGTGTACACGGATCCGGCGGAGGTGATGCGGCGGGCCATCCGCGCGTAGCTGAGCGCCGTGAGCCCCACCGCGACGAGGACGGCCAGGTACGCCAGCGGCACATGGCCGTCGGTCGCCTCGGAGACCAGACCGAAGGTGTCGAACACCGCCAGCGGCGCCATGAAGGCCAGGCCCAGGAAGACGATGTGGCGCAGCTTCAGGCTGCGGCGCAACTGTGCGCCGCCCGGGGCGTCCTGGGCGTCCTGGGCCCGGCCGGGGCCGGGGGCGGTCGCGGTGCCCTGCCCGGTGCCGTCCGCTGCGACGGGCGAGCGGTGCACCGTGGCCTGTGTCGCGGTGCCCTCGGCGGTGTGTGGGGGAAGGTTGCCGTCAGACATGGGCGTGACCGCCTTCGGCGTGGGTGGAGCAGGAGGTGAGCGCACTGTAGTGGCCGGCGGTGGCGCGTGCAGTGGCGGCCTCGTGGACCACCTCGCCGCCCACCCAGGTGACCTCGGCCCGCTGCTGGAGCAGCGCCGCCGGGTCCGGTTCGAGCGCGTAGAGGTCCTCGGACCACGCGACGAGGTCGGCCTTGGCGCCCTCGCGTATCACGCCGTACTCGCCCTCCCGGTGCCAGGCCCAGGCGCCCTCGGCGGTGTAGCCGCGCAACGTGTCGTCGAGCCCCAGGCGCTCCGCGGGGGTCCAGGCGTCGCCGCCGTCCAGACCGGCACGGGTCAGGGCCGAGTAGATCCCGATCAGGGGGTCCATCTCTCCCACCTGCCAGTCGCTGGAGAGGGCCACATGGGCACCGGAGGCCATCAGTGAGCGCAGTCGCCAGGCACGCTCCCAGCGGGCCTCGCCGACGTTCTCCATCCAGGTGCCGGCCACGAGGTCGGGGGAGCAGTGGCGCGGCTGCATGCAGGCGGTGACGCCCAGATCGGCGAAGCGCGGCAGGTCCTCCGGGGCGAGGCACTCGACGTGCACGATCCCGTGGCGGCGCTCGCGCGTGCCGTTGGTGCGCGCGGCGTGCTCGATGGCGTCCAGGGCCAGGCGGATGCCGCCGTCGCCCGTCGCGTGGGTGTGGGTCTGGAAGCCGAGGCGGTCCAGTTCGGTGATGACCTGGGTGAGTTCGCCCAGTGGTGCGGAGGGGTGGCCGCGGTGCCCGGGCCGGTTGGCGTAGTCGTCCAGCATCCAGGCGTTGTGGGGCTCGATCACGTCGTCGGCGTAGAGCTTGACCGGGCCGAAGGCCAGGCGGTCACCGCTCGGGGCGGCGTCGGCCGCGGCACGCAACTGCTTCCGGAACGCGCCGTCGGACCCCATGGGGTGGAAGAGCGCCGCGATGACGCGGGAGCTGAGGCGCCCCTCGTCCCGGGCACGCCGGAACAGGTCGATCTCGGCCAGCGGGACCTGCGGTTCCACCACGGTGGTGATGCCGGCGGCGGTGGCCATCCCGAGGCTGCCCAGCAGCTTGCGGTAGCGCCGCTCGGGCGAGTACATGGGGATGTCGCGCTGGAGGCCGGCCAGGCCCGCTGTCGTCATGGCGCTCGTGTAGAAGTCGGTGACCCATCCGGTGGCGCGGCCGTCGGCGTCGCGCTCCGGGCGGCCCCAGGGGATGTCACCGCCGTCGTCCAGGCGCAGCGCGCGCACGGCGGCGTCGTTGAGCCACACCGAGTGCTGGTCGTAGGTGGTGACGAAGACGGGGCGGGAGGTGATGCCCGCCAGGTCGCGGGCGTGGGGGCGGCGGCCGTGGACCACCGAGTACACGGCGTTCTCGGCGCAGACCCAGGTCAGGTCAGGGCGGGCGTCGGCGAGTTCGGCGATGCGGCGGCGGACCTCCTCGAGGGTCTCGGCGCCCTCGAGGCTGACCGCGTCGGGGTCGAAGCCGAGCAGCAGGTGGTTGTGGCTGTCGACGATGCCCGGAGTGAGGAGGCCGCCGTCCAGGCGGCGGTGTTCCCGGGCCGCGGGGGCGTCGGCCTCCTCGCCCACGAAGGCGATGCGCCCGCCGGTGACGCCGACGGCGCCGGCCCACGGCCGGGCGTCGTCGAACGTGCGCACACGGGCGCCGGTGATCAGGGTGTCCAGCATGGTCGTCCTTGGTTCTGAGCCGCGCCACGCACGCGCGGCGAAGGTGCGCCGAGACGATGCGCGCGTTTTTTGTCATCGGCGTCAAAGAATGTTTCGAGTCTCATGAGCATCTCGGCTACTGTCAAGGGATGGCCCGCCCAAAAAAACAGGACGAACGCCGCGCCCACCTCATCCAGGCGGTCATCGACACGACAGGAGAGACCGGGCTGCGCTCCCTCTCACTCGCGGACGTGGCGCGCAAGGCGGGGCTGACCCGAGGAGCCGTCCTCTACTACTACGACGACCTCGACGCGCTGCTGAGCGAGGCCTATCGCGCGGGCATGGAACGCTTCTGCGACCGGCGGGACGCGCTGCGGGGCACGATCGAGGACCCGGCGCGACTCCTCGGGGAGACGATCCGCGCCGGACTCCCGACGGGACCCGACGACGCGCTGATGCGCCTGCTGTACGAGTTCGACGTGCTCGCGGAGACCTCCCCGCTGCACACCAGGCTGGTCGAGTCGATGTACGAGCGGCAACTGGCCACGTACCGGACCGTGCTCGAACTCGGCGTCGACGCCGGGGCGTTCCACCTCGTCCTGGACGTGCCGACGGCGGCCCTGAACCTGGTGGCGCTGGAGGACGCCTATGGACTGCACATCGTGGCCGGCAACGGCCAGATCAGCGTGCGGCGGGCCGTCGAGGCGATGTGCGACGCCGCGCGGGCGTTCGGCGCGCCGGCCGCGTGAACACCGCGTCCGCCGTGGGCACCGGCTCGTAGGCCGGCCCCGACCGTCATCTCGCGGGCGGGGCGGGGCGGGTGAGGTCCAGGTCCTCCATGCCGGGTGCGCCGATGGTGACGGTCAGGGTGCGCAGCAGAGCGTTCGCCAGGTGGCCGGCCTGTTCGCGGGTGTACCAGGCGCGAGGCTGGACGAGGTCCAGGCAGAGCGCGTCGTCGTGGCGGGTGACGAACAGCGTGGGGACGGGACCGGGAGGGATCGTCAGGACGTGCGGGCGCGTGGCGGTCAGGCCGGCCGGCAGCACGGGCGGAGCGCAGTAGGGGGCGACGTTGCTGACGGCCGCGGTGACGGCCGCGGAGGCCAGCCGGCTCAGCATGTGCGCGGTGGCCAGGTACTCGAGTTCGGCGTGGCCGGCGGCCAGGGCCGTTCGGAGCTGGCGGCCGATCTCCGCGGCGGTCGCGCCGAGGCCGGTTTCGGGGCCGACGGTGACGGTGGCGGAGGCGGTGGAAGCGGCGAAGGCGAACTCGTCCGCCGGCAGGGGAGGACGCAGTCGTGACCGCAGGTCGACCGGGACGAGACAGGTCAGTTGTTCCAGGCCGTCCTTGGGGGAGAGGAGGCCGCGGACCGCGGTCACCGTCATGGCGCAGAGCAGGGCGTTGGCGCTCGTGCCGTGGCGGTGCGCCGCACGAGTCAGCGCCTCGGTCTGCTGAGCGGACAGGGTGAACCGGTGGCGGTGGGCTCCGTCGACCGGCCCCGGTCCGCCGTCGCGGGCGGCCCGCGGGAAGAGGACGGCCGGCTGCGACGCGTCCAGCCGCGCCGACCAGTGCGCGGCATAGGCGGTGACGTCGGCGGGACGGTGCCGGGTGAGCAGGTGCTCCTCCAGCGGCCGGGGCAGTCCGGCGGACTCGGCGGGAGGTGTGGTGCCGCCGCCCGCGGTCAGCTCCCGGTAGATCCGCCACAACCGCTGGTGCAGCGCCAGCATGCAGGCGCCGTCGCTGACGGCGTGCCAGGCCAGCAGGGCGAGCGTGTGCTCGCGGGGGCCGTCGCGACGCAGCAGGACGCGCAGCACCCGGTCGCCGGGCCGGAGGAAGTGGGCGTCGTGCGAGGCCCACCCGTCGGACGCGAAGCCCAAGCCGACCGGCTCGTCAGTGGTGTCGCGCCGTAGGACGAGGCCGTCGGATCCCTCGGCGATGCGAGCCGACAGGACCGGCATCCGGTGAGCCAGCACCTGGACGGCGTCGCGCAGCAACCCGGTGTCCAGGTCCCCGTGGAGCGTCCAGCCGGCGACGGTGGGACTGCCGGTCGCGGCCATCGCCGCCTCGCTGGGAGCCAGTGCACGCTGCAGACTCAACTCCGCCCCTCCCGTGGACTCCTTCACCCACCGGGCCGGCCGCGCGCCGGTCCGCGGAAGCACAGTCGACCACGGGCCCCGCGTGAGCAGGAGGGGTCACGGCGGGCGCACGGGAGCGCACCGTGCGGAGAGACGCCGGCGGGGTGGCACCGGCGGCGGGGGGAGCCTCCCGGCTCTGCGCGGTGGGGCATGCCGCTTTCGGAGTAATGTGCGATATGAGTTGTCTGCTCGTGTAACGCTGTGATCTTGTGTGATCCCGGTCGTGCCGGGAGGCCGGGTGCACCGGGGCGACGTCAGCCACCCGGACCTGGACAAGAAGGGCGCCAAGCTGGTGTTCAAGACCTCCACCGAGTCCCGGCTCCGCGCGGCGATCCCTGCCCGGCTCACCGGAAGCGGTCCACGGTCCACCGGGCGGTCGTGATGGCCGGGCGCGAGGACGAGCCGCGGCAGCCGGCGATCCCCGACCTGGGGCAGCGCCTGAACGAGGAGCTGGACCAGATCAGCGAGCGGCTCCAGGCGCTGGCCGCCGCCAAGGACCGGCTGCAGGGCCTGCTGGGTGCCGTGCTGGCGATCAGCCGGGAGCTGGACCTTCCGTCCGTGCTGCACCGCATCGTCACCACCGCGATGGACCTGGTCGGCGCCCGCTACGGTGCCCTGGGGGTGCTGCACGAGTCGGGTGACCACCTGGAGGCCTTCATCACCGCCGGACTGTCCGAGGAGGAGCGTGCCGCCCTGGGCGACGTGGAGTTCCCCCACGGCCGTGGGGTGCTCGGGCTCCTGATCCATCACCCCGAACCGCTGCGCGTCGCCGACATCGGCTCCCATCCCGCCTCCGTCGGATTCCCGGCCGGACACCCCCACATGCGCACCCTGCTCGGGGTGGCCATCAGCGTCCGCGGCGAGATCTACGGCGACCTCTACCTCTCCGAACGCCACGACGGGCGCCCCTTCGACCGGGCGGACGAGGAGGTTCTCGTCGCCCTCGCCGGTGCCGCGGGCATCGCCATCGAGAACGCCCGCCTGTTCGGCCAGATCCGCGACAGCGCCGAGACCTTCCAGCGCATGCTCCTGCCCACGCTCCCGGACCTGCGGCCCTTCACCGCCGCCGCGATCTACCAGCCGGCCGCCGAGCCCAACCGCCTGGGCGGGGACTGGTACGACGCCGTCATCCTGCCCGACGGGGCTCTCGGTGTCGTGATCGGAGACGTCGTCGGCCACGACCTCCACGCGGCCGGTGCCATGGCCCAGACCCGCAGCATGCTCCGGGCTCTGCTCTACGACCGCCGCACCCCGGCCGGAGGCATCCTCCGCCAACTCGACATCACCCTGCACGCCACCACCGAGAACCCGGTCACCACCGCCCTGCTGGCCCGTATCGAACCCGATGGGCACGGTGGCTGGACGCTGCAGTGGAGCACCGCGGGCCACCTGCCCCCTCTGCTGGTCACCCCGGACGGGCGGGCCGTGTACCTGGACGCCGACCCCGGCGTCCCCCTCGGCGTCAGCACCGACGAGGTCCGCCCCGACCACACCCGGGCTCTGCCCGCCGGGTCGGTGGTGATCTTCTTTACCGACGGACTGATCGAACACCCCGACCACTCCATCGACGAGGGCCTCGACGCCCTGGCGGCACTCGCCACCACCTACGCGGACCAGCCGCTGGAGGACTTCGTACGGACCCTCGCCGCCCACCACCCCAGCGACGGCCACGACGACATGGCCATCCTCGCCCTGCGCACCCCACTCCCCGCATGAGCGCACCGCCGCCCGGGCTTCCAGCGCGCGGCGAACGTGCTGCCGAAGACTGACCGGACGTCCTGACAGGGGAGGCAGGATGAACGGCAGTGCGAACGGCCTACCATCTACGGAATGTTGAAGCGACAGAGTGACGGGCTCGTCCGCCGGAGCGAGGTACCAGTGGGGCGCGTGCCGGGGATGCGACCGCTGCTGGCCCTGACGGCGCTGGGCTTCGCCGGCCTGTCGTTGCTGATGCCGGTCGCACCCTTGTGGGCACTCGAGGGCGGGGCGGACGAACTGGGCGCCGGCCTGGTCAACACCGTGCTGATGCTCTTCACGGTGATCGCCCAGCTGCGGGTCGGCAGCATCCTGAGACGACTCGGCTGGCAGAGGGCACTGGCCCTCGGCTCGTGCCTGCTCGGGCTCCCCGCCCTGGGACATCTGGTCACCAGCCAGGCGGGAGCCGTCATGGCCCTCGCGGCGGTGCGGGGCCTCGGGTTCGGGATCCTCACCGTGTGCGGTGCCACCGGAGTGGCGGCGCTCGTCGAACCCGCCCGCCGCGGCCGGGCGCTCGGCGCCTACGGGCTCGCCATCGCGACCCCGCAGTGCCTGCTCATCCCGATCGCGCCCTGGCTCGCCGAACGCGTCGGATTCTGGCTGGTGTTCGTCTGCGCGGCCGTGCCCCTGCTCGCGATCCCGCTGGCACCACGGGTGGCACGCGCCCTGCACGACAGCGGGGACATATCCACCGCACCCTCCCGGACACGGGACACGAGCCGGCTGGCCCGCGTGCTGATCGGGCCGATCGCCGCGCTGCTCGCCATCACCGCGGCCGGCGGAGCCATCCTCACCTTCACCTCCCGCCTGCTGTCCGACCCGGTCGCCGTCTACCTCGCGCTCCTGGCGTTCACCGCCACGGCGGCGCTGTGCCGATGGGGGTTCGGACACGTCGCGGACCGCAGGGGCGCCGCCCCGGCGATCGCCCCGCTGCTGCTCGCCGGCGCCGCCGGGCTGGCCGTGATCGGCGCGGGTACGACGTCCGGGTCCGCTGCGGCCGGGCCGGTCCTGGTCGTGGCCGGCATGCTCGTCGTGGGCGTCGCCTACGGCGGCCTCCAGAACCTGACGCTGGTACAGGCCTTCGCCGCCGCGGGGGAGCAGTCCCGCTCCTCCGTCAGCGTCGCCTGGAACGTCGGCTTCGACGCGGGTACCGGGCTCGGGGCCTTCGCCGCGGGCGCGGTCGTCACCATGAGTTCCTACCTGGTCGCCTACGCGGTCCTCGCCACCGCCACCGCTGTGGTGGGTGCCTGCTGGGCGGGCGCGCGGTGGCGCGCCCGCGACACGACGGGGTGAGCCGCGTCCCGAACACCACCACGCCCCGACACCCTCACGCCGCGGCATCGGGGGGTGGCGGTGTCAATCGGCGACGGGGCGAGTCGTGGGGGGCGGGACCGCCGGTTCCGGCTCCGCGACTGCTGCCGCGCCGGCCCGCGCGGGTGGGACGGCCCAGGACGACCCCGGCCAGGACGAGTGCCAGCCCGCACAGTTGCCGGCCCGTCAGCACTTCTCCGGCGGCCACGGTGCCGAGCAGCACGCCCGTGACGGGGTTCAGCAGTCCGATCAGTCCCACGGTTCCCGCCGACAGGTGCCGCAAGCCGGTGAACCACGCGGTGAAGGCCGCGGCGGTGGCGACCAGGGCGACGTAGCCGAACGCCAGGAGTGCCGGGGTGTCGAGCGCGGGCGAAGGACCCTCCACGACCGCGGCGACCGGCAACAGGAACAGACCGCCGGCGGTGAGCTGCCAGGCGGTCGAGGCGAGCACGTCGGCTCCGGCGCTCCACCGCTTGGCCAGGATGTAGCCGAAGGACGACACGAGCATGGCCGCGGCCGAGGCGAGGACTCCGGGCACGCTCACCCCTCCCGCCCCCGTGAGCAGCATGAGGCAGACCCCGACGAGTCCGATCGCGGCGCCGGCCAGGTGTGGGACGCCCGGCCGCTCGGACACCAGGGCCCAGGCGATGAGCATCATCGCCAGCGGGGACACCGCCATGACGGTCGAGGCGATGCTCGTCGGCAGCAGTTGGGAGGCGGCGTAGACGAGCACGAAGAACACGCTCACGTTGAGCAGCCCGAGCACGGCGGACCGCCACCACCACGCGCCCCGTGGCCGCTGCCTGCACAGGCCCAGCAGCACCAGGCCGGCGGGCAGCGCCCGCAGGGCGGCCCCGAAGAGGGGGCGGTCGGCCGGCAGGAACTCGCGGGTGACGAAGTAGTTGGTTCCCCAGGCCACCGGCGCGATGGCGGTCAGCGCCGCCCAGCGAAGATTGGTTTCCATGGAAGACAATATAACTTCCGTGGAAGCTACCATGGTGTCCATGGACGATCCGCAACCACCGGACCGCGTGGCCCGCATCCAGGCCGACTGGCGCCGCGAACGACCCGACGTCGACATCACTCCGCAAGGAGTGATCGGCCGACTGCACCGCCTGGCCGGCCGGCTCACCGAGGAACTCTGCCTCGTCTACGGCCGCTACGGTCTCGGCGAGGGCGAGTTCGACGTCCTGTGCGCACTGCGCCGCGCCGGTGAGCCCTACGAAAGGGCACCCGGCGAACTCGCCGCGTACACCATGGTCACCACCGGTGCGATCACGAAGAGAGTCGACCGCCTCGAGCAGGCCGGACTCGTCACCCGCCGCCGTTCCCACGACGACCAGCGCGGCCGGATCGTCGCCCTCACGCGGCCCGGACGCGAACTGATCGACCGCGCGTTCACCGACCACATGCGCAACGAACGCCGACTGCTGGATCTGCTGACACCCACCGAGGCCGAGACCCTCGAAACGCTGCTCACCACCTGGCTCTCCCGCATGGACGATCCGCGCCCCTGCGACGACAGCGAGTGACCCGCCGCCCCCCGGACCCTCCACCTGTGGCGGCTCATCGACCACATCGGCATCATGACGACACTCGACCGTGCACGTCCGAGGAGACGCTCCGAGGAGGCACTCCGGGGGGACACCCACATCGCCGCGGCAGTTCCGCAGGCTCAACCAGGGGAAGGCATCATGCGCATCGATCTCTCCGGCCGCACTGCTCTGGTCACCGGCTCCACCCAGGGCATCGGCCACGCCATCGCCACCGGCCTCGCCCGCGCGGGCGCCCGTGTCGTCGTCAACGGCCGCGGTGAGGAGCGCGTCGCCGAAGCCATCCGCACCGTAAGGGCCGACTCCGGCGGCGGCGACGTCACCGGCGCCGCGGGCGACCTGGCCACGGAGCGGGGCGCCGCCGCCGTACGGGAGGCCGTGCCCATGGTCGACATCCTCGTCAACAACCTCGGCATCTTCGGCTCCGCCGCCCCGCTGGAGATCGACGACGCCGAATGGCGCCGCTACTTCGAGGTCAACGTCCTCTCCGCCGTCCGGCTCATCCGCGCCTACCTGCCCGGCATGAAGGAACGGGGCTGGGGGCGCGTCCTGAACCTCGCCAGCGACTCGGCCGTGGTCATCCCCGCCGAGATGGTCCACTACGGCATGACGAAGACCTCGCTGCTGGCCGTCAGCCGGGGATTCGCCAAGGACGCCGCCGGCACCGGCGTCACGGTCAACTCCGTCATCGCCGGACCGACCCACACCGGCGGCGTCGAGGGATTCGTGCGCGAACTCGTCGGCGACGAACTGCCCTGGGACGCGGCGCAGCGCGAGTTCATGGTCAAGTACCGTCCCCAGTCGCTGCTGAAGCGGCTCATCGAGCCCGAGGAGATCGCCAACATGGTCGTCTACCTCGCCTCGCCCCAGGCCTCCGCCACCACCGGAGGCGCCGTGCGCGTCGACGGCGGCTACGTCGACTCGATCCTGCCCTGAGCGGTACCACGCTCCGCGGCGCGGAGTTCGTCGAGATGAAGGACGTCGGCCGCTTCCCGAAGAAGTCCGGGCGGCGATGTCGAGAACCCGCGACCGGCTCCGCCCCCGGGGTGCACGTGACCACAATGGGTCACACCAGCACCAAGGAGAACCACGATGGCGAAATACTTGCTTCTCAAGCACTACCGAGGCGCCCCGGCATCGGTCAACGACGTGCCGATGGATCAGTGGACGCCGGAGGAGATCTCGGCCCACGTGCAGTACATGAACGACTTCGCGGCCCGGCTCGAGAAGACCGGCGAGTTCGTCGACGGCCAGGCGCTCGCCCCGGAGGGGACGTGGGTCCGGTACGACGGTGAGGGACGCCCGCCGGTCACCGACGGCCCGTTCGCCGAGACCAAGGACCTCATCGCCGGCTGGATGGTGATCGACGTCGACGACTACGAGCGCGCCGTCGAACTGGCCGGGGAACTGTCGGCCGCCCCCGGGGCGGGCGGAAGGCCGATCCACGAGTGGCTCGAGGTCCGCCCGTTCCTGACCGCGCCGCCCACCATCGCGGAGTGACCTCGTCGATGAACGAGGCACTGCTCCGGAGCCTCACACCGAGTGTGCTCGGGATCCTCGTCCGCCGCGGAGCCGACTTCGCGGCGGCCGAGGACGCCGTGCAGGACGCGCTGGTCGAGGCCGTCCGCGTCTGGCCGGACGCCCCGCCCCGGGACCCCAAGGGCTGGCTGGTCACCGTGGCCTGGCGCCGCTTCCTCGACGCGATGCGGGCGGACGCCGCCCGCCGCCGTCGCGAGGACCTCGTCGACGAGGAACCGGCGCCCGGGCCCACGCCCGC
Source organism: Streptomyces cyslabdanicus (assembly GCF_052663305.1). Lineage (NCBI taxonomy): Bacteria > Bacillati > Actinomycetota > Actinomycetes > Kitasatosporales > Streptomycetaceae > Streptomyces > Streptomyces cyslabdanicus. Next base: position 45,059 of record NZ_JBQRUW010000052.1, read on the forward strand.
CGTGGACGACACGCTTCAGCTCTACTTCCTGTGCGCTCACCCTTCGCTGACCCCGTCGTCCGCGGTCGCCCTCACCCTGCGCGCCGTCGGCGGGCTGACCACCCGCCAGATCGCCCAGGCCTACCTGGTGCCCGAGGCGACCATGGCGCAACGGATCAGCCGTGCCAAGCGCACGGTCTCCGGCGTGCGGTTCGACCAGCCGGGCGACGTCGCCACCGTGCTGCGCGTCCTCTACCTCGTCTTCAACGACGGGTACTCCGGCGATGTCGACCTCGCGGCCGAGGCCATCCGGCTCACCCGGCAGCTCGCGGCCGCGATCGACCACCCCGAGGTGGCGGGGCTGCTCGCCCTCATGCTCCTCCACCACGCCCGGCGCGCGGCCCGGACCGCGCCCGACGGCAGCCTGGTACCGCTCGCCGAGCAGGACCGCGGCCGGTGGGACACCGAGTCGATCGCCGAGGGCGTCGAGATCCTCCAGAGGGCCCTCGCCCGCGACCGTCTCGGCGAGTTCCAGGCCCAGGCCGCCGTCGCGGCACTCCACGCCGACGCGCCCACCGCCGAGGAGACCGACTGGGTCCAGATCGTCGAGTGGTACGACGAACTCGCGCGCCTGACCGACAGCCCGGTCGTCCGGCTCAACCGCGCGGTCGCCGTCGGCGAGGCCGACGGACCGCGCGCCGGCCTGGCGGCGCTCGCGGCGCTGGACGCCTCGCTGCCCCGCCATGCCGCGGTGGCGGCGTACCTCCACGAGCGCGACGGCGACCTGGCGACGGCGGCACGGCAGTACGCCGAGGCGGCCCACAAGGCCGCCAACCTCGCCGAACGCGACCACCTGACACGCCAGGCGGCCCGGCTCAACGCCCGCCGTCGCCGCTGAGGGGGCGGGCGGACCCGGCAGGCTGTGCCACCATCGAGGGGGTGAGCAGCACGCCGGACCCGACGCGCGACGGCCGGCTGTCGCGGTTGCGGCGGCTCCGCCTGGCCAAGGACGTCATGGACCGCGACTGGGCCGAACCCATCGACCTGGGCGCGGTCGCCGCACACGCCGGGTACGCGCGCCACCACTTCGTCCGCGTCTTCCGGGACGCGTACGGGCAGACACCGGGGCAGTACCTGAGCCGCCGCCGCATCGAGCGCGCGGAGGACCTGCTGCGCACCGCCGACCTGTCGGTCACCGAGATCTGCACACTGGTGGGCTTCACCAGCCTGGGGTCCTTCTCCTCGAGCTTCAAGAAGCAGACCGGCCTCACCCCGAGCGAGTACCGTGCCCGGCATGTCGGGCAGGGGTCGGCACTGGTTCCCGGGTGTTACGCGCTGCTCTGGCACGGAGGCTTCAAGGGACTGCGGGAGCGCGGCACCGAAGAGCGCAACTTTGGAGAAGCCCGGTGAGCCGGCGGTAACTACGGTGGGCCGCAGGGCGTGGGCGAAAGGTGCCCCGCCGAGCACAGGGAGTCGGCCATGATCAAGGGCTTGTCCATCGCCAACGTCTGGGTCCTCGACCACGACCGGGCCAGGGCGTTCTACACCGAGAAGCTGGGGCTCGAGGTCCGTACCGACATGACGATGGGCGAGGGCGGGATGCGCTGGCTCACCGTCGGTGCCGAGGACCAGCCGGATCTCGAACTCACGCTGATGGTCCCCGGTCCGCCCGCGCTCGACCCCGAGTCCGCCGAGGAGCTGAAGAAGCTGATCGCCAAGGGCGTGCTGGGCGCGGGCGTGTTCGCCACCGACGACATCCACGCCGACTACCGGGCGATGAAGGCGCGCGGCGTGGAGTTCCTCCAGGAACCGCAGGAACGGCCGTACGGCACCGAGGCCATCTTCCGCGACGACTCCGGCAACTGGTTCTCCTTCACCCAGCGCCGCGAGCAACTCGATCTCGACAAGGACTGGAGCTGCTGACACACGAGCCGGCTCCCAGGGAGCAACCGCGAGGGGCCGTGGCCCACGTCTACGTCACATGTCCCGGTCCGGTCGCGACGGTCGCCAAGGACGGATGAGGTCATCCGCGTGATCCGCGGTGAGGCGCGGTTTTTTGGCGTTGCAGCAGGTCCTGACCTGGGGCCCGCACGGAACGCGCCGCGCACACAGGCGAGGATGGCAGGGCCACTTCGGCCCTGCATGTCCGCCGCACCGACCAACGGAGTACGTGATGACGTCCGCGAGAACCGCGCGGGAACCCGCTTCCCGACCTGCCAACGGCTTCTTCGCCCGCCCGGCCAAGGCGGCGCTGGCGGACGCGCTGCGCAACGCCTCGTACGAGATCCTGCCGTTCAGGAGCGCGGAGGAGAAGGTACTGGCCCATGTCCCCCAAGACGTGGCACTCACGGTGACGACGACCGAGGCCAAGGGTTTGGGGCCCACGGTCGACCTGGCCGTTCGGCTCAGCGAGCACGGCTACCGCGCCGCCCCGCACATAGCGGCGCGCCTGGTGCGCGACCGGGCCCACCTCGCCGACATCGTGTCGCGCCTGCGTGAATCCGGTGTCGACCGGCTCTTCGTCATCGCCGGGGACGCCCCCGAACCGGCGGGTGCCTTCCCGGACGCACTGAGCCTGATCGAGGCCCTGCGGACAGGGGGACATTCCTTCGCGTCCATCGGGATCGGCGGCTACCCCGAGGGCCACGGCAGCATCCGCGACGAACTGATCGAGAAGGCCCTGCGGGCCAAGGCGCCTCACGCCAGCCATGTCATCACGCAGTTGTGCTTCGACGCCGACACCACGATCCGCTGGGCGCGCACCGTGCGGGCGGCCGGGGTCGAGCTGCCCGTCCGGATCGGCATTCCCGGCGCGATCAGCCGCCAGAAACTGATCCGTGTCTCGGCCGGCCTCGGCCTCGGACAGTCGGCACGCTTCCTGAGGAAGCAGCAGAACATGCTCTGGCGCTTCTTCCTGCCGGGCGGTTACAGCCCGAACAAGCTCATAGAACGGCTCACACCCGCCTTCGGAAGGCCCGACACCCGGCTGCACGGCTTCCACGTGTTCACCTTCAACGACCTCGACAGCACCGAGGCCTGGCGGCAGGCCTGGCTCGCCCGCCTGCCCTGACGCGTCTCCCGCACACCCCGGCCACGGCACACCGAGCCCCCACGGGCCGACCGAGCCTCCCGGACACCCACTCCCCGCCAAGTTCGCCCACGCCGACGGCACGGCCCTCGACCTGGACGCCCTGCGGCAGAGGATCGGGCACGTCGCCGGCGACTTCGACATGACCTGGCAGCTCACCGACCCGGACTTCGACCGGATGTTCCTCGGGGCGATCGAGAAGGATCCGGAGAAGCTCGCCGCGCTCAGCCGCGAGGACTACATCCGCGAGGCCGGCGCCGAGGGCATCGAACTGATCATGTGGCTCGTCATGCGGGGCGCGATGAACGAGCAGGTCCGCAAGGTGCACACGGCCTACCACGTGCCCGCCTCCAACACGGCGGCCGGACTGGCCCTGTTGACAACCGCACTCGTCGGACGGACTGACCCGGGGCGGCGGTCGACGTCGTGCCCCCAGGGAGGGCACGACGTCGACCGGTTCCGAGTGACTGTCGCGCCTAGGGTGGAAATGTCGCATCGCGTTCACTTGGCCGCCCGCTTGGTCGCGTATTGATAACGGGTCTAGTCCATCGCGCGGGGTGGATGCCCCGTGCCCCGCGCGACAGCCGAAAGGAACGACCGTGGAACGCAGATCCCTGCTGGGTGCGACCGCCGGAGCCCTGGTGCTCGGAGGACTCGCCCAGGTGCCCGCCGAGGCCGCACCGGCCGCCGGCGGTGCCGGCGGGCTTGTCACCACGTTCAACGTCATCAGCGACATTCAGGGCGACCTCAGCGACTTCGCCGAGGCGCTCAAGGACATCAAGGCCACCAACCCGCGCTCCTCCGGCATGGCCGTCGCCGGGGACATCACCCCGCGCGGCTACGACTTCGAGTACGCCGAAGTGCAGAAGGTGCTGGACCAGGGCCCGAAGCCGCGCGAGGTGGCCTGGGCCATCGGCAACCACGAGTTCTACGTCCCCAAGTACGCCGACCCGGACACCCTCGCCCAGGACACCTGGCCCAACGGCACCACCGAGGAATCCCTCTTCCGCAGCTTCTACAACTTCGCCAAGCGCTCCAAGATCTACGCGGAGACGACCTTCGGCGGCATCCCGATCCTGACCATCGGCACCGAGCGCTACATGAAGTACCACGACAACTCCCTCTGGGACGAGGTGTGGATCAGTGAGGCTCAGTTCCAGTGGCTCGAGGACCGCCTGCAGTACTGGGCGCGGCGCCGCAAGCCGGTCATGGTGATCACCCACCACCCGCTGCCCAACACCGTCTCCGGTACCCGCAGCAAGATCTACATGAGCGACTACCTCCAGCCCGACCGCCTCCTCGGCCTCCTCGGGCGTTACCGCGACGTGTTCCTCTTCAGCGGTCACACCCACTGGGACCTGACCCTGTCCGACTGGTACGTGCGCCGGGTGGTGCCGGGCACCGCCAACCTCGACGGCTTCTCGGTCATCAACACCGGTGCGGTGCAGACCGGTTTCGCCGACAACGGCCAGGGCGGCGAGGTCACGGTTCCCGGACACTTCAACCAGGGACTCCAGGTGGACGTGTACCGCGACCACGTCGTCATCAAGGCGCGTGACTTCGCGACCGGCAGCTGGATGAAGCAGATCTCCGTGCCGCTCGCCACGCGGATCTGACCCCCGGACCGGGCAACGCCGCCAGGGCCCGGCGGCGTTGCCCGGCCGCACCCGTCACGACGGCGACCGTGCCGGTGAGCCGGGCTGGGGCAAGGGGGAGTTGCCTCCCTGCCGGAGCCCTCGGGCGCGTCGCCGTGTTCGCGAACGCCGGTGCCGACGCCAGGGATCCGCGCGGGAACTCTGATAACGCGCGAATGACCTAACCCGCCCGGAGAGCTGTCCCACAGGAGCTACGTCATTCGTCGCGCGCGCGATGCCGCGCCGCGCCGCGCCCCGTCCCCGGCCGTCGTCAGGCGGGACTGCCCCCCTTGCCCGTCACCTCGGCGATCGTCCTGTCCTCGGCGGCCGGCGCCGCGGTGACGCGTATCCCGATGATCCCCATGAGTCTTTCGTGGCGGGCCCGCTACGTCATGTGTCGCGCTGCGCAGGCGAGAACGTCCGCGGTGAGTGGTCGGGTTCTGGCCGGTCGTCCGCGTACGCCGAGACGGCCTTGCGCGCGTTCAGGACACAGGCGTGGGCCTGCGGTCGATGTCGAGGGCCTTGTGCCCGCAGTTGATGTGTCCATAGCATCCTCTCAACTTTCGCTGAGAGAGGGACAAAGATGAACTCCGCTCAAGGAAAGTCACACGGTCGCCGTCAATTCCTCCGTGGCGCAGCGGTCTCCGCCGCCGTTCTGGCCATCGGATCGCAGGCCTGGCCGGCGCAGGCGGCCCCGGCCCCCGGAGCGGGCAGACGAGTTCCGGCAGGCCGCATCGGTCTCCAGCTGTACACGGTGCGCGACATGCTCGCCGTCGATCCCGAGGGCACACTCGAGATGATCGCCGACGCGGGCTACGCCGAGATCGAGCCCGCCTACACCTACGGCGGGCGCACCGCCGAGCAGTTCCGCAGGATCGCCGACGCGAACGGGCTGCGGGTGATCGGCAGCCATCACAACCCCGGTGACTTCCGCGGTGCCCAGGCGCAGCAGACCTTCGACAACGCGGTGGCGCTCGGACAGGAGTACGTCGGTGTCTCCTACATGGACGGGGCCCAGACCGCCCAGGGCTACCGTGCGATGGCCCGGGAGATGAACCAGTGGGGCGAGGCCGCCAGGGCCCGGGGGCTGCGCTGGTATGCCCACCTGCACGACAACGAGTTCCACGCGGATCCGCAGTCCGGGCAGACCCTCTTCGACGTGTGGCTGGAGGAGACCGACCCGGACCTGGTCTGGTTCGAGATGGACCTCTACTGGATCCTGCGGGCAGGTGCGGACCCGGCCCCCTACCTCAGGTCGTACGAGAAGCGGTTCCCGATGCTCCACGTCAAGGACGGCGCACCGTGGAACGACATCGAGACCGACCTGGGAGAGGGCGAGATCGACTTCGCGGGGATCTTCGCCAACCTGCGGCAACTGCCCCACCACCACTACATCATCGAGAGGGACCAGCAACCCGACCCGGTCCGCACCGCCCACGTGTCCTACGACTACTTCCGCACGATCCGCGTGGGCCCTCCGGGCAAGGGGCATGGTCCCGGCGGGGCCGCCGCCCAGAGGCTGTAGCCGCCAACCTCGACCTGCGCCGCGGCTGGCGGTGGGCTCCTCCACCGTCCGTCTCCAATCCACCGTACGAGTGGCCTTCGCAGCCTTTCGGAGGGCAGGCCCCATCGGCCAGGCAACTCGGATCGACGCACGCGGAACGGGTTGTTCAGCCTCGCGCCGTGCCCTTCACATAGGCCTCGTAGCCCTTGTCCTCCAGCCGGTCGGCGAGTTCGGGGCCGCCCGAGTCGGCGATGCGACCGTCGGCGAAGACATGGACGTGGTCGGGGCGGACGTAGCGCAGGATGCGTGTGTAGTGCGTGATCAGCAGGGTGGCGACCTGTCCCGTGACGCGGACACGGTTGACGCCCTCGGCGACGACGCGCAGCGCGTCGACGTCCAGGCCGGAGTCGGTCTCGTCCAGGATCGCGATCTTCGGCTTGAGCAGCTCGAGCTGGAGGATCTCGTGGCGCTTCTTCTCCCCGCCGGAGAACCCCTCGTTGACGTTGCGCTCGGCGAAGGCGGGATCGATCTGGAGGCGTTCCATCGCCGCGCGCACCTCCTTGAGCCAGGTGCGCAGCCGAGGGGCCTCGCCGCGGACGGCGGTGGCGGCGGCGCGCAGGAAGTTGGACATGGATACGCCGGGGACCTCGACGGGGTACTGCATGGCGAGGAAGATCCCGGCCCGCGCCCGCTCGTCGACCTTCATCGCGAGCACGTCCTCGCCGTCCAGGGTGACGCTGCCGGAGGTGACCAGATACTTCGGGTGCCCGGCGAGTGCGTAGGCGAGGGTGGTCTTGCCGGAGCCGTTGGGGCCCATGATGGCGTGGGTCTCGCCCTGGCGTACGACCAGGTCGACCCCGTGAAGGATCTCGCGAGGCCCGGCGTCGGTGTGCACCGAACAGTGCAGGTCGCGGATGTCGAGGGTGGCCATGGGAACCTCACCTGCCTCACCTTGTCGGACCGCGTGCCCCCTCCAGGTGATGCCCGCCCAGGCGCGTACCTACGTCGGCTCAGGGCTGTTCCTCGGCCGCTGCGGCGCGCTCCCGGTGGCGTACGCGGCGGTGGCCGCCGGACGCCTCCTGCGTGGGCGGGCCGAAGATGCTGCTCACGAGCACTACCTGGGCGGGCCCATCACCGGTCGGTGATTTCCGCGAGTCTGCGAGCGAGCGTGGCCCGCTCCGATTCGTTGCCGACGAGGTCGAGGGCGGCCCGATAGGCGGCGGCGGCCTCGGTGGTGCGGCCCAGCCTGCTCAGCAGGTCGGCCCGTGCCGCGGGAAGCAGGTGGTAGCCACGCAGTTCCTCGGCCTCGGTCAGGGCGTCCAGCAGGGCGAGTCCCGCCTCGGGGCCGTCGCGCATGGCGACGGCCACGGCCCGGTTCAGTGCGACCAGCGGGGACGGCTCGATCTGGAACAGCACGTCGTAGAGCGCGACGATCTGCGGCCAGTCGGTCGTCTCGAAGCCGGTCGCCTCGTCGTGCAGCGCCGCGATCGCCGCCTGCACCGCGTACGGTCCGACGCCGGGCCCGGTCAGAGCCGACACGACGAGCCGCCGCCCCTCGGCGATGAGGTCGGCGTCCCACAGAGCGCGGTCCTGGTCCTCGAGCAGCACCTGGCCGCCCGCGGCGTCGGTCCTGGCGCTGCGCCGGGCATCGGTGAGCAGGACGAGCGCGAGCAGTCCCGTCACCTCTCGTTCTCCGGGAAGCAGCCGGTGCAGGATCCGAGCGAGCCGGATGGCTTCGTCGGCCAGGTCGGGACGGACGAGGTCGTGGCCCGAGCTGGCGGCGTACCCCTCGGTGAAGACGAGGTAGACGACCCGGAGCACGCTGGGCAGCCGCGCGGGCAGTTCGTCCGGCCCCGGGACGCGGAACGGGATGCGCGCACTGCGGATCTTGCGTTTCGCGCGCACGATGCGCTGGGCCATCGTCGCGGTGGGCACCAGGAAGGCCCGGGCCACCTCGGGTGTGGTCAGGTCCGCCAGAAAGCGCAGCGTCAGCGCGGTCCGTGCCTCCGGTGAGAGTGCGGGGTGGCAGCAGGTGAAGAACAGCTGCAGCCGCTCGTCGGGGATGTCGTCGAAGCCGGGCTCGGCGGGGACTGCGGCGGCGGCCCGGTCGCTTTCCACCTGGAGCACCGCCAGCCGCTCCGCGTACGCGCGGTCGCGCCGGATCCGGTCGATGGCCTTGCGGCGTGCCGTGGTGAGCAGCCAGGCCAGTGGCTTCTCCGGAACTCCGTCGACCGGCCACCGCTCCAGCGCGGCCTCGATCGCGTCGGACGCGGTCTCCTCGGCCAGGTCGAGATCTTTGAACCGAGCCGCGAGGAGGGCGAGCAGCCGGCTCCGGTCCTCGCGGAACACCGCCTCCACGGAGCGGGCCGCTCGCTGCTCGTTCACGACTGATGCGGCTCCCATACCGTGCGCACCTCGACGGTGCCGTGGCGGGCCCCGGGGCACCGAGCCGCCCAGTCGAGCGCGGCGTCGAGGTCGGGAACGTCGATCAGGTAGTAGCCGCCGACGATCTCCCGGGTTTCGGCGAACGGTCCGTCGGTCACGACACGCTCACCGTCCACGCGGACGCGTACGGTAGTCGCGTTCGAGATGTCCAGGGCGTTCCCGTCGAGCTTGACGCCGGCGTCGCAGACGGCCTTGTCGAACGCCATGAACTCTTCCATCGTCGGTCCCTCCGCGGGTCGCTCCTCGGTGGAGTCCGGCGACAGGGTGTTGATCAACAGCAGGTACTTCACGGTCCGCTCCTCGTGCATGGGGTTGGTTGCGTGGATATGACGAATGGCCGGAGGACGAATCGACAGGGTGCCCGAAAAAATCTTGTCCGGGCGTCCCAGACCCTGCCCTGTGACCGCGCGTGTCCATGTGGTCACCGTGGCCGAAGAGCACGCTCATCCGCGTCGAGACCAGTGTGCGACGCTCTGCCCTGCCCGTGCCGCAGGCGACCGTCAGCTGCTGCTGCTGCTGCTGCTGCCGCCGCCGCTGCCGCTGCCGCTGCTGCCGATCACCACGCCCGGTGAGTCCCGCGCAAGCCAGGCCGGCGCGACTCCCCGTCGGAAAGGCGACGCCGACCTCGACAACATCGCGTCCCGGCACCTCATGACGGCAGCCGGCGTGCGTCCGGCCGGACAGGATGTGTCTTGGCTTGCGTACGCATCTCGGACCGCGCAACAGTGCGGTTGACGCGAATCTTGGAGCTCATGGCGACGGGACGGGGACAGACAGGTGTGCGGGATGGACCTGGCCGCCAAGGAGGCGGCGATCGCGAGGTTTCTCCACGAGTACCCGCAGGCAGCTGGTGCTGGCCGTGAGCGCGCGAGTGTGGTGGCGATGCTGCCGGAGGGACTGATCAACGCTGCCGGTCATGCGAAGCTCCGGCAGGTCGCCGGACTCGTGCGAGGCTTCCGCGTTCAGGCCGCCTGCGCGACCAGTCTTCCCTTAGGATCCGATAGCTATGGGGGGACCTGTTCGTAGCCGGTGGCGCCCGGCTCGCACCGTTGTCGCGGTTTCGGCCACGGTGGTCGCGCTTGCCGCGCTGTCCGTTACGCTCCTGGTCCTTCCGGGGTTTGTGGTTGACCACGACCTCGCCGGTGAACGACTCGCCGCAGCAGACCGGTTGAGCGCCGTGAACAACGTGCGCACGACGCTGCTTCAAGCAATCGGTGGGGCGGTTGTGCTGTTCGGCGCCTATGCGACCTGGCGGCAGTTGCGCGTCAGTCAGGACGGGTTGCACGCCACCCGGGAAGGCCACGTCACCGATCGCTTCAGCAGGGCCGTGGAACAGCTCGGCGGCGACAAGCTGGACGTGCGGATCGGAGGCATCTACGCGTTGTGGCGGATCGCCGACTACTCTGACCGCGACCACGAAGCCGTCGTCTCGATCATGGCGGCCTACCTTCGGACGCATCTGCCCTGGCCGCCGCTGGAGCCGGAAGCCCCGGCGGCGGATTCGCCCATCAGCTGACCTCCGGGGCTGTGACCTCAGTGGTGCCGACCTGCGCCAAGCGAACCTGGAAAGCGCACTGGCGAGCAACCTCACCGTCTGGCCGGCTGGCTTCGATGCCGAGGCCGCCGGCGTTGTCGTCACCGAGGACGCCGGTGCCGAACCAGACATCCTGCTGCGGGCAGCCGCGATCACGGCTCCAGCCCCTGCTCTGCAATCGGACCTGACACCTGATCCGACAGGCTCATCGGATTGAGTGGTCGGGCCGCTGTCGACAAGGGTCGTCCTCCCCCAGCGGATGCCCTTCTCGCATCGGATGAGGGCACGTTCCTTGCGCTCGGCGGCCAGGACATCGCGGTGGCGGGCGTTGGCGTTGCGCCGGCGCAGAGAGGCGAGCTCCGCCCAGCAGTGGATGGTGGTGCCCTTGAGGGCTCTTGTGCAAGAGAGTTGGCTCAGGTTGGCTACGGTGGACAGTCGGCCGGGCAGGTGAGGGGGAGCGGGTGCGGATGAACGAGCGTTCAGCGGGTGGGCCGGTGCCGATCGACTCCTCGGTGGCGCATCCCGCGCGGGTGTACAACGTCTGGCTGGGCGGCGAGGAGCACTACCCCGCCGACCGGGAGGCGGCCGAACTGGCCGCCGCGGCCAACCCGCGGATCGTTCCGGCGGTCCGGGCCAACCGGGCCTTCCTGGGGCGGGCGGTACGGCAGTTGGCCGGGAAGGCGGGGATCCGGCAGTTCCTCGACATCGGCACCGGGATTCCAGCGGCTGACAACACGCACGAGGTGGCGCAGCGCGTCGATCCCGGCGCCCGGGTGGTCTACGTCGACAACGACCCGATCGTCCTGGCTCATACCCGTGGGCTGCCGGCCGGCACCCCGGAAGGGGCGACGGAGTATCTGGAGGCGGACCTGCGTGACCCGGACGGCATCCTGACGGCGGCCCGGAAGACGCTGGATCTGTCGCAGCCCGTGGGCCTGATGCTCGTGGCGGTCCTGCAGTACGTTCCGGACGCCGACGACCCCTACGGCATCGCCCGGCGGCTCCTCGACGCGCTCGCTCCCGGCAGTCACATCGTCCTCTCCCACCCGGCCGCGGACATCGGGGCCGAGGAGGTCGCCGAGTCGATGCGCGCGTACAACGACCGGGCGGCCGCGCACGCGGGAGCCACGCCCCGCACACATGCCGAGGTCGCCCGGTTCTTCGACGGCACGGATCTCCTGGACCCGGGCGTCGTCCAACTGCCCGCATGGCGTCCCGACCCCGCCGACGGTCCGGCTGCCGGCCCGCTGCCGATGTGGTGCGGGGTCGGCCGCAAGCCTTGACGGACCCGGACCCGGACCCGGACCCGTCCAGGCCATCGGCGGTGCCTTGCCCGTGGATGCGGAGGCTTCCTACTCTCGGTGCCATGACGTCGCTGCCCCACGCCGCTGCCGTGGCCCCCGAGTCCCGCCGTACCGTGACCGCCGCCGTCGTCCAGGCGGCCGCCCCGCTGTTCGACACCAAGGCCGCGCTGCACCGCGCCGAGGAACTCGTCCGGGAGGCCGTCAGTGACCGAGGCGCGGAGGTCGTCGTCCTGCCCGAGGCGTTCCTCGGCGGCTACCCCAAGGGCCTGGACTTCGACATCACCGTCGGCAGCCGCACCCCGGCCGGCCGTGAACTGTTCCGCCGCTACCACGCCGCCGCCATCGACGTCCCCGGCCCCGAGACCGACACCCTGGCCGCGCTCACCCGGGAACTCGGCTGCCACGCCGTCGTCGGCGCCGTCGAACGGCAGGGCGGCACCCTTTACTGCGTTGCCCTCTTCTTCGGCCCCGACGGCTACCTGGGCCTGCACCGCAAGCTCATGCCGACCGCCGCCGAACGCTATCTGTGGGGCCAGGGCGACGGCTCCACCCTCCCGGTCGTCGACACCGGCGCCGCCCGCCTCGGCGCGGCCATCTGCTGGGAGAACTACATGCCGCTGTTCCGCACAGCCATGTACGCCAAGGGCGTCGACCTGTGGTGCGCGCCGACCGTGGACGACCGCGACGCCTGGCAGGCCAGCATGCGGCACATCGCCTTGGAGGGCCGCTGCTTCGTGCTCAGCGCCAACCAGCACCTGCGCCGCGACGCCCTGCCCGCCGATCTCCACCCCGTCCAGGGCGACGCGCCCGACACCGTCCTGATCGACGGCGGCTCCGTCATCGTCTCCCCGCTCGGCGAGGTCCTCGCCGGCCCGCTGCGCGGCAGCGAGGGCATCCTGACCGCCGCACTCGACCTGGACGACCTAACCCGCGCCCGCTTCGACTTCGACCCCACCGGCCACTACGCGCGCCCCGACGTCTTCACCCTCCGTGTCGACGAGTCCGCCCGCACCACCGTCACCAGCACCTGACGGGCGACCGCACTCGGCGGTCCCGGTCCGGGGCATCAGCCGATGCGAGCACCCGTGCCGCTGACGCGGACACGCGGGTCACCGGCGCGCAGCGTCACCGTGAGCTCGCCGGGGCGGCCCAGGTCCTCACCCTGACGCAGGGTGAGGGCGGCGTCCTCGGGGACCAGGCCGAGCTCACGGGCGTACGCGCCGAACGCGGCGGCCGCGGCGCCGGTCGCCGGGTCCTCGACGACGCCACCGACGGGGAACGGGTCGCGGACGTGGAAGACGGTGGCCGACTCCCGCCACACCAACTGGACCGTGGTCAGGTCCAGGCGGTGCATCAGGGCTTCGAGGCGCGCGAAGTCGTACGCGAGATCCGCGAGGCGCGCGCGAGTCGCCGCCCCGAGAACGAGATGACGGGCGCCGGCGAACGCGACACGGGGAGGAAACGCCGGGTCGAGATCCGCGGCCGGCCAGCCGAGCGCGGCGAGCGCCTCCGCGAGGTCGGAGTGGACGATCTCTTCGAGGTGCGGCTCGACACTGGTGAGTGTGGCCCTGAGCGTTCCGCCCTCCTCGGTCACCTCCACCGGCACGGTGCCGGCGCGGGTCGCGAACACCAGCTTTCCTGGGCCTGTCCGCTCGGCGAGAGCGACGGCGGTCGCGACGGTGGCGTGCCCGCAGAACGGCACCTCGGCCTTGGGGCTGAAGTAACGGATGCTGTACGCCCGTCCCTCCTGTCGCGGCACTAGGCCCTCCGGGGGTGCGGTCAGGAACGCGGACTCCGAGTAGCCGAGGTCGGCGGCGATGGCCAGCATGTCGCTGTCGTCCAGGGCGGTGGCGTCCAGAACGACGCCGGCGGGATTGCCGCCGGCGGGGTCACTGGAGAAGGCGGTGTAGCGCAACACCTCGGGCCGCGGCGCATTCGTCGTCATATGCGCGGCAACGCGGGCCGGCACCGCGGCTATTCCTGGACGCCGGTGAAGGTGAAGGTGAAGGTGGAGGTGGAGGAGGGGGAGGCGGGGGCGCCCTGTGCCCGACCCGGTTCAACTGAATGTGCGGCGGTACGCCTGCGGGCTGACGCCCGTCGTCCGCTTGAACCGGTCGCGGAACGCCGTGGGCGAGCCGAAGCCGACCTGCCCCGCGATCCGCTCCACCGGGTGCTGTGTGGTCTCCAGGAGATGCTGGGCCCGCCGGACGCGCGCCCGGTGCAGCCATTGCAGCGGGGTGGTGCCGGTCTGCTCGCGGAAGCGGCGCATCAGGGTGCGGGTGCTGACCCCGGCGTGCGCGGCCATGTCGGCGAGGGTCAGGTTCCGGTCCAGGTTGTCCTGGAGCCAGGTGAGGAGGGGTTCGAAGGAGGATCCCTGTGGTGCGGGCGCGTGGTCGTGGACGATGAACTGCGCCTGCCCGCCCTCCCGTTCGAGCGGCATGACGGAGAGCCGGGCCGCGTCGGCGGCCACCGCCGAGCCGTAGTCGCCGCGGATCATGTGCAGACACAGGTCGAGGCCCGCGGCGGCGCCCGCGGAGGTGAGGAGCCGGCCGTTGTCGACGTACAGCACGTCGGGGTCGACCGTCACCTTCGGGTACAGCGAGGCCAGCAGGTCCGCCGCGATCCAGTGTGTCGTGGCGCGCAGCCCGTCGAGGAGTCCGGTGGCGGCCAGCGGAAAGGTGCCCGTGCAGATGGACGCGATCCGGGTGCCGTCCGCGGCGGCCGCCAGCAGCGCCTCGCGGACCGCGGGTGTGAGCGGTGCGGTGGGGGCGGCCGTGCCCGGCACGATGACCGTGTCCGCGCCCTTGAGGCCGTCGAGTGCGCGGTGCGCGCGGAGGGTGAACGTGCCGGCGTCGACCTCGGGGCGCTCGGCGCACACCCGGACCCGGTATCCGGGGCGCCCGTCGGGGAGCCGAGTACGGGAGAAGACCTCGATCGGCGTGGACAGGTCGAAGGGGATCACCTGATCCAGCGCCAGGACGGCGATGGTGCGCATGGCGAGAACATACCGCGTCGACGTCTTCCCGCCATCGCCGCTACCTCGCCACCGGCACCTGAGGGCCGCCGAACGACCACCCCGCGCGGCCTGGCGGTATCCCGTTGGCACCCGCCGTGAAGGCCACGGGGAAGGGCCGGGGCGCCGTTGTCAGTGCCCGGTGACACCATCCCGTCATGAGCGACGAGTCTTTCAACTGGCACCGGTTCCTGGAACGTTGGCAGGAGGAGTGGGTGCCGCGCGCGGGCGTGGACGAGGACGGCGGGCAGAGCGTCGTCCCCCTGGGCAGGCCCGGGGCGGACGAGGCGGCCATCGCCGCGGCCGAGGAGCGGCTGGGGCGGCGGCTGCCACCCTCGTACCGGGAGTTCCTGGCCGTGAGCGACGGGTGGCACGTGGAGCAGACGGCCGGGGTCTATCAGCTCGGCGGCGCCGCGGACATCGACTGGTTCCGGGATCCGCACGACCTGACCCCGCTGTACGAGGAGAACCTGGGCGACAACCCGAGCGAGGAGGACGTCCTGCTGGCCGGGATGTGGCAGCGGGCGCTCCAGCTGGAGACGGACTCCGACCTGTCGTACGCCCTGCTCGACCCGGGCGACAGCGACCAAGACGGCGAGTGGGCGCTCTACGTCTACAAGGGGTGGAGTGGTGAGTTCCCGGACCGTTACCCCTCGTTCCGCGCGTACATGGAGGCCATGTACCGCGGATTCCACGCCAACCGGGTGGACAGACCCGACTTCGTGAACGCGACCACCCGCGCCCAGGACGCCCAGGTGGAGGAGGCCCGCCTGCTGGCCCTGCGCGGACGCTACGAGGAGGCTCTGCCCCTGCTCGAGGAGGCGCTGTCCTTCGGACGGCCACGCAGCGCCGTCCTGCTGAACCAGCTCCGGCATCTACTGGCTCCGGGCAACACCCGGGACTACGGCACCTTGGTGGCCGACCCGCGCTATCTGCCCGAGATCCTGCCGGTGCAGGCCATGACGCCGGCCCGCGGCGAATGGCGGCTGGGCGGGGACGACCACTGGCTCGGGGTGATGGCCGCCCGCGGGGTCGCCCGGAAGACCGCCGAGGCCGTACTGAGCGCGCTGCGGGACGGCACCCATCACTACGAGCCTCCCGGTCCGTGGGGCCGGGCCGTCGCCGAGGCCCGGGAGTCGGCCCGTTGGGGGGCGACCGACGCCGCGTGGCGGGCGCTGCGGGACGCGCTCCCGCTGTGGGAGGCGCCCGGGCCCTTGCTGATCGCCCCGATCGGCCTGCTCGCCGATCCGGTCCTGGGTCCGCTGATCACCCCGGAACGTGGGCGGGAAATCCTCGCGACACCCCGGTCCGGGGAGCGGGGACCCGCTCCCGAGCCGCTGCCCGATCTCGATCCGCCGGGCCTGGCCTGGCTCACGGAGCCCGCGGCGACCCGGCGGCCGCACACCGGATACCGCTGTGTCTGGGTCCAAGGGATCGACCCCGCCCGCCTGCCCGCCCTGATCGGTGAGGAAGGCGCCGAACTGAGCAGGCCCATGGATGCGTACAGGGCGTCCTGGCGGGCACCCAGGCCCCACGAGCGGGAGGGGGTGGAACTCTGGGAGGACCGGGCCGTGGTCGCCGTCGGCCGCACGGCCGAAGCGTGGGCCTTCGCCGTCGACGGCCACTGCGGCCAGCACCTGAACAACCGGTTCCGGTCCCTCGCGCCGGACGCCTCCTCGTCCGGCCGCGCCGTGGAGGTGTGGCGCGACCGGAGGCGCTCGACCCCGGGTGACCGCCCCGCCGCGTTCCACCTGTCGGTGGCCGAACAGGGCGAGGAGCTCTACGGGTTCACCGTGCGGGGCACGGAGACACAGCGCTCCGGCGCGATACCCGAGGCCCTGGACCCCGCACGGCTTTTCCGTCCGGGGGACACCGAAGTGGACCGCGAGCGGCGCATGTTGGAGGCCCTGCACACCGAACTCGGGCTCTCCCTGCCCCGCTTCGCGCTGACCCAGGGCAGACTACGCACCTTCACCACCCGGTCCTGGACGCGGGCGCCACGCGCGGGGGAGGGGTTCGCCTACGCCTACCTCGGCTTCGTGCGGCACCGCGGCTGAACTAGGCCGGGCCCGCCCCTGCCAGGGCGGGCCCGCCGGCGCGATCGGCCGCGGCTCGGCTCAGGTTGATCGCGTGCCGGCGGCGGTCATGATGTTCAAGGGGCGGCAGTGCCGTTGACGGGCCGTGCGGGGCGGTTCAGACGCCAGACCACGTCGACGCCGCGGCCGGAGGGAGCCGTGGGCGGTGGTGCCTGCTCATGCCGGACCTCGGTGAACCCCAGCCGGCGCGGTATGGCACTGCTGTGGGTGTTGGCCAGGTCGTGGGTGATCTCCACGTACTCCACGTCCGGCAGGGTGAACATCTCGGCGACCAGGGCCGCCGTCGCTCTCGTGGCGATGCCCTGGCCGGCGGCGGCGGGGTGCAGCCAGTACCCCATCCTCCACCCCTGAGGTTCGGCCCCACGGTAGGTCTGGCACATGCCGATGGGCGTACCGTCCTTGACCACGGCGTAGTTGTAGACCTCGCCGCTCGCCCACCTCGACTCGGACTTCGCCAGAAAGTCCCGGGTGCTCTTCTCGCTGTGCTGCGCGACCCACGGCATCCACGGGAGCAGGTGGTCGCGAGACTCCTCGATCAACGTGAACACCTGATCGAAATCGCTCTGCTCCCGCCAGCGCCGCAGGACGAAGTCTCCACACTCGATGATCTGGCTCGGTCGGTCCATGACCGCCATGATTGTTTCGGGGAACGGGTCACCGCAACGAGAACTGGGCCTGAACCAGGAGCCGTGGACGCCTTCTGCCGACGGCAGAATCCCCTTGGCGTGACCGGGGCCGAGCTGATGGGGTGCGGTCATGGAACGCATGGAGATCCTTGTCCTCGGCGGTACGGCCTGGCTCGGGCGTGAGTTTTCCCGACAGGCCCTCGACCGCGGCCACCGGGTGACCTGTCTGGCGCGCGGCGACAGCGGGCCCGTGGCGGAAGGCGCGCATCTGGTGGCCGCGGATCGGCGCGACCCCGCCGCGTACGCGGGCCTGCCCGACCGGGAATGGGACGCCGTGCTCGAGGTGTCCTGGCAACCCGGCTTCGTACGGCGGGCTGTCGCGGCCCTGGGCGCGCGGGCACGGCACTGGATCTACGTCTCCTCGGTCAGCGCGTACGCCTCCCAGGGCGAGCCCGGCGCGGACGAGTCCGCCGCCCTGTTGGCCGCCACGGAGCGGGAAGAGGTCGAGCGCGAGCTGTACGGCGAGGCCAAGTCCGCCTGCGAAACGCTCTCCCGGACGGTCCTGGCCGACCGACTCCTGATCGCACGGGCCGGACTCATCGGAGGGCCCGGTGACCGCAGCGACCGCGCCGGCTACTGGGTCGCCCGCGCCGCCCGTGCCCCCCGGGCGCCGCTGCTCGTTCCCGACACGCCGCAGGCGCCGACGCAGACCATCGACGTACGCGACCTGGCGACCTGGCTCCTTGACGCCGCGGAACGCCGCACCACGGGAACGTACAACGCGGTGGGCCCGACCGTGTCCTTCGCCGAGTGGATCGAGCTGTCCCGGGACGTCGGCGGGCACACCGGACCGGTCGTCACCGTCGCCTCCCAGCAGCTCCTCGCGCACGGAGTGGCCGAGTACATGGGCCCCGACTCACTGCCCATGTGGGTGGTCGAACCGGGATGGGAGGGCTGGGCGGCGCGCGACGGATCCGCCGCCGCTGCCGCGGGCCTGCGCCACCGTTCCCGCACCGACCTCCTTGTCGACACCCTGCGCTGGGAACGCGAGCTGGGACTCGACCGGCCACGCCGCGCGGGACTCGCCCCGGACACGGAGCGCGGGCTCCTGGCCGCCCTGGGATAGGAGAAACCGGCCGGTACGACCGTTCGTCGCATGGATACCGCTTACCGCATACGGTCGACCGCACGGTGTTCAAGCAGACACGGGATTCGTACCGTCCGGGATCACGAGTCCTCCTGTAGCTCCCCCAGGATGGAGCCGCTGGCTGGTTCCGCCCGCCGCTCTGTCGGTCCACCTGTCCATCGGCCAGGCCTACGCCTGGAGCGTGTTCAAACCACCCCTGGAGTCCGCGCTCCACCTCGACGGCACCGAAAGCGCGCTGCCGTTCCAGCTGGCCATCGTGATGCTCGGTCTGTCCGCCGCGTTCGGCGGCACGCTCGTGGAGCGCAACGGACCGCGCTGGGCGATGACCGTCGCCCTCGTCTGCTTCTCCTCCGGATTCCTGCTCGCCGCACTGGGGGCGCAGACCGAGCAGTACTGGCTGATCGTCCTCGGCTACGGGTTCGTCGGCGGCATCGGACTGGGCATCGGCTACATCTCGCCCGTCTCCACCTTGATCAAGTGGTTCCCGGACCGGCCCGGCATGGCCACCGGCATCGCCATCATGGGCTTCGGCGGCGGCGCGCTGATCGCCTCGCCCTGGTCGGCGCAGATGCTGGACTCGTTCGGCGCCGACCACTCGGGGATCGCCCTCGCCTTCCTCGTGCACGGGCTGTCCTACGCCGTCTTCATGTCCCTGGGCGTCCTGCTGGTGCGGGTCCCGCGCGCCAGGAAGCCGGTCGAGAGCGCGCCGAGCGCCCTCGCCGGCGTGCAGGTCTCCGCCCGCAGCGCCGTGCGCACCCCGCAGTTCTGGTGCCTGTGGCTCGTGCTCTGCATGAACGTGACCGCCGGCATCGGCATCCTCGAGAAGGCCGCCCCGATGATCACGGACTTCTTCGCGGACACCTCCGCCCCGGTGTCGGCGCTCGCGGCCGCCGGCTTCGTCGCCCTGCTGTCCGCGGCCAACATGGCGGGCCGCATCGGCTGGTCCTCGACCTCCGACCTGATCGGACGCAAGAACATCTACCGCGTCTACCTGGGCGTCGGCGCGCTCATGTACCTGCTCATCGCGTCGTTCGGCGACTCGTCCAAGCCGTTGTTCGTCCTGTGCGCCTTCGTGATCCTCTCCTTCTACGGCGGCGGCTTCGCGACGATCCCCGCCTATCTGCAGGACCTGTTCGGGACCTACCAGGTCGGCGCGATCCACGGCCGGCTGCTCACCGCCTGGTCGACCGCCGGTGTCCTCGGCCCGCTGATCGTGAACCGGATCGCCGACCGCCAGGAGGAGGCCGGCAAGCACGGTTCGGCCCTCTACGGACTCTCCTTCATGATCATGATCGGGCTGCTGCTCGTCGGGTTCGTCGCCAACGAGTTCGTACGGCCCGTCCATCCCCGCCACCACGTTCCCGCATCGAAGGAGGCCGCCGATGGCCGACGCGAGCAGCCCGCCTGACCGGCGAGCACTGATCGTCCTGTCCTGGCTGTGGGTGGGCGCGCCCCTGTGCTACGGCCTCTACGAACTCGTCCTGAAGGCCAAGCAGCTCTTCACCGGGTGAGGCCGCGGACACCGCACGGGAGACGCCCGGACGCCCGGCGGTCGGCGCGGAGCCGACCACACGGGCGTCCAGTCCCTGTGGGGGAGGGGGGTCACGGAACCAGCGCGACGGGAAGCCTCTCCAGTCCCCGGAACGCGGGGAACGGGACCTTGAGCCACTCCGCCTCGGACGCCGGGAAATCGAGGTCGATCTTCGGGAACCTCTGGAAGAGCGTGGTCAACGCCGTCCGCATTTCCAGTCTGGCCAACGGCGCGCCGAGGCAGTAGTGCGCCCCGCTGCCGAAGCCGAGGTGCGCGCTCTGCAGGCCCTGCCGCTTGACGTCGAAGACGTCAGGGCACGCGAACTTCTCCGGATCCCGGTTCGCGGAGGCGATCGCGATCTGCACGAGGGAACCCTTGGGAATGAGCATGCCCCTGATGTCGATGTCCTCCAGCGCGTGCCGGAACGTCGCGTTCTCCACCGATCCCTCGAAGCGGATGACCTCCTCGATGGCGTTCGGCAGGAGTTCCGGATCCTCCAGAACCTCGTGCAACTGGTCGCGGTGGGTCAGCAGGTTGAACACGGCGTTGCCGATGAGGTACGCGGTCGTCTTGTGGCCGGCGAACAGCAGCACCCACAGGGTCGACAGAAGCTCCCCGTCGGTCATGGCCCCCTGCTCGTCCTGCGTCCGGATCAGATCACTGAGCAGGTCGTCGGACGCGCTCTCGCGCTTGCGCAGGATGAGCTCGGCGAAATAGTCGCGCAGCGCTCCCTCGGCCTGGGCCAGTTTCTCCTTGTCCTCCTTGCTGAATCCGGTGCGCGCGACGATGGTGCACCACTTCTGAACCTCCGCGCGCTCGTCCTCGGGAATTCCCATGAGCTCGCAGATCACGATGAGGGGGAGCGGGAAGGCGAAGGACGACAGCAGGTCGACGGGCGCGTCGGTGGAGCAGCGGTCCAGCAGTTCGTCGGTGATCTGCTGAATCCGAGGACCCAAGGACTCGATACGGCGCGGGCTGAACGCCCTGTTGACGATGCGGCGCAGCCGGGTGTGCTTGGGCGGGTCGGAGAAGAGCATGTTGTCGTCGAGCGCGATGGACGAGTCACCGAAAATGGTGTGGTACGCGTCCATCGCCGCGTACATGTCCTTGCTGATGCGCGGGTCCGTCAGGGCGGCCTTGGCGTCGTCGAACCGGGTGATCAGGTACGTCTCCACCCCGTGCGGGGGAGACAGGCGGCACACCGGGGCCGACTCGCGCAGGCACGCGTACACCGGATAGGGGTTGGCGCGATACGCCACCGCACCGCGCGAGGCCGCCGCGACCGCGTCCGCCGTCGAGTCCGTGGTGTCCCGTTCGTCGAGCTGAGTCATCATCCCGGCCTTTCTCAAAGCTTCCGCCCCGGCACGGGACAGCAGATGTACGACTGACGATCCACGGGTCCCCGGAAGGATCCCTTACGTAAACGCGATTCGCCCGATCGCACCCACCGGCATCCCGCACGGTCGTCGGGGCCGTGCGCACGGGCCGCGGCGGGGCGGATTCTCCGCTGTTCGGGTGATCACTGCTTATCGGCTCGCCGTACATGGCACAAGAGATGAGAGCGAGTCACGGAACCCATCGGCCACCGCGCCGCGGAGATGCTGATTCCAGAGGAGAGAACGCGATGAATGATCGCGGCAACGAGTATGTGCCCGTCCTGGTCGTGGGGGGCTCACTCGTGGGCTTGTCCGCATCCGTGTTCCTCGGGCGCCTGGGCATCCCGCACCGTGTCGTCGAGCGCCATGCCGCCACGTCGGCGCATCCGCGTGGACGTGGCAACAACATGCGGACGATGGAACTGTTCCGGACCGCGGGCCTCGAGCCGGACATCCGGAAGGCCGCGACCATGCTGTCGAAGAACCACGGAATTCTTCAGGTGGACACCCTGCGCGGCGAGAGCCGGCGATGGCTCTCGGCGCGGATCACCGGCAGGCCGCCGGAGATGGACCTGTGCTCGACCGTCCGCTGCGCCTGCAGCCAGAACGATCTGGAGCCGGTACTGCTGCAAGGCGCCCGCGACCTGGGCGGGGACGTGCGCTTCGGCACGGAGCTGCTGTCCTTCAGCCAGGACGCGGACGGCGTGCGGTCCGTCCTTCAGGCCCGGGACACCGGTGAGACGTACACGGTGAGGTCGGACTACCTGTTCGCCGCCGACGGCCCCCGCAGCCCCGTCCGCGAGCGGCTCGGGATCGAACACTCGGGCTCGGGCGACCTGTTCCACAACGTCAGCGTCACCTTCCGCAGCAAGTTGCTGCGCGAGGTCGCGGGGGAGCAGAAGTTCGTCGTTTGCTACGTCACCGACCCCGTCGGCGAAGGCGTGCTGCTGCCCGTGGACAACGAGGAGCAGTGGGTCTTCCACGTGCCCTGGTTCCCCGAGCGCGGACAGACGCTGGAGCACTTCACCGAAAGCCGGATCACCGAGCACATCCGGGCGGCGGCCGGCGTGCGCGATCTGGACGTGGAGATCACCGGGAAGGCGCCGTGGCACGCGGCGGACCGCGTGGCGAACAGCTATCGGGACGGGCGCGTGTTCCTCATGGGTGACTCCGCCCACGAAATGCCGCCGACCGGGGCGTTCGGATCCAACACCGGTATCCAGGACGCGCACAACCTTGCCTGGAAGGTCGCCGCGGTCCTGCGCGGCTGGGCGGGCTCGACGCTGCTGGACAGCTACGAGGCCGAGCGCCGGCCGGTGGCCCAGGCCACCAGCGCGCGAGCGACCGTTCAGGCCGCTCGTGAACAGCACCCCGGCTACTCGGCCCGGACGGCTTCGAACGACTCCGCGGACCTGATGACCGTGGCGCTGGGCTATCGCTACGCGTCCGGCGCGGTGGTCGGCGCGACGACTCAGGACGTCATCCCGGACGTCCTGTGCCTGGACGGCGAGCCCGGAAGCCGTGCACCGCACCTGTGGGTCACACGTGACGGCGCGAAGGTCTCCACCATTGACCTGTACGAGCGCTCTTTCGTCCTGCTCTGCGGGGGTCCCGACTGGCGCACCGCGGCCCGCACGGTGGGCGCGCGGCTCAACGTACCGCTCGACGTCTACTCCGTCGGCGACGGAGCGGAGTACGACCTGGACACCGGCGGCGGTGCCAACTGGTCCTCGGCGCACGGCGTCGCACGGGAGGGCGCGGTGCTGGTCCGGCCCGACGGCTTCGTGGCCTGGCGGGCCGAGGCCGAGACGGCGGACAGGGAAAAGGAACTGACCGGCGTTCTGCTTCGGATCCTCGGGCGCTGACGGCCACCGCGGCGCGAGAACCCACCCCCGCACGATCGACTTCCTCGGCGTCACCACAGAACAGGGGAGCCTGTCCATGACATCCGTACAGACGGCTGCGGGCACGGCCCCACTGGCCGGCACGGGCACCAGCGGGCCGACGGCGGCGGAGGGCGACGCACGCCGGGAGCGCGTGGACGTGCACCACCACTTCACCGCGCCACAATGGCTCGACTGGGCGGAGAAACAGGAGATCGTCCAGCGTCGGCGCCTGCCCTGGTGGACCCAGTGGGACCTCGGCACCGCGCTCACGATGATGGACGAGGCGGGCATCCGCACCAGCGTGTTCACCGTCGCGATGCTGGGCCGCCTCCAGGACCCGAAGGTGCGCAAGGAAAGCGCCCGGGTCGCCCTGCAGGCCGCCGGCGACCTGGTCGCGAGCCATCCCGACCGCTTCGCCTTCTACACCCCGCTGTTCCTCGACAGCCCGGACCTGTCGAGGTGGTCGCTCACCCATGGGATGGACGAGCTCGGGGCCGTCGGCGTCAGCGTGCGGACCAGCGTCAAGGGGGTCTACCTCGGCCACCCCGACCAGGACGGAATCCTGGCGGAGCTGAACGAACGCTCGGCCGTGGTCAGTACGCACCCGATGGACGTCCCCGGCGGCGGCGCGGAGCTGGAGGGCGTACCGCCGTTCCTGTGCGACTTCCTGATGGACACCACGCGCGCGGCGATCAACCTCATCATCAACGGCACGCTGGACCGCTACCCGAACCTCACCTTCGTCCTGCCGCACGGAGGCGGCTTCCTGCCGTACATCGCCGGCCGCGTGGAGGCGTTCGGCGACTTCCTGACGCCCAAGGTCGAACCCGCCCGGGTCCGCGACTACCTGCACCGCTTCTACTACGACACGGCCGGCCCCATGTCGCCCTCGTCCACGCCCAGTCTGCTGTCCGTCGTGGACTCCTCCCGGATCCTCTACGGCAGTGACTGGCCGCCCACCCCGGCCCAGCTGGTCACGGGTGTCACCGCACCCGCGCTCGACAACGACCCCGCACTCGACGAACAGCAGCGCCGCCGCATCAACCGCGACAACGCGCATCGTCTCCTTCCGGCACTCACCGCCGCCCCCTAGGCCCCCCCGGTCAGTCGGAGCGGGCGGCGAGCCACGCCTGGTGGGCCGACCGCGCCCTGCCCCAGAGCGCGGACCGCTCCTCCTCGCCGACGTCGGTGAGGGCGAGCCCGAAGACGTCCGCGAGGGCACCGAACCAGGCGGCCGCGGTGGTCAGTCTCCGCTCCGACCGCCCGTCACCGTCCGTCCGGACCAGTACGCAGCCCCGGAGCTCGTCCGTGCCGGCCGCGTCCCTGCGGATCGCGGAGACGACCCGCACAAACCCCGAACTCGGCGAGGTGGACAACTCCCGGTGTTGTGCGGCGAAGTCCTCCGGCCCGGCGGGCGTCAGGGAGAAGTCCATCCCCGCGAAGGAGCCGCGGGGGTCGTGCTCGAAGCGCCACCCGTCGGGCTCGACCGCCGACCGCGAGAGCCGGTAGGCGAACGGCCCCTGCCGGTACTCCCCGGCACGGAGCGGCAGCGGCTCGTACAGCGCGTCACCGAGCCCGACGTCGACGAACCAGGTCTCGCCCTCGCAGGCGACTGTGAGGGCCAGATGGTTGGCGTTCGCGCCGGGCGGCCGAGCCGTTCGACTGCCCTGGACTCCGCCGCGGTGCCACGTCACGGCGTACCCCAGGGCGTCGAGCAGGGTGGCGAACGCCCCGTTGAGGTGGAAGCAGTAGCCGCCGCGCCCCCGCAGGATCCGGGCCACCGACTCCTCGGGGTCCACCGTTGTCGCCCGCCCCAGATGGATCTCCAGGGTCTCGTAGGGCACCCGGGCCACGTGCGCGGCGTGCAGCGCCCGCAGCCCCGCCAAGGACGGCACGTCGGGAGCCGTGACACCCAGTCGCTCCAGATAGCGGCCGACATCCACCTTCGACATGCCCCAGACTCTAGCCACCACGGGCGACTTCCAGCCAACGTCGAGCGAAGCGCGCGGAACACCGGGCGCAATACCTGAGCACGCGTCAACACGACGGCGTGGAACCGCACCAGCGAGAACAGGTCGTGAAGGGCAGGGCCTCCTCAGGCCGAGCGGGTGGTCTCCTCGCGGTGCACGGGGTGAGCGAAGGGGCGGCCGGCGGCGTAGCGGGCGAGCTCGTCGACAGCGGCTGCCGCCATGCGGTGGAGTTCGCCGCCGAGGGAGCCGGCCACGTGCGGGGTGAGGAGGACGTTGGGCAGGTCGTACAGCGGGGAGTCGGCGGGCAGGACTTCGGGGACGGTGACGTCGAGCACCGCGTTGAGACGGCCGGTGAGGAGTTCCTCGACCAGGGCGTCCTGGTCGACCAGGGAACCACGGGAGGTGTTCACCAGGGTCGCGTCGTCGCGGAACAGCGCGAGCCGGCGGCGGTCGATGAGGTGCCGGGTGGCGGGCAGTTCGGGGGCGTGGACGGTGACCACGTCGCCGGCCGCGCACAGCTCGTCCAGCTCCACGGAGCGGGCGCCGAGCAGTTCGGCCTCCGCCGCGTCCACGTAGGGGTCGTACAGGAGCAGGTCGAGGTCGTGCGGGCGGAGGAGTTCCAGGACGCGGCGGCCGATACGGGAGGCGCCGACGACGCCGACCGTGCGCCGGTAGTTCCCGATGTGGGCGTAGGCGGCCACCCAGTCGTGCCCGACGCCGCGCCGGGCGCGGTAGTCGTCCCGGATGCGCAGCACCTGCTTGTTGGCGAGGAGGATCACCGCCACGGTGTACTCGGCGACGGGCAGGGCGTTGGCCCAGGCCGCCGAGCTGACCTGGATCCCGCGCCGCCAGCAGGCGTCGGTGATGTGGTGCTTGACCGATCCGGCGGCGTGGACGACGGCGCGCAGCGCCGGCGCCCGGGCGAGGACGTCCTCGCCCAGCGGCGGGCAGCCCCACCCGCTGACGACGACCTCGGTCTCGCGCAGGGCCGCGGTGGCACGCGGGTCGTCGAAGTCGTCGACGACGAGGGCCGGGTCGAGGTCGGCGAGCGTGGTGAGCCGGCTCAGGGCGGCGCGGTCGAACAGCCGGCCGGGGAGATCGGCGTGCATGGCCAGCAGGGTGCGCGGACGCCGCTGTCCGGAGGCGGCCGGGTTCGGCTGGGCGGCTGGTGCGGTCGGAGGATGGAAATCGGACACTCGGTTCTCCGGTGCGGGTGCGGGTAGAGGGCCGGCGGCGAGCGCCCGGAATCCGGTGCGCCCTTGGCGCGGTATTTCCAGGCGACCCGCTGCCGCACGGGTGATCAGGCATCAGAGATCACCTTGAAGGCCTAATCCCTCATCAATCTACCCATGGCTTGCGAGAGATTGACGTGCCGTCAGCACCGACGAAGCCGGGTCTGAGGGTGTTTCGGGTCCCCCATTCGGCTCCCTGATCCCTGCCCTTCCGACAGGCCCGAAATGACAGCTATGGGGGTGTTCATTACGTTCGATGACACGTCGGCTGCCAAAGCCGGCCTCTCTGAGACAGGAGTAGAACAGCCATGATCATGACCCGTTCCACCGCCGTGACCGCGGCAGTCGCTGCCGCCGCAGGACTCGCCGTGACCGGCATCACCTACGCCACGGCCGCCCCCGCGCCCGAGGCGGCCCCGGCCGTCGTCCAGCAGGCGCCCGCTCCGGCCCAGGTGCCGATGGACGGCATGTCCGGGCAGGGCAAGGGCAACGAGGGCGGCGGCGGCCGCGGCGGCGAAGGCGGCGGCGGCGAAGGCGGCGAGTACGGCAAGCGCCACCACGAAATCGGCCGGATCTACATCAACGAGCGCGAGTACCGCGCCCACCCCGACGGTTGCATCACCGTGGTGAGCGGCCTGGGCTCCAGGAGCTTCAACATCCGCAACGACAGCAAGCACACCGTCGAGTTCTTCCGCGGCGCGACCTGCGACAACGGCTCCCCCGTCGCCACCGTCGGCCCCCACAGCGACGCCACCAACGTCAGGGTGGAGCACGTCAGGGGCGGCGTCTTCGTCAAGCACGGAGTGGTCGGTAGCTTCCGGGTGGTCAAGCGCCACCACGGCGGCGGCGGCGACTTCGACGACTTCTAAACCCGGATGCGCCCTACCATGTAGCACCCCGGCCCGCCGTAATCGGGCCGGGGTTGCCCATGCGCGCCCCTTGTCCCACGCCGACCCGAACCGGACAGAAGGCGCTGTGAGAAGCCCGCGCCGACGTCCTCCCGCAACGGCTCAGAGGAGGGCGTCGAGGGTGATCGGCAGTTCGCGCAGGCGCTTTCCGGTGGCGTGGTACACGGCGTTGGAGATCGCCGGCGCGATGCCGACCAGGCCGACCTCGCCCACGCCCTTGGTGCCGGTCGGGGTGGATCGGTCCGGCTCGCCGACGAAGACCACGTCGAGGTCGGGCACGTCGGCGTTCACGGCGACGAGGTAGTCGGCGAGCGTACCGTTCGCGACGCGCCCGGTGCGCGGGTCGGTGACGGTGTCCTCGTACAGAGCCATGCCGATGCCGCCGACGGTCCCGCCGATGATCTGGCTCCTGGCCGTCTTGGCGTTGAGGATGCGGCCGCCGTCGATCGCGGAGACCACCCGCGCGACCCGGATGAGGCCGAGGTCGGCGTCGACGCGGACCTCCACGAACTTCGCGCCGTACGCGCCGGCGGGCGACATGCTCAGCTCGGTGGCGACAGGCGGGGTGCTGTTCCCGTTCGCCGTGAGCTCGGACAGCCCGTGCCGGGCGAGTATGTCGACGTACGACTCCCCGCGGTCCGGGCGGCCCGCGAGGTGGACCCGCCCACCGGTGGACTCCACGTCGTCCGGGGACGCGCCCCGCAGGGGCGAGTCCGCGTCGTCACGCGCGAGCCGTGCGAACGAGCGCACCAGCCGCCGGCAGGCGTCGTGCACGGCGTTGCCCAGCGCACCGGTCAGGCCGGAGCCGCCCGCCATCGTCGAGTTGGGCATGTCCGAGTCGCCCAGATCGAAGCGGACCAGGTCCAGGGGCAGGCCCAGTTCCTCGGCGGCCAGTTGGGTCATCACCGTGTACGTGCCGGTGCCGATGTCGGTCGCGGCGCTGCGCACCAGCGCGCTGCCGTCGCTGTTGACGGTGGCCTGCGCCGCGCAGGGCTGCGCGAAGTGGGGGAACAGCGCGCTCGCCATGCCGTAGCCGACGAGCCAGTTCCCGTCGCGCATGGAGCGCGGCTCGGGATTGCGGTCGGACCAGCCGAAGCGCCGGGCGCCGACCTCGTAGCACTCCAGGAGCGCCTCGCCGGACCAGGGCAGCCCGTTGCGCGGATCGACGTCCGTGTGGTTGCGCAGCCGCAGCTCCAGGGGGTCCATGCGCAGGGTCCAGGCCAGTTCGTCGAGCGCGGACTCCAGCGCGAAGTTGCCCTGCGCCTCGGCCGGGGCGCGCATGGACGTCGGCACGGGGACGTTGATCCGCGCCTGCCGGTCCCGTGTGCGCACGTGAGGGCAGCGGTAGGCGAAGGCGGTTGCCGAGGCGAACGGCTCGTAGTCGCCGCCCTCCATGCTCAGGGAGCTGAGGCTGCGGTGGTCGAGGGCGACCAGGTCGCCCTCGCGCGTGGCACCGACACCGAGCCACTGCACGCCGCTGGGGCGGTGCCCGACCGAGGTGAACATCTGCGGCCGGGTCAGGACCAGCTTGACCGGGCGGCCCAGCACCCGGGCGGCCATGGCGGTCAGGATCACGTGCGGCCACACGCGCAGTCCGGCGCCGAAGCCCCCGCCGACGTAGGGCACCAGGACCCGCACCGAGCTCTCGGGGACACCGAAGACCGCGGCGAGGGTGGTGCGGACCATCGACGGCCACTGGCTGGTGTCGTGGACGGTGAGGGTGTCGCCCTCCCACGCGGCGAGGGTGGCGAACAGCCCGAGCGGGTTGTGGGTGTTGTCCGCCGTGGTGTACGTGGCGCGGAGAGTTACCTCCGCGGTTTCCAGCGCTGCTGCGGCGTCACCGCGCGAGTGGTCCATCCCCCACGGGTCGACGAGTTGCTCGGCCCTGGGGTCATGGAGGTCCAGCAGCGGCTCCGCTACCTCGTAGTCGGCCCGCACCAGGCGTGCCGCGGCGGCGGCCTGCTCCGGGGTCTCGGCCACCACGAAGGCGATGTGCTGACCGTGGTGGAGGATCCGGTCGTTGCGCAGCGGTGAGGGCATCGGCTCCCCGAGCGCCGTCGTCGGTCCCGTCGCGACCCTCGGGGCGTTCTCGTGGGTGAGTACGCAGATCACACCCGGGGAGCCCTCGGCGGCCCCGGTGTGCATGCGGACGATCCGGCCCGCGGCGACGGTGCTCTGCACCACGGCGCCGTAGGCCTGGCCGGGGACGCTGAAGTCCATGGGGTACGGGGCGGTGCCGGTGACCTTGCGCGGGCCGTCGACCCGGCTGACGCCCGCGCCGACCAGCGGCCTGCTCTCGACGGTGCTCATACGGTCACTCCCGACACGGTCTGCAGTTGGCGCACCAGGGTGCGCCGGGCGAGCGGCACCTTGAACGCCGTACCCGGGACGGTCCAGGCCTCGCGCATCGTGGCCTCGGCCGCGTCCTGGAACGTGGCCGTCGTGGCGGGCGCGCCGGTCAGTACGTGCTCGGCCTCGTAGGCCCGCCAGGGCTTCGACCCCACCCCGCCCAGCCCGATGCGGGCCTGGCTCACCGTGCCGTCGTCCACGACGAGCAGCACCGCGGCCGAGGCGAGGGCGAACTCGTACGACATCCGGTCGCGGACCTTGAGGTAGCCCGACCGGGCGGCCGGCGGCGGCAGCGGGATCTCGACCTCGGTGATCAGCTCGGCGTGCTCCAGCACGTTCTCGC
Organism: Streptomyces cyslabdanicus; assembly: GCF_052663305.1. NCBI lineage: Bacteria > Bacillati > Actinomycetota > Actinomycetes > Kitasatosporales > Streptomycetaceae > Streptomyces > Streptomyces cyslabdanicus. The sequence continues at coordinate 75,024 of NZ_JBQRUW010000052.1, forward strand.
GCTCGGGGCTCTCGTCGGCCGTCAGGTAGAACTCCGTCAGCGGCACGGTGCGACGCCCCGACACCCCCTGGATGTGCACGACCGCGCCGAGCGCCACCAGGGCGACGGCGAGGTCGGAGGCGTGCAGCGCGATGCACCGCTCGCTGACCCCGAGCACGGCGTGCATACGCGCCGCGCCCTGCACCGCGGCACAGCCGGAGCCCGGTGCGCGCTTGTTGCACTCGGCGACCGTCGGGTCGCGGAAGTAGCGACAGCGGGTGCGCTGCAGCAGGTTGCCCGCGATGGTGGCCATGTTCCGCAGCTGCACCGACGCGCCCAGCAGCAGCGACTCGCGCACCACGGGCAGCCGCCCGGCCACCGTGGCGTCGGCGGCCAGCTCCTCCATGGTGGCGAGCGCCCCCACGTGCAGGGACTCGCCGTGGCGCTCGATGCCGTGCAGCGGGAGCCGGGTGATGTCGATCAACCGCGGCGGCTCCAGGACCCCGTCCTTCATCAGGTCGAGCTGCGTGGTGCCGCCCGCCAGGCAGGACGCCGCCGGGTCGTCCGCCAGCAGCTGTACCGCCTCCTGGGTGTCGGTGGCCCGTACGTAGTCAAAGCCGTGCATCGGGACCTCCCCCGGACACCGCCTCGCGGATCGCGGCCACGATGTTGGGATAGGCACCGCAGCGGCACAGGTTGCCGCTCATGAACTCCCGGATCTCCTCGTCGGAGCCGGCCCGGCCCTCGGCCATCAGCGCCACCGCGGACATGATCTGCCCCGGCGTGCAGAAGCCGCACTGGAAGCCGTCGTGCTCCATGAAGGCCTTCTGCACCGGATGCGGCCCGTCGGCGCCCGAGACACCCTCGATGGTGGTGATCGCCCGGCCCTCGGCCTGGGCCGCCAGGGTCAGGCAGGACAGCACCCTCCTGCCGTCCAGATGGACCGTGCACGCACCGCAGGCACCCTGGTCGCAGCCCTTCTTCGTGCCCACCAGGCCCAGCCGGTCCCGCAGGGCGTCCAGCAGGGTGACCCGGGTGTCCAGGCGCAGGGTGTGCGACCGGCCGTTCACCGTGAGTGTCACGACCCGCTCGGTGACCGCGGGACGGTCGTCCACGTCCCGTTTGCTCGCCACGTCCCTCATCGCGTCCTCCTCCGGACGGGTCGGATTCGACTCGAGCCCCACCTGGGGGCGGATCCGGTGAGTTGGTTCGTCAGGCGCCGTGAAAGGCGGGAATCGACCTTTTCATGCCAATAGAGCCGCCTTTTCCTCAATATACGCCGAACGGACGCTCCGGCACGGGGCGGCGGCCCGCCTGCACCCCGGCCGCCTTTCCCCGTTTCACAGAAGGCTGCTCCAGTACGGCCAGAACCGGGTCAGGACGAGTACCGCGATGAGCGCGTACCAGGCGCCGAGCAGTATCCAGTGGGTGTCCAGCACGACGCCGATGACCCGCCGCCCGCGCGCGGACAGGGGCACCACACCACGGTCCAGGTTGTGCAGGGTCACGTACCAGACCAGGGCGATGGTGACCACCCACACGACCATGCAGTAGGGGCAGAGCTTGTTGAGCTCGTACAGCGACTGCCAGATCAACCAGTGGACGAGTACCGCGCCCGCCAACGCCCCCGCGTTCAGCGCGAGCCACAACAGTCGGTGGAGACGGGAGCCCGCGAGCACGGCCACGCCGAGAGCGGCCACCGCGGCGAAGGCGCCGAGCCCGAGGAGCATGTTGGGGAAACCGAACAGGCTGCCCTGGGGGCTGGACATGACGCCGCCGCAGCTCACGACCGGGCTGATGTCGCACGAGGGCCGGTAGGCCGGGTCCTTGAGGACGTGCCAGTCGTCGACGGTCAGCCGAAACGCGGCGAACCAGCCGATGATCCCGGCGAGGACCATCACCCAGCCGGACCGGCGGTCCCCGCTCACCGGTGAGGGACAGGGGACCGACGTGTCCGCGACGGAGGAGTGGTCGATCATGCGACGCGCCCGGACGTGCGGGGCGCGAAGGACTGCCGCAGGGGGATGGTTCGGCCGGTCCGCCGGCTCGTGTCGTTCTCCATGGCGGTGAACGCTAGGGGCTGCCCCGTCGACGGATCCCGGGCCGAAGGTCCCGAACGGGGGACCGGCCGGACTTTCCCCGCCACGGCGGCGAGTTCGGGAGCTCGACCACGGCTCGACTACGAACGGAACGGCCTGAGCGTGGCACGGACCTGGTCCGCCGCACCCCAGTCGTGATCGTACTGGGCGATGACGGCGAGGTGCTGCCGCAACTGGATGATCGGCATCCTGGCGGGCCAGTCGTCGTCGAGCCCGGTCAGCTCCGCGTACCGCGCGAAGAACCGAGCCGCTTCGGGCGGGTGCGGCGAACACCACAGATGGGCCAGGTCCACTTCGGCCCACATGTAGGAGACCGCCGGGTCGATCAGAGCGGGCTGCCCGTCCCGGGTGGCGAGGATGTTGTGCGCCCACAGGTCGCCGTGGGTCAGGCAGGCGGGCCGGGCAGGCAGCAACTCGGGCAGCCGCTCGCACAGTCGCTCCAGCGCCCGCCGGTCCCGTTCGTCCAGCGCCGCCCGCACCCGGGGCTCCGGCAGCCAGCGCAGCAGGCGGCGCCGGGCGAAGAAGGCGTGACCGTCGGTGTCCCAGGTGTTGTCCTGCCGGCGGCGCCCCAGCCAGTTGTCGCGGGACCAGCCGAAGCGGTCGTGCACGGTGGTGGTGTGCAGCCGCGCGAGGGTGTGGGCGAGCCGCTCCCAGAAGTCCTTCCCAGCCGGACGCGGCTGCAGAACGGACAGCACCAGCACGTCCCGGCCCACGAACACCACCTCCGGGGTGGCGGCCCCGCCCAGCTCGCGCAGCACGCGAAGCCCTTCGGCCTCCGCCGTGAACAGACCGTCAGAGGGCGTCTCGCGAAAGGCCTTCACGAACACGGGCGGCCCCTCGCGGAGCGTCGCGACACCCGCCAGGGCGGCGACTCCCCCCTCGGCCGGGGTCACGGACACCGCATCGCTCAGACCGGTCCGGCGCAGCCGGTCCAGAAGCAGGGACGGGATCGACATGAGCACGCACGCTACAGCACGGCCCGTTCGTTCCGTCAGGTCCGGCAAGGGGCCACCGGTTACGACGGCGACGGCGACCGTGGTGGGTGTGCTGACGCGGCCTCACAGCCGGACGGGCAGGTGGCGGGGACCGCGGAGCATGGCGTTCTGACGGTAGGGGGGCGGGTCCTGGACCAGGCGTGCCGTGCCGAGGTGGGGGAGCAGCGCACCGAGAGCGGCCTGGGCTTCGATTCGGGCGAGGGGCGCGCCGTAGCACAGATGGATACCGCTGCCGAAGCCGAAATGCTGGTTGTCCGGGCGGGTGGGGTCGAACCGGTCGGGCTCGTGGAACCGTTTGGGGTCGCGGTTGCCCGAGGCCAGCACGAGAACGACGGACGCGCTCGGGGGAAGGGTGGTGCCGGCGACGTCGACGGCGGCGTGCGGGATGCGTTCGCGCATCTGGACCGGAGGTGCGTAGCGCAGCAGTTCTTCCACCGCTCGCGGCAGCAGTTCGGGTTCGCGGCGCAGACGGTCCAGTTGCCCGGGGTGGCGCAGCAGGGTGAGCACCCCGTTGGTGATCAGGTTGACCGTGGTCTCATGTCCCGCGATGAGGAGCAGCACGGCGGTTTCCGCGAGCTCCTCCTGAGTGAGCCGCAGGGCGGGGTCCGGCTCGTTGACGAAGGCGGAGAGCATGTCGTCGCTCGGTCGGTCGCGGCGCCGCTCGGCGAGGTTCACGAGGTACCGGCCCATCTCCATCCGTGCCTGGTCGCCCGCCTGGTCCGTCTCGGTGGAGTCCTCCTCGGGCCTGACGTCGGCGGACGCGACCACAGCGTCGGACCAGGCGCGGAACAGCGGCTCGTCCTCGCGCGGCACGCCGAGCAGGCGGCAGATCACCGTGACAGGCAGCGGGTAGGCGAAGTCGTCGACGATGTCGAGCTGCCGGCCCGCCCGGAAGGACTCCGTCAGTTCCCTGGTGATCCGGTCGATCTCGCCGCGCATGGCGTCCACCCGGCCCGGGCTGTGCGGCGGTCCGAACGGCCGCATGGCCAGGGTGCGCAGCCTGTGGTGCTCGGGGTCGTCGAGCCGCAGGAACGGCGGTTTGCGCGTCGTCTCACGACGAGTACGGGGATCGGCGCTCATCCGTGGGTCGTGCAGCAGAGCGGCGATCTCGTGGTAGGTCCCGACCAGGTAGCTGCCGTCCGCCTGCCGCACTACGGGGCCGGCCTCGCGGAGTTCCGCGTACAGCGGGTAGGGATCGGGGCGGCTGGCGTAGTCGGTGATCCGTGCCAGCAAGGTCTCGGAGTCCATGGTGGCTCCTCGTGGTCGGGCGGGGCGCAGGTCACCCCGTGGGCCGCACCACCGTCAACCGGCGGTCGGGCAGGTATCCGGTGAGCGCCACGGTGGGGCCGTGGGACAGCCCCTTCGGATCCGGCACGTCGGAGGGGAGGGGGACGTCGGCCGCGACCGCACGGTCCGCCGCGCCCGGCGGGGGCGGGAACGGGGCCGCGGTCTCGATCAGACGCGCGTAGTGGTCGAGCGACTTGGCCATGTCGACGGTGACCGCGGCGGTGACCCGCCCCTGGTAGCCGTAGACCACCGCCAGACGGCGCGCCTCCAACGAGCCCTGGGCGACGACCACATGGTCGGAGAAGGTGGGCACGCCCACCGACTTGATGTTGAGCCCGAACTGGTTCGACCAGAACGTCGGGAGGGCGAGGTGCGGACGTCGCAGGGGTCCCGGGGCGACCATGTTGTGGGCCGCCACCTCGGCCTGCTCGACCGCGTTTCCCCAGTGCTCCAGGGAGAGCAGCTGGTAGCCGAACAGCGGGTGGGGGAAGCGGGAGACGTCGCCGGCCACGAAGACGTCGTCGGTGACGATGCCGTACATGGTGAAGGCGCGGCATCCGGCGTCGCAGGCGATGCCGCGCGGGCCCGCCACCAGCTCGGAGTCCGCCAGCCATTCGACGTTGCGGACCGCTCCCAACGCCACGACGCACACGTCGGCGTCGACGCGGCTGCCGTCGGACAGCTCCGCGCCGGTCAGCCGGCCGCTGCCGTCTCCGCGCAGGGCGGTGACCGTCACCCCGGTGCGCAGGTCCACGCCGTGGTTGCGGTGCATGACGGCCGCGAGCTTCGCCAGGGTGCCGCCGAGCGCGCCCACCAGGGGCGCGGGGCCGCGTTCGGCGACCGTGACCTCCAGCCCCCGCTCCCGGCAGGCCGAGGCGATCTCCGAGCCGGTGAAACCGGCACCGATCACCAGCACCCGCCGCGGCCCGGCCGCCAGGCGTTCGGACAGCCCCGCGGCGTCGTCACGCGTGCGCAGGGTGAACACCCCGTCCAGGGCGGCCTCTTCCGGGTTGGGCCAGGGGCGTGCGCGTGTCCCGGTGGCGATGAGCAGCCGGTCGTAGGGCAGCGACCCGCCGTCGTCCAGCATCACCTGCTTCGCGAGAGGGTCCAGGCCGGTGGCCCGTACGCCCAGCCTCCAGTCGGCGTCCGGGTCCCGGCGCATCGGCAGCCCGGTACTGTCCGCCGCCGCCTGGCCGAGCAGCACCTGCTTGGACAGCGGCGGCCGGTCGTAGGGCGGGTACGGCTCGTCCCCGACCACCGTCAGTGAGCCGGTGAAGCCTTCCGTGCGCAGCGCCTCCGCGGCCCTCAACCCGGCCAGCGACGCACCGACGACGACGATCCGGCCGTCCTCGGGATCACCGGGCATCGGCACTCACCTCTTCACCGACGAGGATGGCCTGGACCGGGCACGCCGCCGCGGCCTGCCGCACACGCTCGACCTGGTCGTCGGGGACGGCCGGTGCGTACAGCAGACCCTCCTCCCCGTGCAGCTGGAACACCTCCGGTGCGAGGAACACGCACTGTGCGTAGCCCTCGCAGCGAGTGAGGTCCACAACGGTCCGCATCGTCACCACTTCCTCCGTCGTGCCCCCTCAGTTCCAGCATGGGGGCAGCGTTGGAGGCTCGCACGGCTGTGCAGACGCGTGCAGTGCGCGAAAACGCGTCAGCCCGTGGTGCTGTCCGCGACCCACTGGCTCCACGGCATGTTCCAGTCGCTGAGGCCGTTGTCCGGCGCCAGCGTGGTCCTGTCCCCGGAGTTCTTGACGATCACGACGTCACCGATCATCGAGTTGTCGAAGAACCACGCCGCGGGCTGCTGGTCGTCGCCGCCGCCCCTGACGTCCTTCAGCCCCACGCAGCCGTGGCTGGTGTTGACCTTGCCGAAGATCGGGTCGGCGCTCCAGTAGTTGCCGTGGATGAACGTGCCCGAGTCGGTCAGGCGCATGGCGTGCGGTACGTCCGCGATGTCGTACGCGGGCTTGCCGTGCTTGTTCGTGAGGCCGACGGTCGCACCGTTCATGCGGATGTGCCTGAACTTCTCGGAGATGACCATCTGGCCGTTGTACGTCGGGTGCTTGGGGCTGCCGGACGAGATCGGGATGGTCCTGATCGTCTTGCCGTCCCGTACGACGGTCATCTGCTTCGTCTTGGCGTCGACCGTGCTGATCTGGCTCCGGCCGATCTTGAAGGTGACCGTCTTCTGGGCGCCGTGCTGGTGGAGCTTGACGGTGACGGTGGAACCCGGCTTCCAGTAGTTCCTGGGACGGAAGTCCAGGCGGTGGTCGTTGAACCAGTGACCGACGACGTGCTGGCCGCTGCTGGAGCTGACCTCGATCTTCGACTGCACGGCGGCCTTGTCGCCTATCGCCTTGTTGAAGTTGACCGTCACCGGCATGCCCACGCCGACGGTCGAGCCGTCCTGGGGGGAGAGGTGCCCGGTGAAGTCGCCGGCCGGGGAGACCGTGTTGATCGTGGCGTATCCGGTGACGGGGCGGCCCTTGGCGTCCTCGGCATCCGCGGTGACCTGATACCGGGTGGCCCGCTCCAACTGGCCGCTCGGCTTCCAGGACGTGCCGTCCGCGGACACGGTGCCCGGAACCGCGTCGCCGGTCGCGATGTCGGTCATGGTCACCTTGGTGAGCTTGCCGTCGCCGACGGTCACCTTGACGGAGTCGCTGATCCCGACGCTGCGGGCACCCTGGGTGGGCGTGATCTTCACTCGGGCTGCGGAAGCGTCCTGGGCGGCCGGCTGGTCTGCCTGCGCCTGCGCCTGCGCGGCCGGCTGGTCTGCCCGCGCCTTCGCCGTGGGGTGGTGGTCCCCGGTGCCGTCGCCGCCGCCGGTGGCAGCGCTGCTGGTACCGGCGAGGGCCGTCAGCGCGAGGACGCCGCCGACTACGCCTGCCGTGGCGACCAGCCCGGTGCGTCGTGTACGTGCCGTGATCAAACGATTCTCCTGCTCTTCGGATCCCTGGAACGGGTTGTCGGATGAGTGCAACCAGCTTCAGAACCACTTATACGCATCCATCCATCCCGAAATGGGCAAAACGTGGCGAAGGCCACGTGCTCGAACACGGAGTCGAGGGAGATGGGTGGGTTCCTCGCGCACGGCGTCGACGCCCGACGTCAGCGCCATCAACCGTGGCGGCCGGCCGGCTCGACGGTGTGCCTTCTGCCGTATCGCAGTGACCGGCGGTGGTGCTGGGGCGTTGGTGGTGTATGAGCAGGAGTCGCAGGATGCGGGAGCTGTCAGGGCCGGCAGCTTTCGAGAAGCTACAGGCGCAGCTGGCTCGTGCGGCTGCCGGGATGGCGAGCGGGAAGTCGCGGCGGGGGAAGGTGCCCAAGAAGGCCCTCGGCTCCGCCCCTGCGGAGCCGGACGACGGCCACGGCGAGCCCGTGCCGCCCGGCCCCGGCGAGCCCGTGCCGCCCGGCCCCGGCTGAAGTCGCTCGCCCACCTTCCCGCCGGCCCGTCGGCGCCGTCGTCGCGGCAGTCGGTGATCGCCGGGAAGAAGGCCGCGGGGACGAGGACCGCGGCGAGGAAACCGGCTCGGACGTCGTGCGGTGCCGGGGGCGGTCCGCAGGACGACAGGGCCTACTGGGACCGCTCCAGGATCAGTCCGTGGCCGGCCACACCTCGGGTCCGCCGCCGTGCCACTCCACCAGAGGCGACATGGCCACGTCCAATTCGTCCATGCCCTCCAGACCGGCCCGCTCCAGGAAGACCGACAGGTCATGCAGGCTGTACGCCGTGCCCAGGAGGGCGCCGTCGGCATGCACCTGCCGGCCGCCGCCCTCGCCGGGCGGGTCCACGATCATGCGAGCAACCATGCCACCATCCTGCGGCCGGACCGCGTGTGCCGCATCGCGGCGTGGGACGGCGGCGCGGGAAAACCGGCCGGCCCCACGGTGGCACCGTTCACGAGACGGCTGCATGCGCGGCCGGTGCGCAGACGGCCGACGCCGAGTAGGGATTCGGCCCTCAGTGGGTACCCGCGGCCCCCTCTGCGTGGGCGAGTCCGTGTGGGCCCGCGGTGCCGAACGCCTCCCGGTCCAGCACCGGTGCGGCGACCGGCACCTCGATCTCGACGACCGGCTGTTCCGCGGCGCCCACCTGGGGCACCGTGGCGGACGCGGTGCCCGTCGTGGCCGCGACCACCGCGGCCGGGGCGCCGCCCCGACGCCGGACCGCACCGGGGACGAGCGGCCGGCCGCCGGTGTGCAGGGCGACCGCCGTCAGCGGCAGCGCCAGCAGGAGCAGCCCGGCGCCCAGGACCAGGCCCATCGCCGGGTAGCCGGCGCGCGCGGACAGCAGGCTTCCGACGAGCGGGCCGCAGGCGGTGCCCAGCGAGGACGCGGACCCGGCCAGCACCGCCCAGCGACCGCGCACGTCGAGTGAGGCCGCCAACCCGATGAGGTACGAGAGGACGATCGGATAGAAGGTGTTCCAGGCGATCTCGCCGGTCGCGAACGACGGCAGGCCGTCCGCCGAGGCGCTGACCACGATGCAGCAGGCGATCAGCGCGGTGCCCGCCCCGATCGGCAGCGCCCGCCCCAGCCGTGCCCCGAACGCGCTCGCGCCGATGACACCGAGCAGCCCGGCGCCCAGGGCCGTCGCGAAGACCGCGCCGACGGTGACCTCGCTCAGCCCTGCCTGGTGCAGGCCGATCCGGCCGCTCACGCCCCACAGCGAGTTCTGCGCCATGGACCAGAACAGCATCGAGCCCGCGAGGACGAGCCCCGATCGCCGGTAGGGGAGCGTGCCGCGCGGGGCCGCCGTGCGCCCGGGCGCCACGGCACCGGTGAGCCGGCCCGTCGCGGGCCACACCAGCAGCGAAGTCAGCGCGATCGCGGCGAACGGCAGTCCGTGTCCGCGCCCGAGGTGAGGGATCGTCAGATAGGCGACGCCGGCGAGCGCGGACACGCTCAGCAGCCCGAAGGTCGAGGTGCGGTGCGGATTGCGCTGGGCCGCGATGCCCGACGCGGCGACCGCCGTCGCCGTACCCGAGCCGAAGCCGCCCGCCATCGCCCCGGCGACCACCACCGGCACACTGTCCGACAGGGCCGCGCAGCCGTAGCCGAGCGCCGCGAGCAGCAGCCCGGAGCGGGCCAGACGCCGTGGCCCGAACCGCTCGACGCGTGCCGCGAGCGTGAAGCCCGCCGTGGCCGAACTCAACAGCAGCGCACTGCCGACGAGTCCCGCCTGAGCGGGTCCGAGGCCCAGCCGGTCACCGAGGCGGCCGACGACGGTGGGCAGCAGGTAGGGCGCGAGGTAGCCCGCCGTGAAAAGGGCGACGAGGGGCCAGGAGGAACCGCGCGAGAGCGCGGGCGCGGGGGAGGACACGGGCGTTCCCAGAGCATGCGAAAGCGACAGGGGGCGGGGTGGAGAAAAAAGGGGAGAGGGGCGACCGTCGACGGACAGGAACGCGGGGCCATTTCTATCAAGCGCGGGCGCACGCGAAAAAGCCAGGATGTTATGAGCTGCGTCACATTGCGTTTGGGGTCGCCGCCCCTGGGCAAAAGTGACGACCCGTCTGGTCGGAGAGGGTGCGTTTGTGCAGGTCACGCCATACGCGACGCTGCCCGGCACCCGCACAGGCGGGTGCCGGGCAGCCGGCAGGTCATGCGTTCTGTGAGGTGCTCAGCCCTTTGGGGTGCTCAGCGGGAAGGTGGGGGCGCCGACGTTGTTCAGCGTGGTGGTGTTCGCCCGCACGTACGTGTCCAGGTACGGCGAGCGGTCACCCTGGGTCGGCGAGTCGAACCGCGGGTCCTGCACCTCGAGGGCGAGTCGCGCGTCGGAGACCGTGACCGTCTCGTCCGAGGGAACGCTCCGCCAGCCGTTCGAGGTGATGGTTCCGATCTGGACCCCCAGCCGGTGCCCTTGCTGGAAGGTCCAGTCCGTCGCCTTCAGAGCGAAGGAGGTCGATCCGCTGCTCTTCAGCAGTGCGACGTTCTCGTCGAACATCGTCGCCTTGCCGTCAGGAGCGACGTCCCACAGTCGTACCCAGACGTTGCCCTGGCCCCTGGTCTTCAGCGTGATCTCCGGGCTGCCCGTGATCCGCACCTGCTCGGCGGCGGGCGCGGACCAGGTCCAGTAGCTGTCCCCGGGTGCGTCGGCGCCGAGCGCACTCGCCCGGTCGGCCGCCGGCGATCCGGCCTCCGGCGCGTACTCGATGTCCGGTCCCTGAGACCCGATGCCCGGGCTCTGAGGCTCCGGCGCCGTCATCGAGGGGGCGGCCTGCTGTGTCGTGCCGCCGTCGTCGACGTACCGCCCGGACGCCAGCCGCACCTTGTACGAGTCGCCGGTCACCGGCCAGGTCGGCTGGGCGCGCCAGTGGCCGAGGCTGTCCTCGACGGAGAACGCCGGGTCGGTCACCGACGGTTCGACGCCGCGGAGGTACTGGTCGTAGAACCGCATCACCTCGTCGAACCAGCCCGCCCGTCCCATCTTGAGCCGGCCGTCGGCGGCGGTCTCGTTGCCGCGTACGTGTTCCCACTGACCGAGCCAACCGCGTTGCGGACCCCGGTGGTTGGCCAGGTACTTCTGCATCTCCTCGGGCTTGGTGTTGTCCTCGACGAAGCCCGACGTGACGAACAGCGGCGTCTGGGATCCGGCGGCGCGGGAGGCGAAGTCACGGGCGCGCCAGAACGGCGACTTCGGGTCCGGGTTCTGGGTGTTGGTGAGGTTGTCGCTCTCGCACTCGGGGTGGTTCTTCTCGTACCCCGCGTTCGCCTTGTAGTGGTCGCTGTCGTCCGCCAGCGGCGCCATCGTCGCGATCGAGTAGTAACTCCGCGGGGTGCTGGTCATGTTGGAGCGCGGCACCCCGTTGCTGTACAGGTAGTTGTACCTGTTCCACGTCGGTTCCTGGGAGACGATCGCCCGCAGGGGCTTGAGCTTGAGGGTGTTGGCCGCAAGACCGGTGTTGGCGTCGTACGACTTGCCGTACATGCCGACCTTGCCCGTCGACCACGGCCGGCTCGCCGCCCACTCGACGGCCGCCTTGATGTCGGCCTGCTCCCCCGGGCCGAGGAAGTCCAGGCACCCGGTGCTGCCGCCGAAGCCGCGCAGGTCGACCATCACGAAGGTGTACCCGCGCTCCATGAGCCGCGCACCTTCGATGAAGTCCTGAAAGCGCGCCGATGGTCCGACCCGGTCCCAGCCCGCGGGAGCGGTCTCCCCCGCGTGGGAGAAGTACGGGCCCACCGACAGGATCACCGGCGTCTTCGCATCCGCCGGCAGGTCTGCCGGGCGCAGCACATCGGCGTGCAGCTCGACCCCGCTGCCGTCCGAGGAGGGGAAGTAGTGCTCCGTCCAGAGCGAGCCCTGAGGAACGCGGTCGTTTTCCTCGTGCGTGACGGGATCGGTCGCGGTGGCCGCTTTCTCCGACCTGGCCTGCGCTGCGGTGGCGGACCCGGGCGGCGCGTCGGGCGCTGCGGCGGCGGGTCCGGCGAGCGTGCCGGTCAACGCGAAGGTGGTGATGACGGCTGAGGCGGCGCAGGCGGCCGCGAGACGTCTTCTCACTTGCTCCTCCCGGAGTTGTCGGTTCGGGGCGGTGCAGGTGGCGCTGTCGGGCAGCGACCCCGGACCCGCCGTCGACGGGTCGACGAGGGGCGGCCGCGCGTAGACGGACGGAACCTGGATTCCGCGTGCGCGTTGGGGCCGACGGCGAGGCAGCCTATGATCACCATTGACACGCGTCAACAGGGCGCCGTGAGTGACGAGTTGCCGGTGTGGTCACCGGTGTTTCGATCGGTGCTGGTCACGGCGGCCCACGGGAGCGCGTGAAGCGACTGAACCCGGGCGCGACCGAGGGGCCGCGGCATCGGCAGTGACCAAGGGCGGCGGCAGGAGAAACGCCCCAGACCATGGCCGCGTCGGGCGGGTGAGGGTCTCGCGGGGGGAGGGAGGAACTCTTGGTCAGAGTGCTCCGGTGAGGTCTCTGTCGAGTGCGTGGCGGTGTGGCGGGTTGATGTTGTCGTTGGTGGTGGTCCAGCTGTGGGTGAAGGCGACGGGGATGTCGAGGGCGAGGAAGTTCTTCCCGTCTTCTGTCCGGGCGCGTAGGTGGAGTCGGTGTCTGGCCACGGGTACTGTCCTGGGGATCTGCAGGTCCCAGGTCTGTTTCCAGGGGCCGGCGGGTGGGTGGGTGTCGCCGGAGAGGTGTGTGCCCATGTGTGCGAGCAGGTCGGGCAGCTTGTAGCTCTTGTCCAGTATTTTCATGGGGCCGATCTTCATGATGACCCTGCAGGTGACCTGGGTCAGGTCGACGGTCTCTTTGAGGTAGCTGTCCATTTCCCAGCGGACCGGGTGTCCGAGGCGCGGTAGCGCGGGGGTGCAGGTGATGTCGAGGATGTCCATGACGTAGTTGTCGTCGCTCGCGTCCTCCACCAGGCGATTGTTCATATCAGTCATCCCATGCTGTCTTGGATGGGGCCGGGTCGGGGGGAGCCGCACCAGGTGCGCGGCTTTCGCTGTCGTCACCCGTTCGGGCTCACCCGGCTTCCGTGACGGAAACCGTGATCGCTGCTGGGGAACACCGCCAACTGGGGGTGTTTCAGGGGGAATCCCCCTTGGGGTGAACCGGTGAAGCAGAGGGACGTCAGCGCGGGCGGTCTCGCAACGCCTTCCGGCCGTTCTAGGATGGCGAGCAAGGCGCGTGCACTGTCGGACAAGGAGCAGGTGCGGGCGGCGCCACGTGCCGAGCGTCCCGGGGGGACTGAGACCAGAACCCCGGCCCGATTACGGCGGGCCGGGGTTCTATATGGGTCGCATGGCGCGTCTGGGTTTAGAAGTCGTCGTCGTAGTCGCCGCCGCCGCCGTGGTGGCGCTTGACCACCCGGAAGCTACCGACCACTCCGTGCTTGACGTGGACGCCGCCCCTGACGTGCTCGACCCTGACGTTGGTGGCGTCGCTCCAGGGGCCGACGGTGGCGACGGGGGCGCCGTTGTCGCAGGTCGCGCCGCGGAAGAACTCGACCCTGTGCTTGCTGTCGTTGCGGATGTTGAAGCTCGTGGAGCC